>DLVV01000322.1 GCA_003445035.1 Planctomycetaceae bacterium | reverse complement strand
GGCCCGTCCGCCAGTTCCCGCTCGGGGACATCAACCCCGGACAACTCCCGAGTGGTCTCGGTCACTTTTTCGATTCCTGTCCGGTGCCCTTGGATACGGTCACGATCCGATCGGCCTCTCCACCCGAAAAGACCTCGTGCGTCCCATCGGGCCAGTCGACTTCGATCGATGTCACCCGATCGACGTCGCCCAGCCCGAAATGCACCCGTGGATCACTCGACGACAGGTAACTGCTGGCCGGCTGCACCAACCGCAGACGGGCCGTGTCTCCGGCAGTCACCTTCACCCGGGCCCCCAGGGCCATTCGGCCCTCGCGATCGGGCAACACGGCCCGGACGATCAGCCAGTGACGATCATCGGCTGCCTGGTTGCGGTAGATCCGCACGGGACCGGCGGTGTTGCCGATCACCACGTCGAGATCACCGTCGTTGTCGAGATCGCCGGTGGCCAGACCACGTGACACCTCGACTCGACTCAGCAGCGGATCGTTCCGGTTCTGACATTGCGAGAAGTTCCCCGCCCCGTCATTGAGGAACAGGTGGTTCCGTTCGGCGTAGATTTTCCAGAACTCCGGAACCGATTCGTCGGGAGAACTTTCGATCTTGCGAGTCACCCGCCTGACACGACCGTTGGCAACCAGCAGGTCCAGATCGCCGTCGTTGTCGAGATCGAGGAACTGGGTACCGAAGCCAGTGAAACCCAGGCTTGGCATGGCCAACCCGGCCTGATGACTCGATTCGCGGAACCCGGTTTCGTCGACGCCCAGGTACAGCGCGTTGTTCTCGCCCTCGAGATGAGTCAACAACAGGTCGATGCGGCCATTGCCGTCGATGTCACCACACGCAATTCCCATGCTGGCCTGGGGGCGCCCCTGGGCACTCAGTGCGCCACCGCGAAAGAACGCTTCCTCGCGGAATGTGCCATCGCGGGCGTTGATCCAGAGGAAGTTGGCGGCGTGATCGTTGGCAACGTAGATGTCGGGCCAACCGTCATCGTCGAAATCGGCACAAACCACTCCCAGGCCGGGGCCGCCCTGCCGGGAGATCCCGGCGGTGGCACTGACATCGGCAAAACGCGGACCTGGCAACCCGTCGTCGCCGGCCGGTTCAACGCCGAGATTCCGATAGAGGCGGTCTGGTTGTCCGTGAAAGACATGGGGGCCACAGTAATCCGGTCGGCCGCTGTTGTCCGGGCACTTGGTGTCGGCCCGGTAATCGACGTAGTTGGTCACGTACAGGTCCAGCCAACCGTCCCGATCAAAATCGGCCAGGGCCACCGAGGTGGTCCAGGCCGAGTTGTCAATTCCCGCGGCGGCAGTGACATCGACAAAGGTGCCGTCGCGGTTGTTCAGGTACAAGCGGTCGGGACCGAAGTTGCTCAGGTACAGGTCGGGGTACCCGTCGTTGTTGAGGTCCCCCACGGCCACCCCCATCCCGTACCCGGTGTCGGCCAACCCACTGGCCCCTGACACATCCTCGAACTGACCATCCGGATTCTGTCGGTACAAACGGTTGGCGACGTTCGAATCGGGAGCAGGCTGGCCGCGGTCATCGAGCGATCCGCTGTTGACCAGGTAGAGATCCAGGTCCCCGTCACGGTCGAAGTCGAACAATGCCACACCCGGCGGAACCATCTCGGGCATGAAGTACCGGCCGGTGCGACCAGCATCGTGGGAAAACTCCACGCCCAGATCGCGATTGGCGTCCTCGAACAGAACCGGTTCCGTCGTCGGGTCCCCCGCTCCTGCCGACTCGCCCGGCGGGCCGTCCTCACCGCATCCGGCCAGCAGCAGCAGACCCGACAGCAGGGCCAAGCGGACGGATGGGAGATAGGTCAACGTGGGACAGTCGAAAGAGGTCATCCCGGCAGTCTACCAGTCCCGTTGATCCGACTGGACGGCAAAACCGGCAGGTCCCCGGCCGTCCCTCAACCCGCGGCACCCGCCGAGGCCAGGTCATCGAAGTGGCTTCCGCACTCGCGGAGGTGATCCATGATGGCACCGAAGTCACCGCCGTGGGCCAGCAACCGCGCACCCTGGTCGAACAACGGTCCCATCAACTCGGTCGCCGCCGGTCGGCCCCACGCCTTGCCATTGGCTGCCGCGGCCGCCGCCACACGCTCGGTGGCACTCTCGACGGTCATGTCGGTCGATTCGTCCAGTGCCAATCGCATCCCCAGGTCACCGGGCCCGATGAACAATCCGTCCACACCCTCCAGCGCAGCGATCGCCTCGACGTTCTCCACCGCCTCCCGTGTCTCGATCTGAACCACCAGCACCGTCTGGTCATTCGCCTCCTGGACATATTCGAGATGCTCGGGAAGTGAGAAGTTGCAATCCAGCCCGGCGGCGTCGATGCCGCGATTGCCGATCGGCGGGAACTTGACCGACTGCACCAGTTCCCGGGCCTTCTCGACGGTCGAAACATGAGGGACCATCAAACCCGTGGCACCGTCCTCCAGGAAACGGTACAGCCGGGTCTTCTCGGTGGTGGGAACCCGCAACAGGCAGTCGATATCGTAGAGATGGAACAGGGGCAGAATCGCCTGGATCTCACGATCGGTCCAACAGCGATGCTCGAAGTCCAGCCAGATGCAATCGAACCCGAATTCGGCCGCATGACGGACGAAGGCGGGGACGAAATGCCCCAGGCAACAGATCCTCACGGCCTCGTTGTTGGCCAAACGGGCCCGTGTGCGGCTGCGTCTCATGTTCGTCCTCGAGGAATCGAATCGGGCTGGTCGTTGATCGATCGACAGACGCTACCGGCTGGCCGGACCACATGCAAACCTGTGACGATCAGGCCCGAGCGTACGTCGGAGGGAGAACACGTTGCACGAGTCCGGTTTTTGTGTCATCGTGGAGTTGGGCGGGCCGGACGGGATTCGACTGAGCCTGTCAGACAGGGGATCAGTGAGATGAGTTTCAAGCGTGGACGCTCGTCGTCGTTTCTGTTCTCCGTCACCGTGCACTTGGTGGTGATGGGGATCCTGGCGATCCTGACGCGCCCGCTGTTGCTCGGAGAGACACCGGCGATCCTCGAAACGATCATGGAGAACGAGGAACGTGATCGGGAGGAGTTCGAGAAGGAACTCGACGACTCGGAGAAGATCGCCGAGACAATGAACTTCACAGCCGGCAGCGTGCAATCAACGCAGGTCGGTGGTTCCAATGCCCCGTTGGCCCAGCAGACCAAGGTCGAACTCGACCAGGTTGTCAAAGAGCCCGACGTCGAGATCAAGCTGGCCGACACCAGCCTTCCCGGGCTGGACCAGTTGGGTGAGGATCTCGGTGAGGCCGAGGTCACCGGCGAAGTGGGAGCGCTGGTCGCCGGATACGGGGCAGCCCTGGACCGGTTGACCCAGGAACTGCTGCGACTGATGCGGACCGAAAAGGTTCTCGCGATCTGGATGTTCGACGAATCGGCGAGCATGAAGGACGACCAGGAGGACCTGAAGGGTCGATTGCACAGGGTCTACGAGGAGTTGAAGCTGGTCCAGGAAGACGCCGAAAAACTCAACAAGCGTCGTCGCGTGTCTTCCAAGGACAGCGACATCCTGCTGTCGGCAGTGACCAGTTTTGGAGCCGGATTCCACGTCCACACGCCCAAGCCGACGTCCGACCCTCGCCAGATCATGCAGGCGATCGACCGTATCCCGATCGATCGGACCGGCAAGGAAAACATGTGCACTGCGATCCAGGCCGCGATGAAGAAATACGGCAAGATGGCCAGGGGCCGCAAGGTGGCAGTGATTGTCGTCAGCGATGAGTCGGGGGACGATGGCGACCCGTTTCTGCCGCCGGCCGCCGACCAACTGGAAAATGCGCTGGCGGTGCTCAAGACGCACAGGAGTCCAATCTACATCCTGGGACGGGAATCGGTCTTCGGAAATTTCTACGCCTATGTCCGATGGAAGCACCCGCAGACCGGCTACGTTCACCGTCTGCCGATTCGTCGTGGTCCCGAGGCTCCCTCGGCCGAGCAGTTGCTCTACGACGGGTTCCGGCGACGGTTCGATTCTCACATGAGCGGATTTGGTCCCTACGAGCAAGTCCGCCTGGCCCGTGACTCCGGTGGCATCTTCTTCCAGTTGCCGCACGAGGAAGAGAACCTCAACGACTTCAAGAAGAAGCAGTTCGCGGCACTGACAATGCGAGAGTACCTGCCAAATCTCGAGGCGAGACGTGCCTACATCGACAGTGTCTCCACGAGCAAGTTCCGCGTGGCGATCCGTGAGTCGATCGCATTGCTGAACCCGTTCAGCCCCCAGAACAAGGGACTCGAAGTGCCCGAGATCGAGCACTTTGCCGTCAACCCGATCCAGTCAACCAGCAGCGTGCTCAAACGCCTGCAGCAGATCTCGCGGGTCCTGCAGTTGATGGCACTGGCCCATGAGAAACTCGAGACGGTCCGGCCACTCCGCGATGCCGAACCGTCGCTGCGGTGGCGAGCCAACTACGATCTGATGGCCGCCCAGATGATGGCCTACCGGGTCCGACTGTTCGAATACGGCATCGCGCTGGGTCAGTTCGGCAAGAACATGCCCAGGCTGATTCCTCGCAAGAACCCGCCGCACAACCGCTGGGAAATCCGCCACGGCTCCAATAAGCTCCTGATGCCCGACGTGCAGCAGGAAAAGGCGCTGGGGGTCACCGCCGACCAGTTGAGGAGTTACCACCGCGAAGCTCTGCAACAGTTGGCCTCGGTGAAAGAGACGCACGAGGGCACACCGTGGGCGATGCGGGCCGAATGGGAGGAAGGGCGGCGGTTCGGAGCGACGTTCCGCAGCTGGTACCAGCCCCCCCCCAAGCCTCGTCCGGCCAGCAAGCCCTCGCCCAAGCCCATCCCGCCACCGAAGCTCTAGCTCCCCGGGCTCAGGCCACCACCGGAAGCACGTAGGGCCCCTTGGGGATGACCGCGATCTGCGCGTCGGGACCGTAGTCCTCCAGTGCCCCGGCCACCGCGTCCTCGACCGACGCGGCCGCCTCGACGAACAGTTCGCCCAGCCGCTCGGACGTCAGGCCATCGCTGACAAACGTGACCTTGGCCTTCCGAAGCACCTTGGCCAACTCCTCGAGCTGCCACTGATCCATCACGAAATAGTCCTTGCCAAGGATCCGTTCCATGAACACGTCCAGGCTCGGGTTCTCCGCAAACAGGCTCTCGAACTCCGGGCTGCCGACTCCCTCGGAGAGGCTGGCGGCGATGATGATGCGGCCCCCCTCCTTGACGATCGGCAGTGCCCCGGTCAGCCCCTTGACGGCCTGGTAGAACGTGGTGTCCAGCGGATAACCGGCCGAACTGGTCACGACCACGTCACAGGCCTCGGCTACCTCGGCGGTCACCACCCCGCGGATCAGCTCGACCCCTTCATGGAACGCCTCGATCATGTCGCCGGCCACCACACCGGTGACTTGTCGCTGTTCATCCAGCGTCACATTGACGATGAAGTCGCAACCGGCCATCTGTCCGATCGCGGTGTTCTCCTCGTGCACCGGATTCCCGTCCAGGATTCCACAATCGGCCTTCGGATGTTCAATGAAGTCCGGCCCGTGCCAGACCTTGACCGTCTCCAGGGCGGCCAATCCCGGACAGATCAGTTTGCGGCCGCCGGAGAATCCGGCCATCAGATGTGGCTCGATCAAACCGGTGGTGATCTTCAGGTCCGCCTCGACATACCGGCTGTCGATCCAGACCGGCACGCCACGAGGCGACTCGCCCAGGAAGGAGTGCTCGTCGCGGATCGTCCCGTGGTGGTTCTCCACACGGTAGTTGGCCGCAATCTCCGCCCCCACCAACTCGACCAGTTCGTCCCCCTCGTTGGGCCGATGCATCCCGGTGGCGATCAGGATCAGGATCTGGTCCCGTGGGATACCCGCCTGCTCCAGTGTCGGCAGCAGGCATTCGAGAATCACCTGGTTGGGAACCGGACGGGTGATGTCACAGATGGCGATGCAAGCCGAACTCCGACCTCGGGCCAGTTCAGCGAGTGGCTTCCCGCCGGTCGGGCTGGAGACCTTTTCGGCGACCGCAGCAACAGGGTCCGACAACGGAGCCAGCGGCTGGATGGACAACGGCCCGACAATGTTCTCGTCGGGCAACTCGACGTCGAGTCCGGTCTTGCCGTAGTCGAGAGTGACTCTCATGGTGAGAAAGCTCGCCGAAGGTGGGGTTCCCTGATCGGCCTACGATAGCGGATTCCGGTGCTGATCACTCCCCATGCAACGTCAGCACCAGGCGACGACCTCCGGCGTGATTCCGGTGTTCGACCAGGTAGATCCCCTGCCAGGTCCCCAGCGCCAGTCGCCCACCGGCCACCGGGATTGTCAGTGAACATCCCAGCAGCGAGTTCTTCACGTGGGCCGGCATGTCGTCGGGCCCCTCGAGCGTGTGGCGGTACGGGAAGTCCTCGGGAGCGATCGCATTGATCGACGCTTCCAGGTCTCTCGGCACGTCGGGATCGGCATTCTCGTTGATCGACAGCGACGCGGAGGTGTGCTGGATGAACACGTGCAACACCCCGCAATCGGTCTGGGCCAACTCGGGCAATGCCGAAACCACCTCGTTGGTCACCAGGTGCCAGCCTCGCGACAGCGACGGCAACTGCAAGTGGCCCTGTGTCCAGCTCATCGGCCAATGGCCCCCGTCTGACCGCGCCATCTCAGGTAGTGATCGGCCAACACGATGGCCACCATCGCCTCGGCCATCGGCACGAACCGGGGCAACACGCACGGATCGTGGCGACCACGGGTCTGGATGGTGGTCTGCTGGCCGTCGGAGGTGACCGTCGGCTGTTCCTTCGGCAGACTGCTGGTCGGCTTGACCGCCGCCCGCAACACGAGCGGCCGACCGGTGGTGATGCCGCCGAGCATTCCGCCGTGACGATTGCTGGCGGTGGTAATTTCTCCCGTTTCCGGGTCAGTGGTGAACAGGTCGTTGTGCTCGCTGCCCCGCATCGAGGCACACCCGAACCCGATTCCGTATTCGACACCCAGCACGGCCGGCAGGCTCAGCAATGCCTTGCCGAGGTCCGCTTTGATCTTGTCAAAGACCGGTTCACCCAACCCGGCCGGAATCCCGGTCGCCACCACTTCGGCCACTCCCCCCACCGAATCGCCCTCCTTGCGGACCGCCTCGATCAATGACACCATTCGCGAGGCGGCCTCGTGATCCGGACAACGCACCAGATTCGGCTCACCGTCGGCCAGGGTTTCAACCGTCGCCGGATCGACCGCCGCCGGATCGGCAATCTCTGCGTGGACGTCTCCCACCTGTACGACGTAGCCACACACCGCTCCGCCGAACGACTCGGCCAACAACGTCTTGGCCACCACCCCGGCGGCCACCCGCACCGAAGTCTCCCGCGCGCTCGACCGGCCACCCCCCCGGTAATCGCGGAAACCGTACTTGGCATCGAAGCTGTAGTCGGCGTGACCGGGACGGTACTTGTCCTTGATGTCACTGTAATCGCCGCTGCGCTGGTCGGCATTGCGGATCAGGATCGCCAGGCTGGTGCCGGTGGTGCGCCCTTCGAAGACGCCCGAGAGGATCTCGGGATCATCGGGTTCTTTTCTCTGCGAGACGATGTGACTCTGCCCCGGACGCCGCCGTGCCAGGTCGGCGCGCAGATCCTCCACCTCAAGCGGCAGCCCCGGCGGAACACCGTCGATGATCACGACGTTGCCCGGCCCGTGGCTCTCGCCAGCGGTCGTCACGCGGAATGCCTGTCCGAACGAATTCCCGGCCATGTAGCGATTGTAGTCAACGACCACGGGAACCGGGCAGGGGCCGGCGACCTAGGTCGCGGCACGTCCCGATCCGGACAGCGGAAGCTCCAACAACCGGTACAACCGGTTCAGCCGCTTCACCTCGTTGGCCTGTTTCTTGGGATCCAGTCCACGACGAAAGACCTCCAGCGGCGTCCAGCTCTTTTTCGTCGCACAACTCCTCAACACCGCCACCAACGGATCGGCGTCCCCGTCGATCAGGTCGACCAGCTTCAACAACACGCCAAGACGGTCGGCCGGTTTCAGCTTGGCCAACAGCACCACAGATTGTTCACGAGTCTCCAGGCTCCGGCAGCCCATCTCGTATCCGAGTGGAAAGGCCTCACTCGCCGCGAAATTCCACACCACGGTTCCCGCGCCCGTGATCATCCCGTTGGTCTCCACCACCCGGCCGGGCAGGCTCATCGATGCGTCAAACTGCCGGCTGGTACCGAAGAGAGTCATTCCAAACAGCGGACGGTAGACCCCCCAGATCCGGGTGGCCAACTGGCTGGTCCGGGCATCGAAGGCCTTTTCGGATCCGAATCGTTTCTTGACCACTGCCTGCCACGCCGGTGGGGCACTCTCCTGATTCACGAAGGCCACGATCTCCGCAATCGCTTCGTCACCGATCGGTTTGCCCGACGAGTCGCGGACGTGGTTCTTCAGCAACTGGCGGACGAACGGGATGAAGAACTTCTCGGCCGCATCCTTGGGCCACTCCTTCAACAACCGGCCATCAGTACCGGTGATCTTCAGGCCGTACCGGGCCAGGATGATGATGATCCTGGACTGCAATTGCCTGTCATCGTGGCCGCGACGTTGAATCGCGACCTGCAAGTCGTAGTCCAGCAGGTCGGCGGCGAATGCCGCCAGGTTGGTGCGGGACCACGTCTCCAGGGACGAAAAGTCGTAGGTCTTTCCGAACTGGTACTTGAGTGTTGCGGCGGCCATGTCGATACCGAGCTTGACCAGTTCGTCACGCGCACGGCGTCGATCGTCCAGTTCGACAACATCGGCCAGGGTCTCACTCCACGTGTGCTCGACAACCAGGCCCAGGTCGCGGCGGTGGTAACGGCGATGCAGTGTTCCCCGCCGGTCGAGGCCGGCAGCCGGCAACACGAAGTGATCGGGGATGTCAGCAGCCCGAGCAAACCGACCCCAGGCCGAAAAATGTGCCTTGTCCTTGTTGCTGGCGTCCACGGCCAGCGGCTTCAACTCACGAATCGCCGTCTGCCCCGTCGGCTTGTCGACAATTCGGGTCTTCTGCCAACCCTCGTGCCTGGAGACAGCCTCGGAAACACTCGCCATCGGCTGGCAAATGGCTCTCTCGATTGCCCCATCGCTCCGGACCCTCGTCTCGATCTTGAAGGTATCCGGCTCGCACCCGCCGGTGACACCGACGAGCAGAGCCAGGAAGACAATGTTGCGACCACTGGCGAACATCACCCGATCTTGAACGACGCGGCCGGAGCAAGCAACGAGATACTCAACCCGGCCTGGAAATTGGGCGCCACTTGACGATCAGAGACCGTGTCAGAACAATCGCTCTGCGACCCCAACAATGAGACTCAAAACTCGACCACAGGACACCGTGATGTTCCAGCAACTCGAAGCCGCCCCACCGGATGCCATTCTCGGGCTCAACGAGGCCTTTGCCCGTGACACGACCGAGGCCAAGATCAACCTCACCACCGGCGTCTACAAGGATGCCGGCGGAACCACTCCGGTGCTCGAATGCGTCAAGGAAGCCGAGCGGCGTCTGGTCGAGACCGAAGCGTCCAAGGGCTACCTGGGCATCGACGGGATGCAGGAGTTCAGCGCAGCCTCCCGCGCCCTGCTGTTCGGTGCGGACCACGAAATCACCGGTTCGGGACGGGCAACCACCGTCCAGGCTCCCGGTGGAACCGGAGCGTTACGGGTGGCAGCCGAGTTCCTCGCCGCCGCGTTTCCGGATTCCACGCTCTGGTGCAGCCAGCCCACCTGGCCCAATCACCCCAACATCTTCCGTTCGGCGGGGCTGCCGATCTCTGAATACAGCTACTACGACGAGGCGACTCGGGGTCTCGACGCCCAGGCCATGCTCGACGGCCTGGCCCAGATCCCGTCAGGCGACATCGTCTGCCTTCACGCCTGCTGTCACAACCCGACCGGAGTCGACCCCTCGGTTGAGCAGTGGAACCAGATCGCCGAGATCGTGGCCGACCGAGGACTGTTGCCCCTGGTCGACTTCGCCTACCAGGGCTTCGGAGACGGTCTCGAGTCGGATGCCGCCGGGCTCAGGGCCCTGGCCCGTCCCGGGTGTCGAATGCTGGTGGCCAGCAGTTTCTCGAAGAACTTCGGACTGTATCGTGAACGTGTCGGAGCACTCACCGTGGTGACCGGGGACAGCGACACCGCGTCGGTCGTACTCAGCCGCCTCAAGCGAACCATCCGGTGCAACTACTCGAACCCACCGGCCCACGGAGCCGGCATTGTGACGACGATCCTCGGCGATGCCGAATTGCGAGCCGGATGGGAGACGGAACTGGCCGGGATGCGCAGCCGAATCAACGACATGCGTCAGGCGCTGGCCGACGGCCTGACGGCGGCCGCCCCGGGTCACGACTTCAGTTCGGTCACCCGCCAAAGAGGCATGTTCAGCTTCTCGGGTCTCTCCCCCGAACAGGTGGATCGACTCAAGGACGAATTCGGCATCTACATGGTTCGCAACGGGCGGATCAACGTCGCCGGGGTCACCACCGACAACGTCGGAAAACTCTGCGAATCAATCGCCGCGGTCCTCTAAGACCTTCCGGCAATTCAGACGGCCGTTGCTTCGATCTCGCAAAACCCCGACAATGGGTTGTGACGCCCCGGATCCTCCTGCGGACTCCCTGCATGCCCTTCTGCCGTTTCGCATCCCGAATTCGCCGGTCGGCGGTCGTGGCGTTTGCGCTGGCGGTACTGACGGTGGCTGGAGGTGCCGACAAGCCGCCGATCCGTTCGGGCCGCAGCATCGGCCAGGCCGTTCCGTCATTCTACGTGAGAGCAGTGACCGGCCCGCTGAGAAACAAGTCGATCTGTTACGTCTGCCGAAACGGATCGCGGCCGTGTGTGATGGTGCTGTTCCGGAACACCGGGCCGGCACTCGGCAAACTGCTCAAGGAAATCGACAAGGTCGTCGACCGGAACCGGGCCGAGGGGCTCAGGAGTTTCGGGGTGCTGATCTCTCCCGATCCGGGACGGGCCATTTCTCCGCTTCAGACGATGGCCTTCAACCAGAAGGTCAGCCTGCCGCTGTCGGTGGCCACCGACGTGGTCGGTTCCCCCAGTTGCCAGAACATTCACAGACAGGCCGAGGTGACAGTGGTGTTGTACCGTCGCATGAAAGTGGTGGGCCGATTCGGCTTCCGGTCCAGGGAACTCGACGACGTCGGCACCCGCCGCGTGCTGGTCGGCATCAAGCAGTTGTTGGGCGAGTCGCAAAACTGACATGACCGACTCGTCCACCCTCCCCACCCCGCCCGCTCCCACACCGGCACCTCGCCGCGCGTCACTGGGAGTGCTGTTCCTGACAGTTTTTGTCGACCTCGTGGGATTCTCGATCATCTTCCCACTGTTCCCCGACATGCTCGACCACTACGTCGAGGCCGACGGGACTGAAAGCCTGATCGGGAAACTGGCCGCGTGGCTTGGCGAATTCGTCAGCGATCCCGACGAAGCAAAACAACGTCTCTACACCACGGCGCTGTTCGGCGGCATCCTCGGTTCAATCTACTCGACACTGCAATTCGTCTTCGCTCCATTGTGGGGCCGTCTATCCGACCGCACTGGTCGCCGTCCGGTCCTGCTCATCTCGATCACCGGCCTGGCACTGGCCTACCTGGCCTGGGTCTTCGCGGGCAGCTTCGTACTGCTGGTCGTCTCGCGTGTCGTCGCCGGGGTGATGGGTGGCAACATCTCGGTGGCCACCGCGGCCGTGGCCGACATCACCGGTGAGAAGGACCGCGCCAAGGGGATGGGGATGATCGGGGCGGCCTTCGGCCTGGGCTTCATCCTCGGACCGGCCATCGGCGCCCTGCTCTCAGGCATCGATCTCACCGGCGCAGCCGGTCTCCCCGGCCTCAACCCGTATTCGGCACCCGCCCTGGCCGCCCTGGGCCTTTCGCTCTGGAACCTGGTCTGGGTCAGCATGCGGTTGCCCGAAACGCTGCCCCCCGAGAATCGCGGTACCAGTTCACCTCACGCCCGCTCGTTCAACCCCGTCCGACTGCTTTCCGGCACCAATCTGCCCGATGGCGTCTCGGGAACCAACCTCGTCTTCTTCCTGTTCCAGACGGCGTTCGCCGGAATGGAATTCACGCTGGTGTTCCTGGCCAAGGAACGGCTGGCGTACACGCAGCGGGACATGATGTGGATCTTCATCTTCATCGGCCTGCTGATCGCCCTGGTGCAAGGCGGAATCGTCCGCAGGCTGGCCCCGAAACTGGGAGAACGCCGGCTGATTCGCATCGGACTTGCGATGGTTCTGCCGGGACTGGTGGTCGTCGGCTGGGCCACCAGTACGGTGCCGTTCTACTTTGGCCTGGCGCTGTTGGCCATCGGCAGTGCCCTGGTGTCGCCGTGCCTCTCGGCCCTCGTCTCGCTCTACACCCCCGCCGACCGCCAGGGCGAGGTACTGGGAGTGTTCCGCTCCCTGGGGGCACTCTCTCGTGCCATCGCCCCGATCATCGCCGGACTGGTCTTCTGGAAACTCGGCTCGCAGTGGCCGTATTACGGCAGTGCGCTGGTGATGCTGGCCCCCCTGCTGTTGTCCGGTCGGCTGCCCCACCCCAAGGACCGTCAGGCCGCACCACCATCGGAGGTGTGATTCGCCGGCCGCTCGAGCAACACCCGCTCACCGGTTGACGAACCACCAGCAGGCCCAGCACAGGACTGGGAACAGGACGAACATCAGGAGAATGGTCGTCCAGGTGGATCGGCGAGAATCGGGCCAGCGACCCATCGTGAGCTAACCAACGATATCCGGATCGGTTTCGGGTGTCGCCTTGCTGGCCGGATCGAACCACTCGTCCTTGAACACGATCCGCTTGCGATGCTTCATCGCCAGGTTGGCCGTCAGCGCCATGATCGCATCGGCCATCGCGACCACCCCGCCGCAACGCAACGTGTTGTCGTTGGGCTTCTCGTTGCGGATGCAGTGGCAGAAGTGCTCCATCTCCTCGGTGTAACCCCGGCTGACACTCGCTCCCAGTGCGCTGGATGCGACCGCAGCTGCCGAACTCGGGGCCAGGCTGGCACTGGCATCCATCACCGGCCCCCCCTTGCCCCCGATCACGTGCAGCCGCTGCTCGGGTCCGCCCGCTCCCGTCGACGGACTTCCCTCCTTGTACAGCAGTGCCTCCTGTTCCTGCTTGACCACCATCGTCCCACGGCTGCCCAACAACGTCTCGCCGAAACTCTCGAGACGGTTGGTGTTCAGTGACGAGTAGGTCACGACCACCACATCGTCAGGATTGTCCTTCGCGTGGTAGTTCTTGCCGGGGAACTCGAACGTCACGTAAACGTGATCGTCGATCTCGCGGTCATCCCCCTGCTTGTCGGGCGACCCGATGTTCTGCACGCCATAGAAGTTCTTCCCACCGTAGCCCTGCACCGCCAGCGGGTGCACCTTGCCCAGGAAGATGCTGCAGGCGTCCATCTGGTGGCTGCCCAACTCGGCCATCAGCCCTCCCCCGGTGCGATTGTAGAGCCGCCAGTTGACCAGTTCGTTCATCGACTTGTAGTCGTAGCCACTGATCTTGCTGTCCAATGCGGCGGCGTCGGCCTTCGAGATCGGCTTCCGCCAACTGTCACGGCCGGGGAAACTGTTGTTGCGGTGCCACTGGGCGCGGATGTGGCGAATGTCGCCCAGCAGACCCTGCTTGACCAGGAAATTGGCGTTGTCGTACAGCACGCTGTAATGCCGCTGGTGTCCAACGGCCAGGAAACGGCCCGTCGCGGCCGCCACCTCGATTATCTCCTTGCACTGACTGATCGAATGAGCCATCAGTTTCTCGGTCAGCACGTGCTTGCCCGCCTTCATCGCCTCGATCGCAATCGGAGCGTGATGCGACAGCGGAACGGCAATCACGACGGCCTCGACGTCGGGATCGGCGATCAGTTGCTTGTGGTCTTCGTAGACCTTGATCTGGCTGGCCTTCTGACGCCCGAGCTTCTTGTTGAGCCCGGTGCGGCGAGCGTTGCCGTCGCCGGTGAAGGCTCGCTGGCGGTTGGTCGGTCGCAGGTCGGCGATCGCCACAATGTCCATGTAGGCCGGCGGATGCTCGGTCAGCAGCACATTGCCCTCGTCACCGGTACCGATGAAGCCGACCCGCACCGGGTCGCCTTTGAGCGCGTCGTATCCGAAGTAAATCGACCCCAGCCCGGCTGTCGCGCCGGCGGCTCCCTTCATGAAGCTCCGCCGGGACAGCGCCACGGCGTCCTCGAACGTCGAATCCCCCCCACGGGTCGCCGCCAGGGCCTCGTTGAAATTGTCCTTGCCGGTCTGGACTTCTTCAGGTGTCAGTTGCATGACACGCTCCTCATTCTTTTTCCAACTCGGTGGCCTCTTCCTCGCCGCTCCCGGTATGGCTGTCGCCGTCGGCATCAGCGTCACCAGGTCCACTCACAGTATCGGTCTCTTCCATGTCCGACTCAACAGCCGTCGTTGACGACCCCGCTGTTGCCGATGCCGGGGTCTCTGACGCGGTGTCGGTCGAACCAGCACCGGACTTGCGCCATTTCAGCGGCAGGCGGCCGGCCAATGCATCCAGGCCGAACCAACGGCCCGTCGGCACCGACGCCAGCGCCAACAACGCGAGCACCTCGACCAGGTTCTTGTTGACCCACAGGCTGTGTTCGGGACCCGGAACCGGTGGGACCCCCGGCCAGGGAGGCATGGCCAGGTAGAACGAGAACAACAGCACCGCTCCGCCAACGGCAGCCAGTCGACTGCACAGGCCGGCGATCAACAGCGTTCCGATCACCGTCAACCCCCACATCGTCATCGCGTCGATCTGGTTGATCCGTGTCGGAGGCATCGCCACTGGGCCACGCGCCCGCTGCTCGGGCCTCAGCAACTTCTCGGCCGCGTCAATCAATTCCCGTTCCAGGGCCTTGATCGGCCCGACCAGTGATGCGCGAATCTCGGATGTGTCACCATGTCCGGGCACGCCCGACTGACGAACGTGTTTCTGCTGAAAGTCGGTCTCGGCCGACTCCAGGCTCGCTTCGTACCGCGCGAGTTGCCGCCCGTAGAGTTCGATTTCACCCAGCCGCGTCTCGAGTTTCTCCTTGGTCTTGCGGTCGGTGATGGTCAGCCCCGCCCGATCGGGATCGCCCAGCAGCGATGCCCGCATCCGCTCCTTGAAGCTCAATCGCGATGACCGGGCAAAGACCTTCTCGATCGCCTCGCGGTACTTCCTGGCAGCCTCGTTCGCCCCCTGCTGCCCCGGTGCCGGATTCTCATCCACCGTCACCAGTTTCAGCGCCGCGTCCCGCTCACGAGGAGTCAGGTGCGCTTTCCCATCAACGATCAGCCGCTGGGAATCGGCGACGAAGGTCAGCCGCTTGGCCAGGGTGCCACGGAACTTCAATCCATCCGGCAACGCCGCCAACTCGGCACGGAAATCCTTGGGCCCATTGAGCAGACGATCCAACCGGCCGACCTGGCTCTTGTCCAGCCCCTGGTCGGCCACAAATTTCGCTTGCCAGGTGTCCCATCTCGAGGTGACCCAGTCGGCGTTCAGCCAGTTCAATTCGTCGGGGTCCCCGGTCAGGCTGCGAAAGACGTTGCGGAAGGGCCCCTGCGAGTTCCGCAGGTATCCGGCCGCTGTCCAGGGCCTGGCCGTCTGGCGACTCTGAAATTTCCAGAGTCCCTCGTAGAGGAACTGCCAACCGATGGCGATTCTCAGAATCACCAGCAGCGTGACGGTGATCAGAAATGTCGATTTCCGGTTGTGCAAGCTCTTGTCCCGACGGGTGTTCCCGGACCCGGTGTCGCCACAGGTCGCAGCGTTCAGGCCGGCTCTTCAAAGAACAACACCTCATCGGAAATTCCGCAGACGATCGGCTCGAGCGTCTGGCCCCGGCGAGGTGTCGGGATCAGCAGGGCGCTGACCCCGGGCCGATTATCGCAACAGGTCCGGGCAAATTCGACCCCTCGGACGAAAAACGCTGTCGAGAGTGCGTCAGCCTCCGCCGCGGTCTCAGCCAGTACCGTCACGCTCAGCATCCCCTCGGCCGGCCATCCAGTGCGGGCATCGAGAATGTCACTGAATCGGCGGCCTCCGATCCGGAACGACTCGATCCCCGAGCCGCTGGTCGACATGGCCTGCTCACACAGCACCAACGTCGCCAGCCGTTTGCTGGGAAACAGCGGGTTGCGGATCCCCACCGGCCAGCCGGCATGCCGCTGGTGCGCCCCCCGGGCCAACAGGCTGCTGTGCCCGCCGTGCAAAAGGTACGAACCCACTTCGACCTTGAGCAACTCGCCCGCGATCCGGTCCAGGGCGAAACCCTTGCCGATTCCTCCGAGATTCAATTCGACACCGGCCCGGCGATAGGAGACCGATCCGGCGCGGGCATCGATCTCGACGTCCTCCAGCCCACCCAGTCCTCGCACCCGTCGCACCTCATCGTCGCCGGGGACCTGGCCCGCTTCACGGGCCTGCCGCCACAATTCGACCAGCGGCCCGGTTGTCGGATCGAACGCTCCGTCGGTCTCCTCGGCGATCCGACACGCCATCGCCACCACGTCAAACAGTACCTCGTCGAGCACCACCTCCGAGTGGGCAGCAGCTGCATTGGCGCGTGCCATCGGACTCTCGGAGCGATAAACCGTCATCAGAGCTTCGAGACCATGCACAGATTCCAGAACGGACGAAACCGCATCGAGCTGGTCACGGCGATCGACGTCCAGAAAGACCGCAAAATCGCAATTCATGGCCCGCGTCTGAATTCTCAGCGTGTCGCCGGCCTGTGGGATTTCGGTCCCGCCGCCGGGGTCGGCCCGCAACGCCGATTCGTCGGCGTGCCCCGTTCCGGCCAGGAATTCCCGCCGACTCGCCTCCACCCCGTCGGGGCCACTCATGCGCCACCGAATCCACTGAGATAGGGAATCGTCGAGGCGGTTTCACGAATCGCCTCGCGGTTGGCCAGCAACTGGCTCAGGAAATCCCATTCTCCGGAAATCAATGCCGTCCGGGCACTCCCGGGAAGCTCCGCCGTCGCGGTCTGCTCGCCCCATCCGACCGAACCGGCCTCCAGGTCGACGGTGATCTCAATCGACGGATCGGCTTCGACGCTCGCGGTCAGTTCCTCGAGCCGATCCCGCTCCAACGTCACTGCCGGAACACCCAGTGCCGTGCAGTTACCGAAGAAGATCTCGGCGTACGACTCGGCCACGATCGCCCGCACTCCCCAACGTATCAGGGCTTGCGGTGCGTGTTCTCGAGACGATCCGCAGCCGAAGTTGCGACCGGCCACCAGTACGGCGGCCCCGGCGAACCGATCCTGGTTGAAAGGGTGCCCGGTGTCTTGCTGCCGATCGTCCTCGAAGACGTGCTCACCCAGCCCGTCGAATGTCACACACCTGAGGAAACGGGCCGGGATGATCCGGTCTGTGTCGATATCGTCGAGCAACAACGGGATGGCGGTGCCACAGATGCTGATGACCTGACTGTCGGACATGGTCTGTACCTCCAGGCGTTCGACGCTTTTGAGTCGTCTTCTCGGCTCGGGTGAAATCTGAGTCGCGGTGACTAACCGGCTACTGGGACCAGGTCACGCACATCGGTCACGTGTCCCTGGATCGCTGCGGCAGCGACCATCGCGGGGCTCATCAGCAGTGTTCGTCCGGTGGGACTGCCCTGTCGTCCCTTGAAGTTTCGGTTGCTCGATGAGGCGCACATCTCGCGACCTTGCAACTTGTCGGGGTTCATGGCCAGACACATCGAACAGCCCGCCGCCCGCCACTGGAATCCCGCCTCGCTGAAGATGCGGTCGAGCCCCTCGGCTTCGGCCTGCTCGGCCACCTGCTGGCTGCCCGGTACGACCAGCGCCCGCACGCCCTCGGCGACGCGACGCCCGCTGGCGACCGCTGCGGCCTCGCGAAGATCCGACAACCGGGAATTGGTGCACGAGCCGATGAAGGCCACATCGATCGCCTGCCCGCAAATCGGGCGGCCGGACTCCAGGCCCATGAACTCCAGCGCCTCTGCCACCCCGGCCTGTTCCTCGACCACGTAGTCTCCAACTGCCGGAATCGATTCCCCCACTCCGACACTCTGGCCGGGGTTGATGCCCCAGGTCACCGTCGGCTCGATCGCAGTCCCATCGATCGTCACATCGTCGTCAAACGTCGCCTGCGGCCCCGACGCGAGGCTCAACCACCACTCGGCAGCCCGCTGGAACTCCTCACCCTCGGGCACTGCCGGCAGTCCCCGCAGGAATTCGACGGTCTTGGCATCGGGGTTGACGTATCCGCACCGTGCCCCGCCTTCGATGCTCATGTTGCAGACGGTCATCCGTTCTTCCATGTTCATCTCATCGAAGACGTTGCCGGTGTACTCGTAGGCGAACCCGACTCCGCCCTGCACTCCCAACTGGCGGATGATCGCCAGGATCACGTCCTTGGCGAAGACGCCGTCGGCCAGCGATCCGGTAACCTCGATCCGCCGCACCTGCGGTCGGTTCATCGCCAGTGTCTGAGTGGCGAGCACCTGGGCCACCTGGCTGGTGCCGATACCCAGTGCGATTGCACCGAAAGCCCCGTGTGTGCTGGTATGAGAATCTCCGCAGACCAGCGTGATCCCCGGCTGGGTCAGTCCCAATTCCGGACCGACCACGTGCACGATCCCCTGCCGAGGGTCGTCCAGTCCCAGCAATTCGATCCCGAACTCGATGCAGTTTCGCTCGATCGCCGACATCATCTCCTCGGCCAGACCATCGGCAAACGGCCGCGCCTGATCGTCGGTGGGAATGATGTGATCCACCGTGGCCAGGGTTCGCTCCGGACACATCACCCCCAGGCCACGGTCCCGCAGCATCTCGAACGCCTGCGGACTGGTCACCTCGTGGACCAGGTGCTGTCCGATGAACAACTGGGTCTGCCCGGAGGGCAATTGACCGACGGTGTGCTGATTCCAGACGCTGTCAAACAGGTTCCTGGAACCGGAGGAGAATGCGGTGGGCTGGTTCATCGGGAGCCAGTTTCGATGGGGAAATCAGGGGGCGGAACAGGACATTGTAACAGACTGCAGGTGAGGGTGTGAGTTGAGCGAGCCGTTGTCATGAGGAGAGGAGTGCTCTAGAATTTGCCCTCTGCACAGCCCGTTCGTGCCGATTCAACCGGCAACGGGTCGCAGCTGGTGTTAACCGCTGTCGCCTCATCGTTGTCCAGGCAACGGCGAGTCACGCAATCACCCGCCAACCCGGACCTTCTGCAGCCATGTTCGAAGGCATCACCGACGGATTGAGGGGCGCGCTGTCGTTCATTGAACGATCGCGTTTGACCGAAGGCAACGTCCGCGAGGGACTGGAACAGGTCCGACAGGCTCTGCTCGAAGCCGACGTCCACTTCGACGTCGCCAACGCTTTCATCGAACGCGTCAGCAGCCAGGCACTGGGCGAGCGGGTGCTGAAGTCGATTCGGCCCAGCGAGCAGATCGTCGGGATCGTGCACCACGAACTGATCGAGTTGATGGGTCCGGTCGACCCGTCACTGCCGATCCGTCGCGACGGGATCGCCGTGGTCATGCTGTGTGGGTTGCAGGGAAGTGGCAAGACAACCACCTGCGGCAAGCTGGCCCGAATGCTCAAGGAGCAGGGCCACACACCGATGCTGGTCGCTGCCGACCTGCAACGACCAGCCGCCATCGACCAGTTGCAGGTGATCGCCGATCAGATCGACGTTCCCTGTTACACCGAGACCGCTGACAGCAGTCCGCTGGCGGTCTGCCGCAACGGGCTGAAACAGGCCCAGGCCAATCCCGAAATTCGAGTCGTCATCCTCGACACCGCCGGCCGACTGCACGTCGACGACGAGTTGATGGGGGAACTCGAGGAAATCGACCGCAAGATCCAGCCTCACCAGGTCCTGCTGGTCTGCGACGCCATGACCGGACAGGACGCCGTCAACAGCGCCAAGGCGTTCAACGACGCGCTGGAAGTCGACGGCGTGATCCTGACCAAGCTTGACGGCGACACGCGTGGCGGTGCGGCCCTGTCGGTCAAGGCGGTCACCGGCGTTCCGATCAAGTTCATCGGCGTCGGCGAAGGACTGGATCGTCTCGAGGAATTCCGGCCCGAGGGCATGGCCGACCGGATCCTTGGGATGGGCGACGTCGTCGGGCTGGTCAAACGAGCGCAGGAGCAGATCGACGAGGATGAGGCCCTGGCGCAGCAGCAGAAGATGCTCGAGGGCAAATTCACCCTCGACGACTTCAGCAAGCAGATGAAGATGATGAAGAAAATGGGACCGATGCGAGAGATCATGAAGATGATCCCCGGCGTCGGTGGCATGATCGCCGACAATCCCGAAATGGAGGATCCCGAGGCGGATCTCAAGCGTATTGAAGGAATGATCAACGCGATGACCGTCGACGAACGTTCGAACCCCGAACGGATCGACCGCTCCAGACGCAATCGCATCGCCAAGGGGAGTGGCAACGCCGCTTCCGATGTCAACAACCTGCTCAAACAGTTCGACGCCATGTCGGGCATGATGCAGCAAATGGCCGGAATGGGAATGAAAGACCGGATGAAGACGGTCAAGGAAATGTCGGACGGGGGAATGCTTGACCCCGGAGCCCAGCTCAAAAGGGAAAAACTCCGCAGCAAAAGGGGCCCGGCCGACCGCAGCACCGCCAGGAACCAGAAACGCCAGAAACGAAAAAATGCTCGGAAAGCCCGTCGGAGGAATCGCCGGTAGAGCCTTCGCCTGTCACACTAGAGGCCCCCCCCGGTTGAACTCTTATCCAGCAAGACCAGGACCGGGCCAATCACTGCGATTCACACAGAGACCCAATCACGAAGACACACACGCCGTCGGATGCGACACCCGGCGGACTTTTTCAACAGGAGAGAGACGAGTGGCCGTTCGAATTCGACTCAAGAGACTGGGCCGACGACACCTACCCTTCTACCGCATCGCGGTGATGGACAGCCGTTCACCTCGTGACGGCCGGTCGATCGAGGACGTCGGGCATTACGACCCGATGGTCCCCGACAAGTCGCAGCGAGTGAACCTCAACATGGAACGCATCGACTACTGGATCTCGGTCGGTGCGCAGCCAAGTGACAAGGTGGCCGTGCTGATCGACAAAGTGAAAAAGAACCGCTTCGGCACCGCCAGCGAGCCGGCGCCGATGACCGCGCCCAAGGAACTACCGCCGCCACCGGAACCGTCCGCCGAGGAAGCGGCTCCGACTGATGAGGCTGAAGACGCGGCAGCGGCCGACGAAGAAGCCACAACCGAGGAAGCTCCGGCTGAAGAAG
>DLVV01000224.1 GCA_003445035.1 Planctomycetaceae bacterium | reverse complement strand
GATCTACGCTCAGACGGTTCGACGAATGGCCGAATCGTCCTACGCGGAGAAGAACTACCAGCGATCCGACCGGCTGTTCGGCAACCTGGTGGCCCTGGGTCCCCGCTCGCCCTTCCACGCCGCGGGACTCTCTGGCCGAGGCTGGAGCCTGTTCGAATCGAAGAAGTACTCCGAGGCCGCCTCGATCTTCGGACGGGTGGTGATGGTGCATCCCAAGGACAAGCTGGCGGCCGAGGCGGCCTACAAGGCGGCCGAGTGTTACGAGAAGGCGGATGAGCCCGAGAAGGCGGCCGAGGCGTACCGGGTGGCGACCAAAGCCTATCCAGACAGTTCGTTCGCCTTCCTGGCCGCGCGACGAGCCGCCCGGCTGCTGGCCCTCGACAAGAAGACCCCCCAGGCCGACGCGGCCTACAAGGCTCTGCTGAAACAATTCCCCAAGGCCAAGGACCGCGACGGGCTGATTTTCGAATGGGCCGGAATGCACGCCGACGCCGACGACTTCAAGAAGGCTGACGTGCTCTACAGGCAGCTGATCCGGGAATACCCCCGCAGCCGTCACGTCACCGCCGCACGTTTCAGCCTGGCCGAAAGCGATCTGCTCGCCGGGCGACTCGCCCAGGCCCGAACCGCCTTCCTGCAGGTCGCCCGTTCCCAGGCGGGAGACGACGAAGTCCGCCAGGATGCCCTGTTCCGACTGGTGGGGATTGCCACCGAGGCCAAGCAATGGGAGCAGGTCCGTGAGCACGGCAAGGCATTGAGGACGCGGTTCCCCCAGAGCCGGCACGGCTGGGAAGTCCGCTTCCAACTCGGGCAAGCCGCACTGCACCTCCGCGACTACCAGACGGCCCAGGCCGAACTGAATGCCGTCCTGGGACAAGCCCGCAACGAGCAGGTCACCGGGGCCTCCTGGTTCGACGAGGCCTGGGTACTGCTGGCCGAAACACGACTCCGCACTCGCGACTACCAAGGACTCGCCCGCACGGTCAGTGATTTCCGACGTGCCCGGCCCCGCTCCAAGGTCCTCTACAAGGCGGACGAGGTGCTCGGACGAGGGATGCTCAAGAAGCCCCGCCCCGATTTCCCGGCCGCCCGCGAGGCGTTTGGACGAGTCATCAGTTCGACCGAAGGTCGCAAGACCAAAACCGCCGCCCGCAGCCATCTGCAGATGGCCGATTCGTTCTACATTCAGAAGAACTTCCGAGAAGCCAAGAAACAGTTCTTGGCCGTAGAGATCCTCTACAATTTTTCCGACATCCAGGCCCCGGCGTTGTTCCAGGCTGCTGCCTGCCAGGAGCAACTCCGGGAATTCGCCGAGGCGGTGAAGACGCTGGAAATGTTAATCCGGAAGCACCCCGACAGCTCGTTCACAGCGATGGCCAAGAAACGACTGCCCCGACTTCGACGCCTGGCTGGCTCATGACACGTTCTCCATCGACCTCACGGCGGCTCGATACCGACCGACAGTCGGCTCCTGTAGCGACCGAATCGGCGTGGCGCCGGATCCGTCCATTGCTGCCGGTCCTCCTGCTGGTGCTCGTTGGAGGCGTGGTCGCCGCCCAGGACGGCTCACCGGAGTCCAGTGAAACCGTTCCGGCAGCAACACCTGAACCGGCGGCGGCTCCCGCAGAGGACAACGTCAACTTGCCGACCGATCCGATCGGCATCATGAAGCAGCTGGGCTGGATGGGCTGGGCGTTCCTGGCTCCCTTTGCCGTAGCGACCCTGATCGCGTTGTGGTTCAGCGTCGAGCGTCTGGTGGTGCTGAAACGAAGCCGGGTGATCCCCAAGCCGTTCGTGGAACGGTTCCTCGAACACCTCCACCAGGGCAAGCTCGACCGCGACAGCGCGTTGAAACTGTGCCAGCAAAGCGACAGCCCGGTCGCCGCCGTGTTCGCCCACGGCATCCGCAAGTGGGGCAAGTCGAGTGTCGAGGTTGAACAGGCGATCATTGATGGAGGCGAGCGGCAGGTCAGCGAGCTGCGGGCTCACCTCAGGGTCCTCAATGGCGTCGCCACCGTGACCCCGTTGCTGGGACTGCTGGGAACGGTACTGGGCATGATCCAGGCGTTCAACGACATCGCCACGGCCGGCTCGATGGGGAAAACCGAACAGCTGGCCGTGGGCATTTCGCTGGCACTGCTGACGACTGCCGGCGGCCTGTTGATCGCCATCCCCACGCTGATCATGTACATGTTCCTCTCGGGACGTGTCGACACGCTGGTGATGGAAATGGACTACCTGGCTCAGAATGTGGTCCAGTCGATCTCGGCCGAGGCACTCGCCTCGCAGCCGCGGAGACGTCGCGGATCCGGTGGCGGTTCCAAGCAGGCGATCTGACCCGATCCCGGTCCCTCGCTTCGGACTGGTCGATCCCGGTCTCATCTTGACCGGCAACAGGCGGAATCCTATCTTCCCGCCGACTCAGCAGATTCTCTCACTTCACACTCACCACTCCTGCACTCCCAACACCCCGTCGTGTCACTTCCCGACGTGGCCTCGCGCCTGAGGTCCGTTGCCAGCGACGGGAACCCGGTGTTTTGCGCCAACGGAGCCTCACGGATGAACTCCTCGCAACTTCTCCCCCGATCGCATCCTGGCGGCCAACCCAACCGGAAAGCGGTTCCCTCGACACCCGGTCGCTGCCTGGTGCTGGCCACCGCCTGTCTGATGGCGACGATCGGATGCCGTGGCGGCGGGCTCCTCAATTCCGGCAACGGTTGGTGGCCCAACTCGTGGAACTGGTCCAGCCGATCCCAGAGTCCCGGTGACGCAGCCGGCTCGAAGAATTCGGACGCGAATCCGTCTTCGGTCGGCGACTACGTTTCGATCAGCGGGCTGGGCATGATCACGCTGGAAGGGGTCGGGCTGGTCACCGGTTTGGACGGAACCGGTGGGGACCCCAAACCGTCGCCGTTCCGAATGGCCCTGCTCAAGGACATCCAACGACGAGACGTTCCCAGCCCCAAGGCCCTGCTGAGGTCTCCTCGCACGGCCCTGGTCATCGTACGAGCCTACCTGCCGCCGCTGATCCGCAAGGGGGAGTCGTTTGATGTCGAGGTTCGACTGCCGCCCGGCAGCGAGGCCACCAGTCTCAACGGTGGCTGGCTGATGGAAGCCGACGTCTCAGAACGGGCTCTCGTCCCCGGGGAGGGGGTGCTCTCCGGACACGTCTTCGCACGAGCCAAGGGGCACGTCCTGATTTCTCACGGCGAGGGCGATATCGGCGAACTCGCCGGGGTCGTCCGTCGGGGCCGGGTGCCCGGCGGCGGGATCTCCCGTCGTGATCGCGACCTGACAGTGGCACTCAAGAACCGTTATCGCAGCGTGCGAATGGCCAAACGCATCGCCGAACGAGTCGGCACCCGGTTTTACGCGTACAACCGGCACGGAGTCCGTGAACCCCTGGCCAATCCGAAAACCGACCGCACGATCGTGCTGAAGGTTCATCCCAAGTACCGGGACAACTTCCCCCGTTACCTGCAGGTGATCCGCAAGATCGCCATGCGAGAGGACGACGTGCAACGCCAGGTGCGGATGCAACAACTCACCGGGCAACTCCAAAAGGTCGAGTTGTCTCGTGAGACCTCCCTGGCACTGGAGGCGATCGGTCCCAAGGCGATCCCATTCCTCAAGCCGGCCCTGGACCACGCGGACTTCGAGGTCCGCTTCCACGCCGCCACCGCCCTGGCCTACCTCGACGACAACTCGGGAGCCAACGTGCTGGCAGAAGCGGCCAGGCACGAGCGGGCTTTTCGGGTCTACGCGCTGGCCGCCCTCAGCACACTCGAAGACGCCCCGTCACAGTTGTTGCTCCGGAAACTGCTGAAACCCCTGGTGATTTGTGACACCGATGGCTGTTCGCACCAGGGCAACCCGATCGAAGGCCCCTGCCCTCGCTGCCAGGCCGCCGGCCAGTTGAAACAGAGCGCCGAACTGCAGTACGGAGCCTTCCGGGCACTGTGGACGCGGGATCGACTCGATCCGACGATCCGTGGAGAAAAGGTCCGTGACCTGTTCACCCTGCACGAGGTCCAGGCCAACGGTCGCCCACTGATCCACCTGACCCAGTTGCAGCGGCCCGAGATCGTGTTGTTCGGGACCGACCAGAAACTCAGGACCCCGCTGGCCATCCAGGCCGGAAACCACATCTGGATCAACGCCCAATCCGGCTCGCCGAAGGTCACCATCAGCCGCTACCAGGTCGGGCGTCCCCCCGTCCGACGGACCGTTTCGACACGGATCGCCGACGTGATCCGGACGACCGTCGAACTGGGAGCGTCCTATCCCGACATCATCCAGATGCTTGTTCAGGCCCAGCGGCAACAGAACGTGGCGGGCCAGATCGCCATCGACTCCGTGCCTCGAACCGGTCGTGTCTTTTTCCGGGGAGGGGGCCCGAAGACCGGAACACGCACCACGCTCGGCTCGGCCAAAAGCACCCCCAACCTCTTCTCGACGGTGCAATCGAGTTCCGCCCCCGGATCTGCGGACAATCCGGATTCGAGCGAGGACCCAGAGGAGCTGAACCCGGCGGGGACCGGCCCAGAGCAGGACGACCCGGAGAACCCATCGCAGGAAAAGGCTGACGGATCAGCCAGCCTGGCCGATCGCCGAGCCACCGACCAAACCTCCGAACCCGAAACTCGATCACAGGACGACTCGGGATCCCGGTTCCCGTTCCTGGAGAAGCTCTTCCGCTAACCCCCCGGATGCTCCAGTCTCTCGACCTTTTCGGCTTCAAGAGCTTCGTCGACCGCACGCGGTTCGACTTCGATCCCGGAATCACCGGGATCGTCGGACCCAATGGTAGCGGCAAGAGCAACGTCGTCGACGCGATCAAGTGGATCCTCGGCGACCAGAGTCCCAAGAGCATGCGGGGCAAGGAGATGACCGACGTCATCTTCAATGGGGCGTCAGGACGGAAGTCGTCCGGCTTTGCCGAGGCCACTCTCACGTTCAACAACGAGAACCAGCTGCTGCCGATCGAATCCTCGGTGGTTCAGATCGGACGCAGAATCTGGCAGAACGGGGACAGCGAGTACCTGATCAACGGCACAACCAGCCGACTGAAGGACATCCGCAACCTGTTCCTGGGCACCGGGAGCTCGGCCTACAGCATCATCGAACAGGGCCGCGTCGGAGCCATCCTACAGGCCAACCCCAGCACCCGCCGGACGGTGTTCGAGGAAGCCGCCGGGATCAGCCGCTACAAGGCCCGGCGGATCGAGGCACTCAGAAAACTCGAACGGGTCGGCCAGAACCTGCTGCGGCTGACCGACATCGTCGACAAGGACGAGGTCCAGCTCAACTCGACCAGGAACCAGGCCCAGAAGGCGACAACGTTCCGGAGAGTCTCCGATGAACTCAAGACGTGGTGGATCGGCCTGGCTGCCGACGACTACCGCGAACACTCGGCCCGGCTCGCCAAGATCGAGACGATCGTCTCGGACTTCGACACCCGAATCAACGAACTCGAAACCCGGAAGCAAGAATCCGAGCGAGTGCTCTCGGGAATCGACAGGGACACCAACTCGCTGGATGACCGCATCCGGCGAGTCGAGAGCCGCAGGGGAAGCGAACGCGAGCAGATCGCGAGGCTGGAAGCGACCGTCGGCCACCAGCGACGACGTGGTGAAGAACTCGACGGTGATCGACTCGAACTGACTCGCATTGCCTCGAGACTCTCTCACCGGTTCGGAGAGGCCGAACGGCTGGGTGAGCGAGCCGAGCTGGAAGTCGAGGAAATTGTCGAGGCCTTCGAGAAAGCCACCCGGAACCGCAATTCGGCCGCTTTGGAACTCGAGACGATCAACCGGCAGATCGAACTCGAGCGCGGAAGATTCGAGACGATCCGGAGAACCCAGCTCGAACAGACTCGCATCGTGGCTGCCTGCCACGAGAAGGTGACGGGACTGGAAGGCCGACTGGGGACGCTGGAGATTGACCAGGGAGAAACCGCCAAGCAACTCGAACAATTTGCCGAACTTCGCGCCGAATGCGAAAACACATTCGCAGTGCTGCAATCGCGAGTCGCGGAACTGAAGACGGAACTGGAGGCGATCAACGACAACGTGAAAGCGGCGAAACGGATCCGTGACGACCTGCTGGCCCAGCAGGACGAAGCCGTCAAGGAACTCTCCGCCGCCCGCGAACGACGCAGTGGCCACCAGGCCCGCATCGGGGTACTCGAGAAACTCGAACGACGCCAGGAGGGCATCGGGCTGGGCGTCCGGGAGATCCTGGAACGGGCGCGCACTTCTGACCAGGCCCCCTGGAACCTGATTCGGGGCAGCGTCTCGGACCTCCTGGAAGTCGACCTCGAACGAGCACCGCTGGTCGACGTGGCACTGGGAGAATCCGCTCAGTGGATCGTCATCGATCAACTCGCACCGCTGGGAGACTACCTGCTTGAGCACACCAGCCGCCTCACCGACCGGGTCGGTTTTCTCTCCGCCGATGCGCCCGAAGCATCGCACTCGCCCCCGTCGCCGGACCTCTCGGGTCAACCCGGAGTGATCGGTCCCGTCGCCGACGGTGTGCAGGCCAACGACGGAAACGGATGGTTGATCAGCAGACTGTTGGACAACTCCTGGATCGTCAACACACTCGCCGATGCCCTGAGACTGTCACGCGGCCCGGGGCGGGGCGCCAGGTTCGTCACGCTGCAGGGAGAAATGATCGAGCGGGACGGAACGCTGATGGCCGGTCCCATCTCCACCGACGCCTCACCACTCTCGCGGCGCAGCGAACTCCGTCGACTCCGAACCGAACTCGACGATCTCGAAGCACAAATCGGATCCGATCAGGACCAGCTCGGAGACCTCGACGAATCTCTCGTCTCGGCCGAATGCGACCACACCGCTGCCACATCTCAGCGCGAGTCCGCCGCGAACCGGATGGGACGAGTCGAAACCGAAGCACGTGACCAGCAACGGGAACTGGAGAACACCAGCCAGCAATACGAAGCCCTCGCCGCCGAACTGGAGAGACTCGAGCAGTCCCGGCAATCGAGTCGGCAGGAACTCGATACCGCGCAACAGGAACAACACACCTCCGCCAAGAGACAACAGGAACTCGAGACCCAGGCCGCCTCGATCCAGGCCGACCAGGAAACTCTTCGGGAACAGCGAGCCACCAAGGAAGAAACGCTCGACCTGGCTCGACTCGAAGTCACCCGGCAGGAGGAACGACGCAGCAGCCTTCAGGACGCCTGCACGAGGCGACTCGAAGACGTCGACCGACATTCCGACGAACTGGACGAAGCCAGGCGACGACTCGGACAAACTGCCGAACAGCACCAGGACGTCAACCTCCAGATCCTCAACACCGGCAATCGACTCGCCGAACTGGCACTCGTCGACGAACGCCACGGCCGCGACATCGAAGTCCTGGTGGCCGACCGGAATCGGTTGAAGCTCAAACGCACCAGGCTGGCGACCGAAGACAACCACCTGCTCGAGGACATCGGACAACTCCGGCAAGAACAGCACGAGGAACAACTCAAGGCCCAGGAAATCCGCCTACAGTTTGACGCCATGAACTCTCGGCTCCGGGACGAGTACCAGATCGGACTCGAGGACCTGGAACATTCCGAGGCTTCAGCCTTTCAACTCCACCTCGCCGAACTCTCCCGGCCCGACACCCAGCACGAACTCGACACGGACCAATCCGGGGAGGAACTCCCAGGCGATTCGGAGGAGGAACCGGCCACCGAGGAGAGCACCGAAGCGGATCTGGACGGAGGTCATCATCCGCTGCCGGAGGAGACCGGGAACGAGCCGGGTGAACTGATCGAACCCCCACCGGGTGTCACGTTCGAGACGGTCCGAGACGAACTCGAAGCGAAGGTGTCCCGGCTGAGACAGAAACTGAAGATGATGGGGAGCATCAACACCGACGCGCTGGATGATCTCGAGGAACTGGAGAAACGGTACGAGCACCTGAAACACCAGCGGCAGGATCTGGTCGAAGCCAAGGCGACGCTCGAGGAGATCGTGAGACGGCTCGACGAGGAAAGCCAACGGCTGTTCCGCGAGTCGTTCGCCACCATCCAGACGCATTTCAAGGAGATGTTCCGGAAGCTGTTTGGTGGCGGAGAAAGCGACATCATCCTCGAAGATCACGCTGACGTGCTCGACTGTGCCATCGACATCGTCGCCCGTCCTCCCGGCAAGGAACTCCGTAGCCTGTCCCTGCTCTCAGGCGGCGAAAAGACGCTGACGGCCGTCGCCTTGGTGATGGCGATCTTCAAGAGCAACCCCAGCCCCTTCTGCGTGCTCGACGAGGTCGATGCCGCCCTGGACGACGCAAACATCGAACGCTACACGTCTCTGCTCACCGAATTCGCCGAGACGACGCAGTTCATCATGATCACCCACCGCAAGCGGACGATGACCGTCGCTGACGTGATCTACGGGGTGACGATGGAGCAACCGGGAGTCTCGAAGCGGATTTCGGTGCGTTTCGAGGACGTCAGTGAAGATGGCGAAATTACGCCGACTTCTCCGGATGGGGAAACTGACGCGGCGTAATCGGCGGCTCAGCGGGTGATCGCCGGCCGGCCGGACCCTGGCAGATCCCCCCTTGCGGCTGCGCGGTGCTTGATGGCGCTGGTGCCGGACCGGAACAGAACTCTTCTGCCGGTCTGGTCAGACGCTTTGCGGCCGTTACAAGGCCAATGATCCTAAAGTCCCTCCCTCACTTAGGTCGAAAGTAGAGGTCAGACACGTGGAGGCGGAAGGTTCTGCCGCAAGCGTTGTGCTGGTTACAAGGACGTGACCGGCAGAACCGGAAACTTCGACGGGTCTCATTTTGATGGGGGGGGATAAACGGACTCCGGGGGTGACCCATCCCGGAAGCAGGAGGCTCTGGTAACAAACTCTCGGTCCCACCTCCCCGCATTGGTGGATACGACAATTCCGGAGGAACGTTTCGAGGAGAGATCCAAGCGGCCCGTTCTCGTGGATCCCGGCCAACATCTCGGGTTGGTGCAGATCGACAAGAACCTGGTCAACCCAGTCATCCGACGCAACTGCCTAGGACGGCTGGTGGGTAGACCCAAGACCGAGTGGGACATGTTCCCACGGGCTGACGTTCCTCTGAGACTGAGATAATTTCGACTGGAGCCCGCAATGAAAACTATCTTCACGACCGGACAGGTCGCCAAGATCTGCAAGGTGGCCCCGCGCACCGTCAGCAAGTGGTTTGATTCAGGCCG
>DLVV01000013.1 GCA_003445035.1 Planctomycetaceae bacterium | reverse complement strand
GACATCCAGCCACGGCGTTTCCAGGCGGCGGTGACCCTCGTACCGCGAATCGAGCATGGCTTCGAGGACCCCGGTGGTCAACAGCGTCCGTTCGACCGGGGCGGTCGCCGCGCCGGTGAGGAACATCTCTTCGATGTTCAGTGACAGGTAGGCGAAGTGCCCGTAGGGGCCGACTTCGTCTTCGTCGCCGTGTCCCTGCGCGAAGAACTCGGTCGCCACCACCTCGCCCTCACCGACTCGTGCCGCATAGGCGAGATCCTGGACGTAACCGTCGAGCATCAATGCGGCACCCCGCAGCCCGTCACGGTACTCGATCAGCGCGATGGCCGGGTTGCTGCAGTGGTCCTCGATCCGCCCCTCGGGCTTGTTCTCGATCTCACCGCAGGCCGCTTCGGCCAGTTCGCGGGACCACCGTCCGTCTTCGGCAGCCCGCCACACGTCGTCGCCTTCCAGACAGGTCACGGCCGCCACGCCGGTCTCTCCACCATCGCGGCGTTCCACCATGCACTGCAGCACCTCCAGCGTGTGGAAGCCATAGATCTCGAGTCCCGAAAATCCGATCGCCACCGCCTCGTCGATTGTCGAGCCGACTTCGTGTTCCAGCCACGGTTTCCGCCAGCAGACCGGTAGCGAGGATCCGGCCATCAACGGAGCCTCCAGACCGGACATACGGTCATACATCCACTTGGCGTCGTGCCAGTTGTAGGAGAGGTGTTTGTCGTTGAAGACCGGTACCGATCGACCACTGGTGGCCATCACGCCGCAAATCTGCTCGAGGAAGTACTTGCGTGGAAACAACTGCTGTTCTTTTTCGTTCCAGGGGTACTCGCCGTGTTCGCCGATCAACAGCACACCGTCGACAGCCAGTTCTTCGCCGCCCAGGGTCAGAGCCGTCAGGATGCTGGGGAAGATCGGGACATCATGTTCCTTCGCTATGGCGTGACCGATGTCTTGCTCGGTGGGCTGATCGATGTACATCGAGACCAGGTCCACGCGAGGGAGTTGGAACCCGTCGTCAGTCGGGAAACCCTTGAGGTACTTGGTGACGATCACGTCGGCGTGTGAACCGGCGAAGTACTCGGTCACGATCGCGGCGATCCGCTTGCGGCCTGGCATGTCGCGCTCCGGGAGAAAAAGTCAGTCGCCCTCGATCCAGCGATCGGATCGGGCCGATTCCAGGGCCGCCTCGATCACCCGCACCGCGTGGTAGCCGTCTTCGATCGTGCTGATCTCCGGCCGGGTGCCGTTTCTCAGGCAACCGACCAGGTACTCGAACGCGGATCTCAGCGCACCGAACTCCATGCCGTAGACGCTGTGTTCGTACTGCTGGTTGAAGAACCGGAAGCCGTCGGAATCGAGAAACGAGAAGCTCATGTTGGGCAGGGCGATCTCGAAGGTGCCCGCCTCGAAGTCGATCGAAAAGCGGTCGTTCTCGGCCACCGCCGCCTGGCTCGGCAGCAACCACCCGCCCTCGATCGAGGAGGTTGCCCCGCCGGGGTACTCGATCAGGATGTTCATGGCATCGACCTGGCCTTCGGAAAACCGGGTCTCCAGGGCGCAGACCCGCTTGAACGGTTCACCGGCCAGGGCGTTGCTCAGTTCGATGTCGTGGCAGAACAGGGCGTAGGCGGGATGCACCCGTCCGTAGACTGCCTTTTCGCGGTGCCGCCGCTTGTTGCGGAAACTCAGGTGCCGCAGCCGTCCCAGTTGTTCTCGCTGTGCGAAGACCTGTGCCAGTCGCGATTCGAACCTCAGGCAATGCCCGCTCATGGCGGTGATCGACCGGGACAGTTCGAGCATCTCGCCGGCCTCGCCCAGCGTGGTGGCCAGCGGCTTCTCCACGTAGATCGCCTTGCCGTGTTCGGCCAGCACCTTGAAGGATTCGAAGTGAGCGTCTTCGGGTGTCGCGATCGTGACCAGGTCGATCGAGGGATCGGCGGCCAGTTCGTCGAGGCTCGAGCAGCACTTGCCGCCGTAGTGGTCGCAGAGTTCGCGGCCGCGATCCTGTTCCAGCGTGTACAGCCCGACGAGTTCGACGTCGGGCATGCTGGCCAGCGTCTTGAGGTGGCATTCGCCGAAGGCTCCGCCACCGACGACAGCTGCACGGATGGGTTGGAGTGTCGGCATCTTCAGATCTCGGCGTAGACTTCCAGGACGTTTCCTTCGGGGTCCGAGAAGTAGACGGTGCGGTGGCCGCGGGGCTGGTCGGTCGGCGGTTCGAGGATCTCGATGCCGTGTTCGACCAGTTGCTGGTGGCACGTTTCGACATCTTCCGGCGAAACGAGGAAGGCCAACTGCACGCCCGGTGATTCGGAACCGCCCCCGCGACCGTCGTAGTCGCGGTCGCGCAATCGAAGGCCCAGCAGCACGCCCCCGGCGTCCATGGACATGCTGGTCGCCGATTCGGTAACGACCGGAAATGGGAGCAGGTTCCGGTAAAACGTCTTCATGAGATCCATGTCCTCACAAAGGACGATGGCGTAGGTCAGTTCACTGACGGATTCGAGCAACGGTCAGGCTCCTGTTTCTTGGTCTTCAGATTTATCGATGGGACCGACGTTAGGTGTGATTGATTGTCAGGTCCGACTCTGTTCTGCTGCTCGTAGCATGAACGTTGAACAACTCTCCGACTCTCCGCAGTCCGAACACGGCCCGTCGAACCGGTGGTGGATTCTCTCGCTGGTGGCCCTGGCCTACTTCGTCCTGATCCAGCACCGTTCATTGCTGTTCTACGTGCAGGAACCGCTCAGCAAGGAGCTGTCGCTGACGAAGACACAACTGGGCACGCTGGACATGGCGTTTCTCATACCTTACTCGATCGCCCAGTTGTTTGTGGCCTACCTGAGCGATCGGCTTCAGCGACGCCGAGTCCTGGCGTGCAGCCTGCTGGCCAGTTCGGTGGCGTTGGCCGCGATGGGCTTCTCCAACGGCCTCTATTCGTTGATGGGATGGAGAATCGTACTCGGGTTCTCCCAGTCGGCCAGCGTTCCGGCGATTGCAGGGGTGATGGCCGATTGTTTCTCGTCCAAGAACCGATCGACGGCGATCGGAGTCTACAACCTGTCGTTGAACCTGGCTTTCATCACCGCGGGGAAGTACGGGGGACTGTTCGCCGATTTGCCGAGCATGTCGCTGCCGTTCCAGTCCCTGGGCATCGGACCGGCCGAGTTGTCCGGCTGGCGCCTGGCGATGCTCAGTTTCGGGGTGTTGGGAGGCATCGCCGCCCTGGGCATTTTCGCCGTCATGGACGAGCCCGAACGGACCGAACGCCAGGAACAGAAGGGCCTGGGCGCCGAAGGGGCGGCCCTGCACGTGACGGTCGGTTCTGTGCTGAAAATCCGTTCGTTCTGGATGCTGGCGATTGCCTTCGTGTTTTTCTGCGTGGTGCTCAACGCTCACGACATGTGGCTGCCTCGGTATTACGTCGAGGAATTCGGGATGACCAACGAGGCGGCCGGCCAGTTCGCCACGATCTGGAGCAAGACGACGACGATCGTGGGCCTGTTGCTAGGCGGATTCCTGGCCGACAGGCTGGCCCGTCGCTGGCGAACCGGTCGGATCCTGGTGCAGGTGCTGGGAATCGCGATCTGGGTGCCGGCCCTGTACATGCTCGGCAGCGTGACATCCCTCAACCTGCTGGCGGGAGTGATGGTGGCTTACGGGCTGGGATTCGGGTTCTACGTGGCCAACCTGTGGACCACGACTTTTGACGTAATCGATCCGGCGGCCCGTTCGACTGCGATCGGATACCTGAACGTGATCGGCATCGCCGCGGCACCGACCACGACGGTGATCGGCTACCTGGTTGACGAGAAGATCCTGAGCCTGGGCCAGGCGATTTCCGGGTTGTCCCTGGTGGCCGGTGGGATCGTCGCCGTGTTGGCCGTCAATGCCATGACGGTGCTCCGCAGCGATTACCGAGGCCCGCTTCTTGAGACCTCGCCGGTGCCCGCGCTGCCCGACGATTCGTGACCGGGGACGATGGTCGGGCGTTCAGTCGGATGACCGCGACCCAAAGACCCACGTTCCCAGCAGCTTGTCGTCGATCAGGTTGGGGTCGATCTGTGGGGCCCAGCTGTCGTGTTCGGCCCAGGGACTGCGGAC
>DLVV01000127.1:25096-31192 GCA_003445035.1 Planctomycetaceae bacterium | reverse complement strand
GCCGTGGCGGCGGTGGTTTCCAGGAACTCGCGGCGGGTTTCGGCGATGCGGGTGTGCGGCATGATCACTTGCTCCAGAAGGTCGACCGCCGGGTTGGACGGTAGTGGATGTCCAGGTGCGGTGTCTTGAGTCTGGCGCCCTTCCGGTACAACGATTCGACTCCGGCGGCCGTCAGGCCGGTCGTCAGCAGAGTCCGTTCTATGGGGTAGGGGGCCCGCCGATCGTGGAACAGTTCCTCGGTGGCGTGAGTCAGCGGATTGAAGAAGTTGCAGACCTCCCGGGGGCACAGGAACATCTGCACCGAGAGCGGTTTGGGGTGGTCGGTCAATCGGGCGGCGAAGGTGAAGTCGTGGACCACACCTTCGATCAGCAGCATGTTCATTCGCAGTCCGTCGCTGTGCTGATAGCGGTACAGCACCGGTCTGTTCCGGTTCTCGGGATCCCGCATCAGGTCCTCGATCTGCCTGTTGGTTGGCAGAGTGTGGTTGAAACCTTTGCGGGTGGGCACCAGTCGGTGGCTGCGGCACAGGCAGGCCCGGAACAGTGCCGGGTCCCAGCCCCCCTGTTCGAACGAACCCGCCTTCAGGGCTTTCACCACCGCGTCCACCCCGGTCGCGGCCTCGATCCACTCGACCCCGGTCTCTCCGCCGTGACGTCGCTCGACCATCGACTGCATCGCTTCCAGGGCGTGGATGTCGTATCCGTCGACGCCGCCAACCGCCACGCAGATGGCCTCCTCGACCTTCGCGCCCAGCGGCATGTCGATCTGGGGCACGCGTCTTGTGACCGGCAGGCTGGATCCGGCCAGCAACGGGAAGTCCAGCTCCCGAGCCGTCTCGACCATTTCCTTGGCCCAGTCCCAGTTCCACGAGAGGTGCTTGTCGTTGAAGACCGGCACACTGCGACCGCTTTTCCGGAAGACCTCGACGATCTGCTGGAAGAACTCGTAGCGAGGGTAGAGTCGTTGGCCCTTGGGGTTGGTCGGGTAGTTGCCGTGTTCGCCGATCAACAGCACTCCGTCGACATCCAGTTGCCGCCCGCCGCGGCACAGGGCTTCGGCGATGGTGGGGTAGATCTTCATTTGCGGGAACAGCTTCGCCCGGTCCCGGCTGAGTTCGCCGTCGGGTCGCTGGTCGGTGTAGAGCGAGACCAGTTCGATATCGGGGACGTGGTGGCGGCCGTCCCAGCTGTATCCGAACAGGAAGCGGTCCAGGATGTGCTGGGCGTGCGAGTAGCGGCGGAATTCGGTGACGACCGCTGCGATTCGAGGGCGTTTCACGGTGGACATCCGTTGGAGGAAATCGGACGTCCGTTACCCTATCCGACCGGTTCACAGATCGCACGCGGAGCGAGACACCTTGAGAAAGGTGGTTGCTGGAGGGTAATCTACCGAATGAAAGTGTTAGGGAGATTCGCACGATGTTGAGAGTGCTCGGTGAGCGACGGTTGGCCTGTGATGGGGTGACCCGCCGTGAAGCGATTCGTGTCGGCGGCCTGGGACTCTTTGGCAGCGTCTCGCTGCCGACCTTGCTGCACGCCGCGAACCAGCAGCAAACCGACCTGCCGCAGCGTGCCAAGAGCGTGGTGCTGATCAACCTCTTTGGTGGTCCGCCTCACATGGACATGTTCGACCTGAAGCCGAACGCACCGAAGAACATCCGGGGCGAGATGATCGGGACGCCCAGCGCGATCCCGGGGCTGCCAATCTGCAGCCTGATGCCTGGCATCGCCGGGTTGATGGACGAGGCGACCCTGATCCGGACCTATTCCCACAAGTACAACAGCCACAATCCCTACAACGTCCTGACCGGTTTCGATGGCGGGAACGACGCCGAGAACTATTTCGCCAAGCGGTCCGATCACCCCAGCATGGGGTCGATTTGCCAGCACCTGGACATCGGTCCTCGTGATGTGCCTCGTTACGTGCTGATGCCGGCTTTTCCCGGTTACGGCCAATCGCTTCGACGCGCCGGTCCTTACGGCGGGTACCTCGGCAGTCGCTACGATCCCCTGTTCACGGTCTGTGAGCCGAAGTGGGACCGCAAGGGCAACGGAGACTACGACCCGGTGTTGGCGCACGGGGCACCGTTGCTGCCATCGCTTGGCGAATTGCCTGCAGTCACCGCCGATCGACTCGACAGACGCCGCAGTCTGCTCGATCAGTTTGACACCCGTTTGCGTGGCATCGACAAGACCGGTTCGGTCGACGGGATGACCAAGTTTCAGCAACAGGTCTTTGGCCTGTTGACCTCACCCAAGACCCGCGGCGCCTTCGATCTTTCCAGGGAGTCCAAGACGGTCCGCGATCGCTACGGCGACAACCTGTGGGGCAACAGCACCCTGGTCGCCCGGAAACTGGTCGAAGCGGGATCGACTTTCGTGACGGTCAACTGGGAGGCACAACGCGGCGGCCACTGGGACCTGCACGGGAACACCTTCGGAATGCTCCGGGGGCACTTGCCCGTGCTCGATGCGATGGTCACCGCACTGGTCACCGATCTCAAGGACAGTGGTCTGTTGGAGACGACACTGGTGGTGGTGATGGGCGAGATGGGCCGCACGCCGCGGATCAACGCGAAGGCGGGGCGGGACCACTGGCCACAATGCGGCTTCAGCCTGCTGTTCGGTGGGGGGATCAAACGGGGCTGCGTGATTGGCCGGACCGATTCCCAGGCCGCCTACCCCGCGGATCGACCGGTTTCTGCCGGCGACATGGTGGCGACGATCTATCACCAGTTGGGCGTTGATCCGGCGATGACAGTCGATGATCTCCGCGGTCGCCCGATCCCCATCGCTCACGGCGGTGAACCGGTCTTCGAGGCGCTGGCCTGAGAGGGTTCCTTGACCAGCCGGGACAGTGCCATCATACTGTCCCGCCAAATTGGCGGCCCGGCGGCCGTCGAGTGGTCGGTGGTCTGGAGCGTGACGATGGCTGTGTATTCGAAGGCGGAATTGAAGGAATTCCGCGAGTTGCTCGAGCGACTGCGGGCGAGGTTGCGCGGTGATGTTCAGCAGTTGACCGACGGGGCGTTGACCAAGGGAGAGGGGGGGGGCGACTCGCGGAGTCCGACTCACAATGCCGATGCCGGAACCGACAACTACGAACAGGACTTCGCCCTGCGATTCGTCGAGAACGAACAGGAGACGCTCCGCGAGATTGCCGAAGCGTTGAGCCGGATCGACGACGGGAGTTACGGCGGTTGCGAACGTTGCCTGGAGGAAGGGAAGACCCAGTCCCAGTCGCGGATCAACAAGCCCCGCCTGCGGGCGATTCCCTTTACGCGGTTCTGTATCGAGTGCGAACGGCTCCGCGAGGCCGAGACACCATGAGCGGCGGGGCCGAAGATACGAACTCGACGGGCCCGGGGCGTTCTCGAACTGTCGCCGTCTTTGCCACGCTGGCGGTTCTCGGACTCGTGCTCGATCTCTGGACCAAGCACGCGGCGTTTGATCCCGGGTTTCGCCCCGATCCGCCAAAACCGATTGCCGGCGGTTGGGCGATGTTCCAACTGACGACCAGTTTCAACGAGGGAGCGTTGTTTGGGGTGGGACAGGGTTGGACCTGGTTGTTCGCCCTGTTGTCACTGGTCGCCGTTGCCGGTGTGTTTTTCTGGATGTTCTGGCTGGGCGGCCGTTCGAGTGCCTGGTTGACCGTGGCGCTGGGACTGATCCTGGCCGGGACACTGGGCAACCTCTACGACCGGGCCGGTATTCACGGAGAAACCTATCCTGACGGGACGGTCCGGGCGGGGGAGCAACGCTACGCCGTCCGCGATTTCCTGCTGTTCACTTTTGGTGACCCCGAAACGCCAATGCCGATGAGGTACCACTACCCGGTCTTCAACTTCGCCGACGTCTTCCTGGTCACCGGGGCCGTCATGCTGGTGCTGAAGTCGTTTCAGGCCGAGGAACCGGAGTCGGAAGCTGGGGACATCGAAGAGCCCGACGTGGTTACCAGGCCTGCATCGAGTCCCGAAACAGAGCCGTCAGATCCTCCTGGCTCGCCTCCCGCGGCGACAGCTTCGTGACCCGGTGCTGCGGGAGCGTGCCTTCGACCAGGGCGGGGATGTCTGCGTCGGTGTACCCGACGGCCGCCAGGCCGTTGGGCATGTGCAGGATCCTCATGAAGTGCAGCACGCGGTCGGCCAGCAGCTGGCCGGCGTGGCTCCCGTCGGCCGGGTCGGCATCGTCGATGTCGGCCCCCAGGGCGCGGGCTGCCTCGAGATGGCGGGAGGGATTCGAGTCGGCGGTGAAGCGAACCACCGCGGCGGTGTTGAGGATCACCGAGATTCCGTGAGGGACCATCGGGTGGTCGACAGTGTAACCGGGGGGCTCGAAGTCGCGGACCATTCCGGCGACGGGGTAGGACATGCCGTGGGGCAGGTGGACTCCGGCGTTGCCGAAACCAATGCCGGCAATCGCCGCGGCGAGCATCATTTGTTGTCGGGCGTTGTCGTCGGTTGGATCGGCCACCGCCAGGGGCAGGAACTCGGCCATCAATTCCAGCGCCCGGATCGCCCACATGTCGCTGATCGGGTTGGTGCCCTGGTAGGCCGGGCGTTCGATGGGCCGGGCTGGCCGGGGACGTTGGTCGAACGGGATCGCGGTGTAGGACTCCAGGGCATGGCTAAGCACGTCGAGGCCGGTTGAGGCCGCGACGGCGGCCGGCATGGTTCGAGTGTTGTCGGCGTCGACGATGCCGAGGGTGGGCTTGAGGTGCCTGTGGGCGATCCCTGTCTTGGCGTGCATTTCCACCAGATCGAAGATCGCCACGCCGGTCGTCTCGCTCCCTGTGCCGGCAGTGGTCGGGATCGCGATCAGCGGCTTCAAGGGGCCGGGTACCGGCCGGCCTCGGCCGATCGGGGCGTTGACGTATTCGAGAAAATCGGCGGGGTAAGTGGAATAGAGGTTGGCTGCCTTGGCCGTGTCGATGGCGCTGCCGCCTCCGACGGCGACAATCGCGTCGAAACCGCCGCGGGAGACGAACTCCGAAGCCTCCTGGAAACTCCGGTCGGTCGGTTCGACCGACACCCCTTCGAACACTTCGAATCCGACCCCCGCGTCGTCGAGCGAGGTGAAGACCGTACGGCCGGTGGGCAAATCGACCAGTGCCGGGTCGATGACCACCACAGCCCTCGCGATCGACATGTCGGCAAGGTCCATACCGACCTCCGACGTCGTCCCCGCGCCGAAACGGATGTTCGATGCGGCCATCTGGAAGGCGGTGTCGCGATCACTCATTTTCGGTTCGGCTCCGTTCCTGACCGCTTCGGTCGCTTGCTGAGGTCAAGCAACTTGATGTTCTTGAACCAGCAGTCCGATCCGTGATCCTGCAGGCCGATGTGTCCTCGACGTGGATGATCCTTGAAGGCGAACGGGAACTTGTGTGGCGTGCCGTCCGGGCGGACGTTCTTCTTGTCGAAACGGCTGAGGTCGGTCTTCTGGACCTCGATTCCGTTGACCACGACGCGGACCAACTGGCCCCGGCAGGTCAGTTCCATGTGATTCCACTCGCCGGCCGGCTTCATCGCGTTTCGAGTTGGTTTAACCAGGTCGTAGAGCGCGCCCGTGTCGTGGTAACCGGCGGTCCGGGTGTCGTCGATGGCGATCTCCAGGCCGTTGAAGCCAACATCATTGCCGCCAATCTTCTTTAGCGTCCAGGTCCGGAAGAAGATTCCACTATTGCACTTGGGGCTGATCTTGAAATCGAGCTTCAACCGGAAGTCGGTCCACATCTGCTTGTGGACCATCATGTAGGCTCCACAACGATGAGGGTTGATCGCCGATTGCTCGATCGGTCGGCGGCTCGGCTTGCTGTCGCTGGTCATCCAGCCATCGAAGCTCTTGCCGTCGAACAACAATTTCCAGCCGGCGTCACGTTCGGCCGGTGTCAACCGGTTGTCGGCCGCCTGGACCGTCATGGAGGCCAGCGTAGAGAAAACGATCAACAGGCAACGACAGATAGGCACGTTCATGAGCAAGCCTCGTGTTGTTGTCGGCCTCGAAACCGGTGATCGTTGCGATCGACCCGCGAAGAGGGGGAACTGGGCGGAGAAGGGCAGCGAGTATCCCCGAGAGGATTCGAACCTCTAACCT
>DLVV01000127.1:22430-24757 GCA_003445035.1 Planctomycetaceae bacterium | reverse complement strand
GCTCTATCCAATTGAGCTACGGGGACACGCGAGAAAATCTCTGACGGCGTCTGGATTCTCGCCGCGTTGAGGACGTTGTAACGTCGTCACAGGCGGCTTTCAAGCAACGACCAGATGGCGGCGGTTTGCTGTCATGACCAAGTCGACCGTTGTCGATTCTCCCACGATTTTCCGCCGGTGTGTAACTCTTACACGCCGGGTCGGCCATGTCATCGAGCAGTGGGCGAGGAGAGTGAAGAAACCGGATGAGGCGATAAGTGTTGGTGAGAATGTGGGTTGTGGAGATCACCTGCCGAAGCCATCACCAGTGATCTGCCGGTTTGGTCAGTTGAGGCCCGACAATTGCTCTAATGAGACGGTACCGGGGGGGAACAAGGAGGTTCCCGATGTCGAGCGGTTGGCTGATCGGTGCAGGTTGTGGACAGTGGCGGATGCCTCCGCTCTGTGGGTTTGTCCTGTCGGTCCTGTTGTGGTCGGCGGTGGGCAACGGTCCGCTCACTGCGGCAGTTTCACGTACGCCCAATTTCGTCGTCACTGCTGCGACCCGGATATTGGCGAACCGTGTGTCGTCGGCTGCCGAGGTCCATCGTCGGGAACTGGCAGTTCGCTGGCTGGGCCACGAGATGCCTCGGTGGTCATCGCCGTGTCGCGTGCTGGTCCGCCCCGATCGTCCACGTGCTGCTGGCTCGACGACCTTCAGTTTCCGTCGGGGCGAGGTTTTCGGTTGGCAGATGACCCTGCAGGGACCCGATGACGAGGTCCTCGAATCGATTCTCCCTCACGAGTTGACTCATGCGATCCTCGCCTGCCGATTCCGTCGTCCGGTGCCTCGCTGGGCGGATGAGGGTGCCGCGGTGCTGGCCGAATCTACGGCCGAACGTCGACGGCAGCGTCAGGCCGTCCGCAGGTTGATCGAGACCGGTCGGCAGATCCCCTTGGTGAAATTGTTGGCGATGTCCGAGTATCCCACCGACCGACGCGGCATGCTCTCGCTCTACGCCCAGGGTGTCTCGCTGGTTTCGTTCCTTGTCGAACGTGGGGGGCGGGCCAGGTTTCTGGCGTTCCTGGATGACGCCGGCCGTCGAGATTGGGATGTGGCGGTGCGATCTCATTACGGGAGTGTTTCGATCGCGGCGTTGGAACGTGAATGGTCCGCCTGGGTGGTTCGGTCCGCGGTGGTGAGAGTGGTCGGTTGGCGGCCGCGTGCGGGAGGACCCGGCCTGACGATTCTGCGTGGGCAGTCTCCCGAGACAATCTCGGTCTCGGCTCCGGCCATTGGTTTGTCACCACGGCGGACCGATGATCGCCGAAGCTGGACCTGGCGGGCTCCGGATCCTCGTCGATCCGTGCGAGAGGCCGCCGGGTTGGTGGAGTGAACGATTGCCCAGTGCGTTGCCAGGGTTAGAATGACCCCGGTTCGATTTGGCAGACCGCCAGGCACCGGTGTCCGCGGTTGGCTGCAACAGACGAATTGCTCGTGAGGCGATCGACATATGGATGCGGAGATGTTGCCATTCGTGTTGTTGGCGGTCAGCGTTCTGCTGTTTGCCGGCGAGTTCTTCGTTCCCTCCGGGGGCCTGATCACGGCACTGGCCGTCATCAGCCTGGTCGCCTCGATCGTGTTCGCTGCCCAGGAGTGGTGGACCGACTCTCAGGGCTTCTTCTGGTCATTCGTCGCGGCGGCGTTCGTGCTGGTACCGGTGTCGATCGGTGTGGCGATTACCGCGCTTCCTCACACTTCCTGGGGCCGACGCATAATGCTCGAACCGCCGTCGCCCGATGAGATCACCGGCTACCAGGACGAGGTGGAGTTTTTGTCGTCTCAGGTGGGTCGGATTGGATTGACTGTCACGGTGCTCAACCCGGGCGGGATGGTTGAGATCAACGGTGAGAGAATCCACTGCGAGGGCGACGGGATGATGGTCGATCGGGGTGAAGTGGTGGAAGTGACGGCTGTGAATGGAAATCGTCTGCGGGTGCGAACGTCGGATCGCCCGTTGGAGGCACCCGAATCGAAACCGGAAGAGCCGCCGCTTGACTTGGCGGATTTTGAGGGTTAAACAGCACGGGTAGCATTCGGTCTTTCTGTGCTGTCAGGTGACTGTGATGGTCGGCTCGGTGCAGGCAGGGTTGTGGGAATAAGGTGACCCGATGGAAACGTCAGGACTTGTAGTTGTCGTCATTGGCGGGATCATCCTGCTGATTGTCTTTGCCGTCGTGATGAGGTTTTTCGGCCTGTGGATCCAGTGCGTGACCACGCGGGCGGATATCAGTCTGTTGAACCTGATCCTGATGCGATTGCGGAAGGTCAACCCGACGGTGATCGT
>DLVV01000127.1:6927-22112 GCA_003445035.1 Planctomycetaceae bacterium | reverse complement strand
CGCAGCAAGATCATGGCCACCCAGGCTCAGCTCTCGAAGGTCTTCTCCATTTCCAGGCAATCACTGGAAGCCCATTACCTGGCTGGCGGCAACGTGCCGAACGTGATTCGCGCCCTGGTTGCGTCCAACCGTGCCCGGTTGGGTCTCGACTACGACACCGCCCGTGCGATTGATCTGGCCGGGCGTGACGTTCTCGATGCGGTCCGCACCAGCGTCTATCCCAAGGTGATCGATTGCCCCGACCCGTCCAAGACCAGCGGGACACTCGATGCGGTCGCCGGCGACGGCATCCAGTTGAAGGCTCGAGCCCGTGTCACCGTACGGACCAATATCAACCAACTGATCGGTGGAGCAACCGAGGAGACGGTGATCGCCCGGGTCGGGCAGGGGATCGTCCAGGCGATCGGCTCGACTTCGTCCTACAAGACGGTGTTGGAGAATCCCGACTCGATCTCTCAGACGGTGCTCGGCCAGGGACTCGAGGCGCAGACCGCTTTTGAGATTGTCTCGATCGACATTGCCGACGTGGATGTTGGAGAGAATATCGGGGCCCGTCTGCAGGCCGACCAGGCCGAAGCCGACATGCGGGTGGCCCAGGCCAAGGCTGAGGAGCAGCGGGCTTCGGCCGCAGCCCGGGAGCAGGAGATGATTGCGAAGGTACAGGAGAGTCGTGCGAAGGTCGTGTTGGCCGAAGCCGAAGTCCCACGCGCCATCGCAGCGGCTTTCCAGAGCCGCAAGCTGGGCTTGATGGACTACTACGAATTGAAGAATGTCCAGGCCGACACCGATATGCGTCAGACGATTGCCGGTCATTCCAGTGACGGCGGCAATTAGCCGGCATCAACTCCCACGCTGCCGATTCACCGACAGAAACCGATCATGCGATTGTTGGCCGATATCAAGGAAGTGGTGCCGCTGATCATCGGCGTCATCGCCCTGATCAGTTGGGTTGCCAACAAGATCAAGGAGTCGAGCAACGCCAATGCGGCCGGCGTGGTGGCGGACGGGCCGGGCGAGGAAGCCGACGGTGATGTTCGTGTTCAGGCCGAAATTGACCGTTTCCTTCAGCAGGTGAGAGGCGGGGGACAGCCTCCCGCTCCGACGCCGGAGGTTACCACGACGGTGCCGACAATCGCCGTTGTGCAGGAAAAAACGAGGAGGCTCACCGAGAGACATGTCATCGGGGACCGGCACATCAGTTCGGACGTCGTTGGCGATGACTTCGATGGGGACTTTGACGGCGACTCCGACGAGCGGATGTCCAGACGTGTCGATCAGGATCTGGGACACCGCGTCGAGCGGAGCGTGTCATCGCACATGGGGCCATCGGTGAGCGACGGCAGGGGTTCGAATGTTTCGTTTGACTCCGGTGACTGGACCGTGGAGAACCTGGTCGGGTTGCTGACTCGACCCGACGGCATCCGCCAGGCGGTGCTGGTCCACGAGATTCTGTCGCGTCCGAAGGGACGTCGTGGCCGAAGCGGGCTCTGAATCTCGGTGCCGGGTGCTGTTGTTGGCGGGCGTCTTCGAAGTTCGCGGCAGCACCGCAACGACGTTGCGGTTGGCCGAACGGCTGCCCGAGCAGGGCTTCGATCCCCTGGTGGTTTGCAGCGATGCCGAACGGCTTTCGTCGGAGGTTCGCCGGGAATTGTCGATTCGGCAGTACCACGGACTCTCGAAACGACTGATCGGCCGGCTGGTCAGTCGACGACTGACCGCCGATTTCGCCGACCAGCCCCCCGACCTGATCCACGTCCAGTCGCGGCACATGGTGTCTTCGGGGGCGAGGTTGGCGGATGAGTGGGGCGTGCCGTTGATTGTCAGCGTTCACGAGGTCCTGCAGAGCCAGGACCAATTCGAACTGCCTCGAACGGTCCGGAAAGTGCTGGTGGTCAGTGAGGCGGTGGGAGAGAGCCTGGTCGACCGGATGGGTGTTCCCGCCGAATGCGTGGTGGTGGTGCCTGGTGGGGTCGACGTGCCCGACGTGCAGCGGCTGGTCGGGGTGCTTGAGCCCGATCACGTTCCGAGTGTGGGGACCGCCGGGCCGCTCGAGGCGGTCAAGGGCTTGCCGTATTTTCTGAATGCCGCCCAGAAGGTGTTGGCCGCAGGACGGGATGCCGAATTCCTGATGGCGGGGGCAGGGCCCGAGGAAAACAACCTGAGACGATTGGCTGGGGAATTGGGGATCCGCGACAGGGTGACGTTCCTGCCCAACCGCCCGGATTTTTCTGGCGCCCTGGCAGCCATGGACGTCTTTTGCCTGCCGTCGCTCCAGCAGGGACTCGGAACGATCATGCTCGAGGCGATGTCGCTGGCCCGGCCGGTGATTGCCTCGGCTGTGGGCGGTGTCTGCAGTGTGCTCCGGGATGGCGAAACCGGGATGGTGGTGCCGCCTGAAGACAGTGCCGCGCTGGCCGGCCGGATGTTGAGCCTGTTGGACGACCCCGTCGCCGCACGGGCAATCGGCGAGGCGGGACGGCGGGACGTGTTGGCTCGGTTTGGGACCGCCACCATGGTCGAACGGACCGTGTCCGTCTACAAAGAGGTGATCCGGGCGAAAGAGGTGTTGAACCAGTCGAGGAAGGGCGGCACGGAATGAAAGCGGAAGTTGTTGCGATCGGCAGCGAGTTGACCAGCGGGGCCAAGCTGGACACCAACAGCCAGTGGCTCAGTCTCGAACTGGCCAACCTCGGCATCCCGGTCGCCTACCACACCACGATGGCCGATTCGCTCGAGGCGATGACCGAGGTCTTCCGGATCGCCTCGGGCCGCTGCAACCTTGTACTGATTACCGGGGGGTTGGGTCCCACGCTCGATGACATCACCCGCGACGCCCTTGCGGCCCTGGCGGGTGTGGAACTGGTACTCGACGACGCCTGCCTGGCTCACATCACCGACCTGTTCGCGCGTCGCAATCGGCCGATGCCCGACCGCAATCGCGTGCAGGCGATGTTGCCGGCCGGAAGCCGGGCGATCGAAAACCCCCGTGGAACCGCGCCGGGAATCTGGATGGAACGTGACCGTGGCGAAGACGGGGTGTGTCAACTGATCGCGATGCCCGGGGTGCCCAGCGAGATGAAGAGGATGTTCGCCCGTGAAGTGAAGCCGCACCTGGTCGGTTCCGGGCAGGTGATGAAACGGGCGCTGGTGCACTGTTTCGGCGTCGGAGAATCCACGGCCGAAGAGATGCTGGGGAAATTGACCGGTCGCGATCACGATCCGGAGGTGGGGATCACCGTGCACGAAGCGACTATCACGCTCCGGATCAATGCCAGCGGATCCAGCGAAGAGGAGTGTGTCGAGAAGATCCAGCGGGCTCGCCACGAGATCCGCGAATGTCTCGGAGAACTGGTTTTCGGCGAGGGTGACGATTCGCTCGCGAGTGTCGTGGTCAGTGGCCTGGTCCAGCGGAACAGATCGCTGGCGACCGCTGAAATCGGGACAGGCGGGGTGTTGATGTCGTGGCTGAGCGACGTTGGCGGAGCGGAGAAGTGCCTGGCTGGTGGTCATGTCCTGACCGACGCCAGTGGCATGGGCCGAGCGTTCGGCGGAGACGGGCGGATCGAGAGGGAGGGGAACAGCGAGTCGACGGCGAGGGACCTGGCGACGCTTTGCCGCGATCACTACGGGTCCGATTACGCCCTGTCGGTGGCCGATTGTCCGGATTACGATCCCGATGATCCCGAGGCCGAGGCTCCGACCACATGGGTTGCCTGTGCCGGACCTGATGGGGTCAAAACGAAGTCGCTGACCCTGCTCGGTGACGTGTCGTTCACCCGCAGTCGTTCGGCCAAGACCGCCCTGGATCTGCTCCGCGGGATGCTGCCTGCAGAGAACTGACCGGGTGACCAACCTGTCATTGATCCCTCGGGGGATCAGCGAGCATAATGCCCCGATGAGCGAAAAGAACCAGGGTCCGAGTCGCCCTCTGGTGGGCCTGGTGGCGCTGGGGTTCCTGGCGGCGGCCGTCGTCGTGTGGTGGATCGATCCCGACGGTCAATGGGCCGAAGGGGCCAAGGGCGGGATGGTCCGCATCGGGGTCGTGTTCGTCTGCCTGTGGTTGGCTCTGCCCGGCCGCTTCGGTTCGACTCCCGGCACCAAGATCACGCTCAAGCTGTTCTTCATTGTCGTGGGGATCATGGCGGCACTCGCCTTTAGGCCAAAAGTGTTCATGGTGCTCCTGCCGTTCCTGGGCGTGATCACCTTCATCGCGGTGGTGTTCAAGCCGCGGACAACTCAACGCTGAGAAGCCGTCTCACGAATCCGCCTGGCGGTGACCACTGCGCGGGCGGCGGTCTTAAGGAACTCGTCCCGCTGCGACCGGGTCAGTCCTTTGAGCCGGCCGGCAATTCTCTCCACCCACCCGGGGCGTTGCACCGATGCGACCTGCATCATTCTCAGGAACAGGCTGATGTCCCGGAAGTTGCGGTCCGCGATTAAGTTGGTGACCGGTGAGATCAGCTTCGCCACGTTGCGGACCGACTGCTGCGGGAATGCCAGGAACAAGGCGGCCTGGTGGGTCACGAAACGTCGCCCGTCTCGGTCCTGCTCGAACCGGTGACGCAGAACAAACAGCCCCTCGCTGCGGATCGGTACCGGCAACAGGCCACTGTGCCAGTTGCCGGTTCCCCGAACGATCAACAGGTCGTCTGTCCGTAGCAGGATTTCGATTGTCCCTCGTGAACCGTCCGTGCTGTCCACGGTGTAGTGATCACGCACGATTGGTTTGAGCTTAACTTCCGAGATACCCAGGACTTGCCAGATGGCTACCGCAATCTCCGGCTGCCGACGGTAGAACTCGTAGCTGGATGGTTCGAGTTCGATTCTCAATGCCGGCAGACAACGAAACAGCGAACGGTTGGCCAAAAGGGCTTCGACCTGAACCCTGTGATGATCTTCGAGCCTGTCGAGCGGGATGCCCGCAGCGATCGTCTGGCGGGCGTGTTCGGACGACGTGGCGGCTTCGATTTCCTCGACGTGCAGTTTCACACGTCGAGGCGATTGGGGGCGAGACGGAGTCTTTTCTTCGGCCTGGGTGAACCCGCTCAAGATCAGGGTGACCACCGTGGTGACCAGGGCGACCTGGCGACAGGCAGTCCGGTGGTTGCTTGAGGGTGACTGGTTCATCGAGCGTCCCTGCTCATGGCTGCGACCCTCGACCGGTGCGGTCGCGCGCAGACACCTGTTGTCCGAATCGGTTCATCGACCGCCTGGACTTGATGCGTTTCCCGGTGGCGTCACCACCACGGCCCTCACGCATCTCTCGCGGTGTTGCGGATCTCCGAAGAAGACACGTCACAGCGAAACACATCTGCGGGGATTTCGCTGAAAAGCGACTCGCTGCCAGGTGGCAGTTTCAGTGACTCGAGATCCAGGAACCGGTCATCGGTCATTCGGCCGGCGACCAGGAATCGGCAGTCGCAATCGGCGATCTTCGCCAGGGCCGCATCCCGCTCGTCGGGATCATCATTGTAGAACCGCGGGTCGATCACGCGAATCGCCGTATCGGCGCCGATGACGAACGAGGTTCCGGGAAACAGTTCGGCCTTTTGCGAGAAAGTCGGTGCCGAGGTGATTGCCAGCGGATGATCAGTGAACACCGTGCGTCGTGTTTCGATCGTCCGGAAGTCCAAAGGGGGCTTGTCGGCGTTGACGGCGGGGAGTTCGTAGTGCACCGGACCACCGAGGATCGATTCGGCCGCCTGTTGCAACTCGACATGCCCCTGGTGCCGGGGTGCGAAAGAGCCCGAGAGGATGCCGGCCGGAGGGACGGTTGGTTGGAGTGACCAGCTGCCATCGGCCAGGCTCCAGGCGATCGGCTGCCGTCGATTCCAGACGTCGGCGAGTTCCGGCGAAGCGACGGTGCGGTGGATGTCCAGACGATCGGCGTCGGTCAACGAGAGTTCCGGACACTGTTTCACTCCGGACTCCTCGGCCAGCAATCCGATGATCAGCTCCGCCACCAGGTCCTCCTCTTCGGACCGGCTGCGGGCGTTCTTTTCGAGATCGAGTCGGGCGAGGATCGTGGTGGAGTTCGTCTGCAGGGCGACCAGTGCCCGGTGATCTCCTTGCTTGGGCCGGTCCGAGGCGAGCGAGGCGGTGGCTCCCAGTCCGAGCAGGGAATCGGGGAGTTCCGGCTCCTGGCCATCTTCTTCGGACAGGGAGGCGGCCCGGCCGTGGGCGACGACGGCCATCGCCAGTGCCGTTGCCTCGTCGCAGAAACGGTCGGGACGGCGGCCGAGGTATTCACTCAGTGACGCCGACGAGTAGGGGACCAGGCCCTCGATGACCGTTCTGGAGGCACCCGAAACCGTCAGTAGCCGCGACAGCGACCGGCTGCCGCCACCGGTGATGGACAGGGCGGCCCGGGTCGGGCTGTCATGGATCGCCGAGATCGTCTCGGTCAGCCGGTCTGTGGGTGTCTGGCTCACGGTTCACCCTTGGTAACCGATTCTCCTGGCCTCGGCAATGTCCGGCCAAGTTGTCGCCCACACGAGGCTGCCGTAAGCTGTGGCTCGGCTGGCCGACGGTCCGTCTTCAACGCTCCCCGATCATGCGATTCGCCATGGACAATTACACCCTGAGACCCATGGCCGACGGCGACAGGGCGGAAGTGGCCGAGCTGATCTATTCCTCGATCAACTCGTGGTACAACCGCCACGGGATGCCCGACATCTTCCACGGTGGGCCGGTGGTGACCGAGGTCTTCTACGATGTGTACCACGCCGTGGAACCGGGTTGTACGGTGGTGGCCGAAAACGAGCGGACCGGTCGATTGATGGGTTCGTGTTTCTACCACCCCCGCGAACACCATGTGTCGCTGGGGATCATGACAGTGCATCCCAACTATTTCGGGCACGGTGTCGGCAGCGCGTTGTTGCGCCACATCATCGAGTTCACCGATTCGAACAATTTCGGCTCGCTGAGGCTGACACAAAGTGCCCTGAACCTCGATTCGTTCTCGCTCTACAACAGGTACGGTTTTGTTCCGAGGTACTCCTACCAGGACATGTTGCTGGAGGTGCCCGAGGGGGGTATCGCCCAGGTCACCCGACGCGATGGCGATGTCCGCGAGGCGGGCGACCACGATGTCGATGCCATGGCTGAACTGGAAATGTCTGTCAGCGGCATCACGCGGCGCGAGGATTACCGTTACTGCATCGAGAACGATTTGGACATCTGGTCGGTGTCGGTCTGCGAGAACCCGGACAGGGGGCTCGATGGCTGGATGATCAGCTGCGGGCACCAGGCAATGAACATGCTGGGCCCGTGCGTGGCACGGGACGAGGAGACGGCTGCGGCACTGATCCGCGACGGGTTGAATCGCTATCCGGGGCGAACCCCCGTCTTCCTGGTGCCGATGGAAAAGGCCGAACTCGTCGCGCGGATGTACTCGTGGGGTGCTCGCAACTGCGAGATGCACTTCTGCCAGGTCCGCGGTGACTGGCAGCCGTTTGATGGAATCAACATGCCCTCGTTTTTGCCCGAGACCGGGTGATTCGAATCAACTGCAGGAAACCGTAATGTCTGATACTCCGATCTGGCAGATGACCGCCGTCGAGATTGCTGCGGCTGTCCGATCCGGCCAGCTTTCGGCCGTCGAGGTCACCGAGGCGATTCTCGCGCGGATCGAGACCATCGATACCCATCTGAACGCTTTTTGCATTTCGATGGCCGATTCGGCCCGGGCCACCGCAGCATCGATCGACCAGCGGATCTCGCTCGGGGAGGATCCCGGCCCGTTGGCCGGTGTGCCGATCTCGATCAAGGACAACCTTTACATCGAGGGCGAACGGACGACGTTCGGATCGAAGTGGTTCGAGCACAACGTGACCCCCGAGGACACTCCGCTGGTGGCGCGGCTGAGGCAGGCCGGGGCGGTGCTGATCGGTCGCACCAACAGTCCCGAGTTCGGCTGGAAGGGGGCGACGGACAACCTGGTCTTCGGCACGACGCGGAACCCGTGGAATACCGAGAGGACTCCGGGGGGCAGCAGCGGCGGCGCGTCGGCGGCGGTCTCCTCGGGTATGGGGCCGGTCGGGATCGGCACCGATGGTGGCGGTTCGATCCGCATCCCCGCAGCGTTCTGCGGACTGTTCGGGATCAAGGCGTCTTTCGGCCGGGTCCCCAACTATCCGGCGACAACGGTGGATTCGCTGCGGCACAAGGGGCCGCTGACCCGCACGGTGGCCGACGCGGCCCTGGTACTCGACGTGATTGCCGGTCCCGACGACCGCGATTCGCTTTCGCTGCCGGCCGATTCGGTGTCCTACAGTGATGTGCTTGACCAGGGCATCTCGGGGTGCCGGATTGCCTACAGTCCGGACCTGGGTTTCGGAGAGGTCGATCCCGAGGTGGCCTCGCTGTGTGCCGAGGCCGTCGAGCGATTTGCCGAGACCGGGGCAACGGTCGAGACCGTCTCGCTGGACTGGCCTGACCCGTACGACTGCTGGAACATCTACTTCTACGGCGGTATCGCCGGATCGCTGGGGCCCCGGTTGGCCGAAGAGGGCGACCAACTGGACCCGGGCCTGAGAGAACTGGTCGAGGAGGGAGTCAAACTCAGCGGTGGAGAATTCGCCAGGGCGTCACTGGACCGGTTTGCTTACTGGCAGCGGGTGGTGCGGCTTTACGACGACTACGACCTGCTGGTGACGCCGGGCACGGCGGTCCCGCCGTTTCCGATTGGGCTGGACAATGCGGATCCGATGCCGGGGCAGCCCGTACGGCCGTTGCTGTGGACTCCGTTCACCTACCCGTTCAACCTGACAGGTCAGCCGGCCTCGGTGGTCCCCTGCGGGTTCACCGCTGACGGCCTGCCGGTGACCCTGCAACTGGTCGGCCGACGCTACGACGACGCCGGCGTGCTGCGAGCCAGCCGGGCGTTCGAGCAGGTCGCCCCCTGGGCGGACCGCTGGCCCGAACTGGCAACGGCGGAACCGACCTAGGTGTCGTCACCAAAGGAACCAGCATCCGTATCGACCGACATCGTGTCAGCAGCGGTCTCTTCCGATGCCGCTGCTGCGGTTTCCTCCTGCCCGCCTGTCGTCAGTTCGACGGTCTTGTAGCCGCCCTGGCTGGTGAAGTACATCATCAGCATCAGGTAAGCCACGCACATCACGATCGGCAGCACAGTGGCGGTTTTCAGGACCTGTTTCTTGGACCCGTCCTGAACCGAGGTGATCGTCTCCTTTTCCGTGTCGGTGGCCTTGCTGTCGTCAACACTCCGGTACTCGATCAATCCCAGGAATTCCTTGGGCTCTGCACCGGCCACGGTCTTCTCGTAGACGGCCGGATGGTCCGCCTGGAGTTTCTCGCTGGTGTCGACATCCTGGACGTAACCGAGCCAGGCGGCCCCCAGCGTGCCGACGCTGAGCATGCCGATGCCCGCGATCATGTTGATGCCCAGTGCCCCGCTCTTGGGAAACTGCTCGGAGATCACCCCCAGCGTGGCGGGCCAGAAGAACGTCTTGCCGAAACCGTAGAGTGTCGCCACGGCGAAGATCAGCCCAAAGCCGCTGACCGAACCGAGCGAGTACAATCCGGCGGCCGCCAGGCCGGCTGAGATCGCCAGCAGTTTCAAGGGTGACAGCGCGTGAACGATGGGACCGGCAAAGAACCGCAGGACCATCATGATCAGCGACGTGTAGACCAGCAACCAGCCGGGATTGATACCCGCGACATTCATTTCGCCGGTCATCAGTGGCGTGATCCAACTGTCGGTTCCCAACTCGGTGGTCGCCAGCGGGCACATGATCAAGCACATCAGGAAGAAGACCGGACGTCCCAGTTTTTGGACGTAGGCGGCGAACGGGATGATCAGAGCCGCAATCGCAACCAGTTTCATGGTTGTACTGAGTTCGAAGACCCGACCAACCTCCAGGACGACCAGGACCACGGCGATGGACCAGGACAGGATGCCCGGCTCCTGCAGCATTTCCTTGAACGATACCCCTGCCTGAACGCGTTCCTGGACCGGGAACGTTCGTCCCAGGAGCATCAGGGCATAGATGATCACCGGGACCAGCGTCAGCATCACGATGGTGGTGTAGTTGGTGATGTTTCCATCAGCGTCCTTGGTGGCGACGCCCATGAAAAGCAGTCCCGCGATGACCAGTCCACCGGGCCAACCGGCATGGAGAATGGCCAGCCACTTGGTTTTCTGGCGAGGGAACATCGTGGCCACGACCGGGTTGATCACGGCCTCGATGGTGCCGTTGCCCAGGGCTCCGATGATTGATCCCCAGTAGAGCATGTCGTAGCCGTCGGCTTTCCAGAGCATCACGGCCTGGGTGATGTGACAGATGCCGGCCAGGATCATCGCCTTGCCGTAACCGATCCGATCGATCACGAAACTCAGCAGGATGATACTGATGGCGAACGGCCACAGGCCGGCTCCGAAGATCTCGCCCTGCTGGGTCTTGTCGATATTGAATTCGGTGCCCCAGGTCTCCATCAACATGGCTCGGACCTGGAATCCGAACGCGGTTGCGATCAGGGACGCGAAGCAGCCCCAGAAGAGCAACTGGTTGCGACGTTGATTGGGATCGGACGAGCCATCCACCACCGCTGTACTTGCCATCGATCAACCGTCCCGTGCCAAATGAAATTACTGGGAGAAAGGTGGTCAGCCTCGAGATGCAGAGCACTCCGGGGCCTCCATTGTCCGGTCATCGTAATCACTCGTCGAGTTGATTGACATATTGGAAGACGGCAATTCGGTCGATGGGTCAGGCCACGTGAATGATCGCCGAACTGCCACGCTGGCTGTGCGAAAGCCGGAAAAGGAAAATTGCTCCGGCCTTTGGTTTTCAGCCTGGTCGGACGACATCGACACTCCGTCGGGCGAGGTGCTATCCTGCTTCCCATGCGAGCCCCTTCATTGATTCCTCGGCGCAACTTCGTCCGACTGGGTCTTGGTCTTGCTGCTGGCAGCCTGCTGGCTCCCCCAGCCGTCACCGCGGCCCCGGTCGGGCGCCGTCGAGCCAAGCAGGTGCTGGTATTGTTCGAGCAGGGCGGCGTGTCGCAGATCGATTCCTGGGATCCGAAACCCCAGGCGGTGGCCGAGCACAAGAGCCCGTTCGAACCGGTAGCCACCAGCGTGCCCGGGCTGCAGTTCACCCGGTTGCTGGCCCGAACCGCTCCGTTGGCCCACAAGCTGACGATCGTCCGTTGCATGACCCAGCCGACTCCCGGAATCGGCAACTCGCACCCCAAGGGCTCGCAGTACATCTACTCGGGCGAAGCTCCCGGCGGACCGGTCGAGATGCCCGACATCAGTTCGGTGGTGGCCATGCTGCAGGGCAGCCACGCCAGCCATCTGCCGTCGAACATCATGGTCCCGGGGACCAACGAGCAATCTCCGGCCACCAAGATCGGATTTCTGCCGCCGGCCTACAAGGTGTTCAAGACCGGTGGCAACCCGGCTGACCCGAAGTGGACGGTGCCGAACCTGGGCCTGCTGGGCGTTGACGACGCCCGCTTCCGTACGCGAACACGCCTGCTCGATCGACTCAATATCGGCCTGCTCGGGGCCGAACAGGCGCGTGATGCGAAGGCGATGAAGTCGTTGATGACCCGGGCCATCGACATGCTGACCAATCCGGCGACCCGCAAGGCGTTCAACATCGAGGCCGAACCCGAGGCGGTCCGGCAGAGGTACGGGACGGGGATGCGGGGCCGGTGCTACCTGCTGGGCCGGAAGTTGATCGAATCGGGGGTCCGGTTCGTGATGGTCGACGTTCGCGAGCCGCAGAACAGTTTCCGTGAGGGGAAACGGGTCGGCTACGGCGGTGGCAACAACATGAACTGGGATCACCACGACGCGATCTATGCCAAGACCCACACCAACATCAAGGGAGGCGGTGCCGGTCGCGGGCGGTGGGGAATCCACACGTGGCCGATGATGGGCAGCACCGACCAGGCTCTCTCGGCCTTGATCGAGGATATGGACCAGCGAGGCTTGCTCGAAGAGACACTGGTTTGTTTTGTGACCGAGTTCGGACGGACTCCCAAGATCAACGGTCGGCAGGGACGCGATCACTGGACTCACGCCTTCAGCTTTGCCTTTGCCGGGGCGGGAGTTCCGGGAGGGCAGGTGGTCGGAGCCACCGACAAGGACGGGGGCTACATCACCAGTTCCCAGGCGTTCACGATCGAGGACTACGCTGCGACGGTCTACGAGAAACTGGGCATCGACCGCCACAAGCCGATTTACACGCCCGCCGATCGGCCGATTCTGCTGTCCCGGCACGGGCAACCCATCGGCGAACTGTTCTGAGGCAGGTGTGAGCCAGGAAGTTAGCAGGGGAAACGACGTGTTGCGGAGTGTCTGCCTGGTGGCGATCGCGTGGGGTCTTTGGACCGCACCGGTGGAGGCGGCCGTGGAGGTTTATCCCAAGATGGTCCGGCTGGCGTCTCGTCGCAGCCGCGTCCAACTGGTGATCACCTCTCGCGCGGCTGACGGGCGGCTGCGGGATGTGACACACCGGGCCACCGTGAGTTCGAGCAAACCGGGGCTGGTGTCGGTCCGCAACGGTCGGGTGAGTCCTTCGGATCGCGGTGTTGATGGGCGAGCCAAGCTGCAAGTGGTGTGGCAGGATGAGACGGTCGAGGTGCCGGTTGAGGTCAGTGGCCAGAAGCAACCCGATCCGATTGCTTTCAAGTACGAGACCCTGGCGGCGATGACCAAGCAGGGGTGCAACGCCGGCAGTTGTCACGGGTCTCCGGATGGCAAGGGAGGTTTCAGCCTGTCGCTGTTCGCCTTCGATCCGGTGCACGACACCGAGTCGCTGGTTCGCGGTGGACTCAATCGCCGGGTCAACGTCTTCGCTCCCCTGGAGAGCCTGATGTTGAAGAAGCCGCTGCTGAGAGTGCCCCACGTGGGCGGCAAGCGGCTGCGACCCACCGACGCGGCCTTCGAGATCCTGAAGCGATGGATTGCCGAGGGGGCCCGCCCCGACGGCGACGGAGCACCCACCTGTGAGAAGATCGTCGTGCACCCGGGGCCGAGCCGGGTGTTGGCCCGACCCGATGCCACGCAACAACTCTCGGTGCTCGCTCATTTCACTGACGGCGCGGTTCGTGATGTCACCCGCCTGGCCACCTTTGACACCTCGCACCGCGACATCGCCGCGATCGACGCTGACGGTCGTGTCACCGGACTGTCTCGGGGCCAGGCTGCGATCACGGTGAGGTTTCTCGAGCACCTGGAGAGCGTCTACTTCACGTTTGTCGAGGAGGTCGAGGGGTTCGAGTGGCCGGAGGTGGCCGAACACAACTTCGTTGACCGGTTGGTCAACTCGCGGCTGAAACTGCTGAGGATCGCTCCCTCATCCACATGCGACGACGGGGTGTTCCTGCGGCGGCTCCACCTGGACCTGACCGGACTGTTGCCCTCGGCGGCCGTGGCCAGGACATTTCTTGCCGAGAAGAAACCCGGAAAACGTGCGAGGTTGATCGACCGGTTGCTGGCCACCGACCAGTTCGCCCGGTTCCAGGCCCTGCAACTGGCCGACCTGTTACGGGTCAACCCGAAGGTACTCGGAGCCGACCGGGCGAAGTTGTTTGCCAACTGGATCGCCGAGGCGATGATCGCAAACCGTCCTTACGACCAGCTGACCCGGGATCTGTTGACCTCCACGGGAGACACCCGCCTGGTGGCCGAGGCGAATTACTTCGCCGCGATTCCCAAGACCGAGGACGTGGCCGAGGCGACGGCACAGGTCTTCATGGGGTCGCGAATCCAGTGCGCGAAGTGTCACAACCATCCGTTCGAGAACTGGACCCAGGACGATTACTACAGCATCGGGGCGGCGTTCCATCGGGTCGCCCGACAGGCCGATCGCATCAGCGTGGTCGGCGGGGGGGAAATGGTGAATCCGCGGTCTGGGAAGGTGATGACCCCCTGGGGTCGTAACCGCGTGATGCCCCGTCCACTGGCCGACGCCGATCGTCGGGTGGCCTTTGCCGGCTGGTTGACCGCCCGGGGCAACCCGTTCTTTGCACGAGCGGCTGTCAATCGTATCTGGGCCCACCTGTTCGGTCGGGGCATCGTCGATCCGGTCGATGATTTCCGTTCGTCCAACCCTCCATCAAACGTCGAATTGCTGGATCGATTGGCCGCCGAGTTCGAGAAAAGCGGGTTCGATCGACGGCAGACCGTGAGGGTCATCTGCAACAGCCAGACCTACCAGAGGTCGACGGACACCAATCGTTTCAATCGAGATGACACCACCCTGTGTTCACGGGCCCCGGTGAGGCTGCTGACGGCCGAGCAGCTGCAGGACGCCATCGGTTATGTCACCGGGACGATCAAGACGGTGGAACAGTCTGCTGCGGTGGTGGCCGAGAGCCGTCGTGAACTGGAAGGTGTCCGGAAAGACCTGCGGACGAAGCGTCCCGGGTGGGAGGCTGGTCTGGTCGAGCGACTGAAGAAAGCGGCGTGGTGGGACGGGGCCTGGTGGTCGGCCGGGGTGTTCACCGCCAAGACACCCGAACTGGCCCACTCGACAGACTTCGGCCCGGAGACCTCCCCTGGCCGGTTTGATGCCTCCGGTGCCTTCGGGCCGAACAAGATCCGCTGGCAGCCACGTCCGGGCTGGAACCGTCGGCAACAGATCAACCTGCCCAAGGGGGCTCGCCAGGCGATGTATGCGTGGCACGTGGTTCACGCTCGTGCCGAGACCCGTGTTCGGATGCGGGTTGTGGCTGATGACGGCATGAAGGTGTGGCACAACGGGCAGTTGGTCTTCGATTTTGCCCAGGTCCTCGCCGACGACAAGGAACAGCAGCCGGAGATCGTACTCAAGCCCGGGCCGAATCGGTTTCTGTTGAAGATCGTCAACAAGGGGGGGGCGTGGCATTTCACATGGTGGCTGGAACCGACGCAGCCGGATGCGATCGCCGCTCCGCCGGTTGCCGACTTGCCCGACGCACTGTCCGAGGTATTGATGACGCCCGCGGAGAAACGTGTGGCGGAACCGGCAGCGCGGCTGGATCGCTTTTACCGAATGCGGGATGGCCGGATCGAGAAACTCCGCGGCCGGATCCAGAGTGGTGCCCGCGACCAGTACGCCACGCAAAGGCCGTTTCCGGGGTCTGACGCGTTCCTGAAGGCCTTTGGTCAACCCGAACGCAACACGCCATGTGCGTGTGAACGGTCCAGCGAACCGACACTGGACCAG
>DLVV01000127.1:0-6722 GCA_003445035.1 Planctomycetaceae bacterium | reverse complement strand
CGACCAGTACGCCACGCAAAGGCCTTTTCCGGGGTCTGACGCGTTCCTGAAGGCCTTTGGTCAACCCGAACGCAACACGCCATGTGCGTGTGAACGATCCAGCGAACCGACACTGGACCAGGCCCTGCAATTGCTCAATGGACGCCGCGTGCACGACCAGGTCAACAAGAGTGTCGCCAGGTTCTCGAAACTCGAAGACGCGGCGGTGGTTGTCGAACTGTACCTGGTGACGTTTTCGCGAGCGCCGACGGCCGGTGAACGGGCTGCCGCGACAGAACACCTGGACGCAGCCACCGACCGTGATGCGGCCATCCGTGATCTCGTCTGGGCTGTACTGAACACCCAGGAATTCATTTTCCAGCATTGATGCCCACCGGGGCGATTCCCGCGATGAAGCTGATGACACGCCACTCCACGATTGTTCTGTCGACGGCCCTCGTGGCAGTCCTGGCGGCAGCCGATGTGGTGGCGGCTGTCAGGCAACCGGCCAAGGTGACCTTTCTTCGCGACGTGGCTCCGGTCCTGTTGCGTCGATGCAGTGGGTGTCACGGGCGCAGGGTCAGCCGAGGCGGGTACCGTCTGCACGTGTTCTCGGAATTGATGCGAGCCGGGGAATCCGGTGAAGCGAGCGTGGTGGCCGGCAAGCCCGGGGCGTCGGAACTGTTTCGCCGACTTCTCGAAAAGGATCCGGAGGCCCGGATGCCCCGGCAGGACGACCCGTTGTCGGCGGCCGAGATCGAAGCGATCCGCAAGTGGATTGCCGGCGGTGCGGTCTTCGACGGCAAGGATCCCGACAAGCCGTTGCGGTCCCAACTGCCGCCGCGACAGCATCCGATGTCTCCGGTGGCCTACCCGGTGCCGGTGCCAGTTTTTGCCCTGGCGTTTTCGCCCGATGGGCGTCAACTGGCTGTCAGCGGGTACCACGAAGTGACTGTCTGGAATCCCGCCGACGGCCGGCTGATCCGTCGGCTGGGGCGACGGCCACAACGGATCCATTCACTCGACTGGACCGCCGATGGAGGGTCGTTGCTGGTCGGGGGCGGGACGCCCGGTGAGTACGGCGAACTGGCCCTTGTGGACGGCCAGAGTGGTCGTGTCAGGCACCTCTACGGAACTTTCGACGACGTGGTCCTGGGGGCTGCGATCAGTAAAGACGGCAAACGGGTGGCGGCAGGATCGGCCGGGCGCGAGACCCGGGCGTGGCCGGTGGATGAGATCAAGCCCGCCTGGAGCAGCCGGGTCCACTCCGACTGGGTGACCGGGGTCGTCTTCAGTGGCGACGGGAGGTTCGTGGTCTCGGCCAGCCGTGACCAGACGGTCAAGGTCCACGACGCGGCCACCGGTGGGCTGTTCACGACCTACAACGGACATCGCAAGCAACTGGGCAAGTTCACCGGACGCTTCGCGGTCTACGCGGTGGGCTTCGACGAGACCGCCGGGCGGGTGTTATCGGTGGGCGCCGGAAAGGCGATCCGGATCTGGGATCCGGTGCTGGCGAAATCCGAGAACGGAACGGCGGCCGACATGGAGGGGAGATTCTTCAAGGCGGGGCACACTCGTTTCATCGCCCACGGTTTCGGCAAGACCACGTTCGGTCTCGATGCCGCCGCCGGCCACGCCTGGGCCGGTGGTGCAGACGGGCTGGTTCGCGAGTTTTCGGTCAAGTCGCTGAAGACCGTTCGGAGTTACGAGGGTCTGGCCGACTGGGTCTACTCGGTCGCCGCGTCCCTCAAGGGCGACCTGGTGGCTGCAGCCGGTTACAGCGGCGAGGTGGTCGTCTGGAGCCGCGCTGACGGACGAGTGGTGGCCCGGTTCCTGTCAGCTCCGGGTTTGAAGCCCGCCGGGCGTTGAGCGAGTCGAGGACCGACAGATCCTCCCGTCGATCGTGGTCTCGCGGTCGATTTCGGCCCGATTGTTAACCTGGGTGGACTGTGGTGGCCCTACCGGTTGTACGGGTTTTGCGTTCGTTTTGGCGGCCGAATTGGCGCAATTGTGCCGATTGGTCGCTTTGTAATGAATGCACGGGTGGCAAAGGGAGGATGTAGACAAGGGGGCATTTTAGCCCCTTTGCGCAAGGTTGATGAAACCCAGGGATGGGACGATGCATTTGAGATCCTGGCTAGAGGGTCTGCGGACCCGGTTGACCCGTCGCACCTCCATTCGCCGCAAGTGGCACTCCCGATCGGGGAGGCCATCGGTCGAAGCGTTGGAAGATCGGACATTGCTGTCGACGGTGACGGCGATCGTTCTGGAGGGGCAGTTGCAAGTGACTGCCGATTCGGACGAGGATCTGGTGATCCGTGAGGATCCCTTCAACGCCGGCCGCGTGCAACTGGAAGTTGACGGCCAGGTTCATTCGAGCATTCCGACCACGCTGACCACCTCGTCGTTGACCAGCATCGAGATCATCGGTGGTGAGGGCGACAACCTGATCGACCTGAGTGCGATCGACTCGACGGTGTTCACGGCCCTGACGTCGATTGACGTTCGAGCCGGTGAGGGAGATGACGAGGTCCTGACCAGTGCGGATCTCGACGACGTGGTCGACGGTGGTCACGGCTCCGACACGTTGACCGGTGCGGCTGGTGACAACGTGCTGTCCGGTGGGGACGGTGACGACCTGATTGATGGTGGCATCGGCAACGACCAGTTGAACGGCAACGACGGCCAGGACGTGGTCAGCGGCAACGACGGAGATGACACGTTGTCGGGCGGCGATGGCAAGGACACGCTTTCCGGTGGACTCGGCAACGACCGTGTCGACGGCAATCACGACACCGACGTCATTCACGGTGGGGATGGCAACGACACGATCAACGGCGGTTCCGGCAACGACACGCTCAACGGAGACCTTGGTGACGACGTGCTTCTTGGTGGAGGAGGCAGCGACGTCGTGTCGGGTGGCGATGGCTTCGACAGCCTGCTGGGCCAGGGCGGAGCCGACACGCTTTCCGGTGGAGCCGAACACGACACGATCAACGGTGGGGCGGGCGACGATCTGTTGCTGGGTGAGACGGGCGACGACCGGCTCAACGGTGGCAACAATGCGGATACGCTCGAGGGCGGTGATGGCAATGACAGCCTCTTCGGTGGGCCCGGTCGGGATCTGCTGGAGGGCAATGCCGGGGAAGACATTCTCCGCGGCCAGGGAGGTGCCGATGTGCTCTTCGGTGGACTCGACGCCGACCACATGGACGGTGGTGGTGGCAACGACCTGGTCGATGGTGATGAGCAATGGACGCTGACTCTCAGTGACGCCACGGTCAATCCCGAGGGGGATGATGACAGCAGCGGCAGCATCTTCACCACGGACTTCGAGGACGGGATGCCCCTGGAGTTCATTCATGACGCCGCCGCGGCCGGCCTGGTCGATGTCCAGGGTTACGATGGACTGGGCAACGACGTCGGCAACACCTTCTCGGGATCGTTCCTGCAGAACACCAGTGGCGGGACGGCATCCGAACCGGGCAGCGTGGCTCCCCAGCCGATCACACTCGTGCTCTCCAACCTGCCCGACCACACCAGCCTGGATATCAACTTCCTGCTGGCGATCATCGAGAACTGGGACGGTCACACTGCGGCCGGTGACGCCCAGGGTGATCCGGTCGACTATCCCGACGTGTTCAATGTCGCGGTTGACGGCGAACTGGTCTACAGCGTGGCTTTCGATCAGCAGTTGACCGACGACAACTACGACCTGCTGGCCGGTGACGCCTACGCTCCCGAGGACGGCGTCGAGCTGGAACATAACCGCAACGACCTGTTCACGCCGTTCGGTGGCAATCACCCGATCTACATCAACGATTCTGCCTGGGATCTTGGTATCGATTCGAACCTCGACGCGATCCCTCACACGGCCGGAACGGTGACGATCCAGTGGTACGCCGGTGGAGATGGGTACCAGGGCGGTGATGATGAATCCTGGGCGATTGACAATGTCGATATCGTGCTCAACGGCCTGACCGACCGGACCGATGCCACCTTTGTCGTCACGCTCTCGCGTCCGCAGGAAGACACCGTCTCGGTGACCTATTCGACCGAGGACGGCACGGCAACGGCCGTCACCGAGGACTACCAGTCGACGGCTGGAACGCTGGTCTTCGCGCCCGGTGAAGTGACCCGGACCATCAGCGTGCCGGTGCTGGGCGACACCGAGGTGGAAGCCGACGAGACGTTCAACCTGGTGCTCTCGAGTGCCAGTGGGGCGAGGATCACCGACGGACTGGGAACGGCGACGATCGTTGACGATGACTCGGAGACCGCGGGCCTGGCCATGCCGATCTTTGCGCCCGGTTCCTCTGACGAATACATGCGGAACATACTCGATCCGATTCTCAACGAGTACACCGCTCGGTATCGGGTCGCTCCGAGGTGGAGCACCACCGCAACCGACGGCAGCGGGTTGCAGCAGGGTGATCCGACCACGTTGACCTGGGGCATCGTGCCCGAGGGCACCCCGATTCCGGCTCTGGGCGGTATCAATGGCGAATCGAGTGCCAACAGTGACCTGATCGATCGACTGGATACGATCTACAACGAAACAGCCACCGGTGCGGACGTCACCAACCGAACCTGGTTTCCGACCTTCTCGGCAATCTTTGATCGCTGGGGCGAATTGTCGGGAATCACGTTCGTCTTCGAACCCAATGACGATGGCGTGGCGTTCGCCGGGAACAACTCGAATCCGGGTGTGCTGGATGTGCGGGCCGACCTGAGAATCGGTGGCCACTCGATCGACGGCAACTCGAATGTCCTGGCCTACAACTTCTTCCCCGACATCGGGGAAATGGTCATCGACACCAATGACAACTTCTACGACAACACCGCGAACGACTCGCGGGCACTCCGCAATGTGCTGGGCCACGAGAACGGCCACGGCCTGGGGTTCGCCCATGTCATCCCGGTCAATCAGACGAAATTGATGGAGCCGATTGCGTCGACCTCCTTCGATGGGCCCCAGTACGATGACATCCTGGCGGTGCAGCGGAGTTACGGCGACTTTTTCGAGAGCGGCTCGGGGAATGACACGAAGGGGAATGCGACCGATCTCGGCCAGATCGAGAACACGACCCTCGTGGTCGGTGGTGACACGGCGACACAATTCGACGGGGACGGGGATGGCGCGGTGGACAATACCGTTGATCCAGCCCAGTCGGCTTTTGTCAGTGCCGACGGGTCGTCCGACATCGACGTCTACAAGTTCAGCACTCTCCAGGGAGCCTCACTCGACATCGTTCTGCAACCGTTGGGGCCCACGTATGACGAGGGGCCGCAGGGGGGAAGCGCGTCGCCGTTCGATGCCGCCAACCAGGCTGATCTCACGCTCGAATTTCTCGACACCAATGGCACCACGGTGCTGGCCGTGTCGAATGCGGGTGGGGTTGGAGAGGGCGAGGCAATCGCCGGGCAGGTTCTGACGACGGCCGGCGAATACTACGTCCGGGTGACCAGTGCCACCGACCTGGTTCAGACCTATCAACTCGACCTGACGCTCGCCGGCGGAACAAGCGAACCCGGGCCTCCCGGACCTGGTCCCACCGGGTCGGGCCTCTCTGGTGACACGATCCTCGGCAGTGGCGGACAGGACACGCTGGTCGGGGCCGGTGACAACGACCACATCAGCGGTGGCAGCGGTTCCGATGTGCTCAAGGGCCGCGGCGGTGACGACTCGCTGTATGGCGGCGGTGGCAACGACCAGGTGTATGGCGGTACCGGCCACGACCTGTTGCAGGGTCAGGGTGGGGTCGACTCGTTGCACGGTGATGCCGGCGACGACCAGTTGATCTGGCGGATTGGTGACAGCTCGGATCTGCTCGACGGTGGTCTTGATGCCGACGTGGTGACGGTCAAGGCCGACAGCCGCAACAACCAGATCAACGTGTTGCAGAATGCCACCTCGCAGCTGCAGGTCTCCGACGGCAGCGGAACGATCACCATCGAGGATTCGATCACACGCGTGGTCATCGACGCCGGTGCGGGACGCGATGCGGTCACTATTGGCACCGTCGACCGAGTGCCTACAGTGCTGCTGGAGGTCAACGGACAGGGCGGACGCGATACGATCGATGCCGGTGGACGGGCTCTCGGAGCGGTCCGATTGCTGGCCGTCGGTGGCGGCGGCAACGACACGATCATCGGCAGCGGCGCTGACGATTCGCTGCTGGGCAGCGACGGGGCTGATGTGGTCACCGGCGAGGGCGGCGACGACACGCTCCGGGGCGGCTCCGGCAAGGACAACCTGTCCGGTGGCGACGGTGACGATGAACTGTTCGGTGGAGACGGCAACGACACACTGCTGGGCAATGACGGACGAGATGAACTCGACGGCGAGGCTGGTCATGACATACTGACCGGGCACGCCGGAGACGATTCCCTGAAGGGATCGGACGGTGACGACCGGCTCAATGGGTCCAGCGGCAGCGACCAACTGGACGGTGGCGGCGGACGTGACAGCCTCTTTGGCGGCGGCGGCGACGACAGGCTTACCGGTGGAACCGACAATGACTTCCTGGTCGGAAACAGCGGTGATGATGTGATTCTGGCTGGCCACGGCGACGACCGGGCCAGCGGTGGGAGCGGCGCCGATTCGATTCTCGGCGACGACGGCCATGACACTCTCGATGGCGGCAGCGGAGACGACCTCCTCGCCGGAGGTAACGGCAGCGACCGGCTCAATTCCCGTACCGGTGATGACACGCTGCTGGGCGGTGACGGCAAGGACA
>DLVV01000267.1 GCA_003445035.1 Planctomycetaceae bacterium | reverse complement strand
TCGCTGGAATGAATCAGCCCGAGGGCCTGTTGTTGCTGTGCGGTGTAGGTGCGGGTGGCTGGAGAGGAGTCGAGTTCGCGGCGACGTGATTCGAGTTGGGTGAGCAATCGTTGCCGCGTGTTGAGCCGGTCGAGCGTGATGCCGGGAAGCGGGTCGAGGCCGGTGAGTCGGAAGTCGAGTTCCTTGTCGGTGCAGTCACGAAAAAACGGGTTGTCTTGCGGATGCTGTTTGGGGATGGCGGTGGCCATCGGGTCATATGCCTTGCCCAGCCAGCCGGCGTACTGGCCGTTGATGTCGTAACCGGCGTAATGACCCAGTCGTTGGGGCAGGTAGATGTACGGCGGGAAGTCGAGTTGGCCTGTCGGAGACGCCTGGTGGTCGAGGTAGGAGATGACCGAGCCGAATGCGGGCCAGTCGACATTGGTGGCCGCCACGTTGGCGGCTCCCCGGTTGGCCGGTGGGATGGTGTGGCCGGTCTGAATGAAGTGAGTGCCGTTGTGGTCATTCTGCGGGTGCGTGACCGTGCGAATGGTGGCGTAACGATCGGATCGGGCCGCCAGGCGTGGCAGGTGTTCGCAGATCCTCAGTCCGGGTGTCACGGCATCGATCGGCCGGAACGGACCGCCATAAGCCCGGGGAATGTCGGGCTTCATGTCGAAGGTGTCAAGCTGGCTGGGGCCGCCATAGAGAAAGACGAACAGCACGGCCTTGGCCTTGCCACCGGTGCCGTTGTTCCCCGTCGATTCGGCCGCCCGGGCCAGTGCCGAGTGAACACCAAACAGGCCGGCACCACCGATCTGCAGCCATTCGCGGCGGTGCAACCCCTGGCAGGTGCGACGAGGATTTCCGAGTACGGTCAGCATGGGGCGGTGATCGTCGGGAGACGTTTGTACGAGGTTAGTCTACCTTCGCTTGACTGGCTAAGGCCAGTTTCACCGGAGGGCAACCGTGGGAAGGAGTCGGCACGAGGTGAATGCTCGGCCGCGGGGTCGTACACTGAAGGCCGACGTGATCAATCTCGTTGATGGAGAATCCGCCGTGAATCATATGCCTGGGCGAATCCTGCCGGTGTGGGTCGTGGTGGGTCTCGCGATGGTGCCGACGACGTTCGCCACCGGTGGCGAACCCGGTCGGTTCGTCGACGAGACGTTCGAGCAGTTTTCCGCCGGGCGACTGGGTGGTGGTGGGTTCAACTTGTACGTCGCCCGCGACGGCACCGTGCGGACGATCAATCGTTTCGATCTCAACAGCGACGGCCACCTGGACCTCGTGTTCAACTGCACTCACGACACTTACCAGATGCTGCCGGCCACGGTGGGCATGGTCGACGACAAATCCGCGGGTATGAGTCGCGACTTGCCGGTTGAAGGTTCACAGCGGGTGGTCCTGGGCGACCTGAACAAGGACGGTCACCTGGATGCGGTGTTCTGCCCCAACGCGATCGGTGTGCACCACCCCCGACGCTTCCTCTCGATTGCCTGGGGAGGACCGTCAGGCTGGTCGGGACGGCGAGTCACCAGTGCGCTGCCGATGAACGCCGCCGCCAGCGTTCGCATTGTCGATCTGAATCACGACGGCTGGGCGGACATTGCGGTGCTGGGCGGGGGTCGCTGGCGAATCGCTCAGCCCGCCGGGCGAATCATTCGTGTGTTCCATGGCAGCAGCCGAGGCTACTCGGCGGCCGGATTCACGGACCTGGGCGTCGAGAAGGCTGTCGAGATTGCCGCGGCGGACTTTGACCGCGATGGGTCCGACGACCTGGCGGTCCTCAGGGCCGATGGGCAGGTGACCGTGTTCTGGTCCGAGACACAACGACAGGACGTCCATCTGCCAGGAAACGTGGGGCTGTGCGTGGCCGGGGGGGATGTGGATGGCGATGGGCGATCGGACCTGGTTGTCGGAACTTCGGGAGAGACATTGTGGGCGGTGCGTTCGGGTGGCAAGCGAAAATGGCTTCCGCCCGAGTCGTATTCGGCGCATGCCGCTTCACAGGTTGTCGTGGGACGTGTCGATGGAGACAACGTTCCCGATCTCGTACTGACACGCTTCATTTCAGCACGGGCGGCGGGTGGTGAGCAGGCCGGGGCCGGGCAGGGGGCTCGAGACGGGGTGATTGTGCTGTGGGGGCGTTCGTCCGGGACGAAGGGCCCCCTGTTCTCACGGGATCGGCAACTGAGGTTGGCCGCGCCCGCAGCGGCGGCCTCGGCGATCGGCGACCTGGATGGAGACGGGCACACCGACCTCGCCGTCGCGGTTCACCAGGCCAACGGGACCTTCAATGGCAAGTCACGGGCCTGGCTGGGAGACGGAAAACGGGGCTTCAGAGAAATCGCGGGTGGCTTCCGTACGTCCGGGACCACCGATGTGGCGATTGCCCCGGCGAACAAGCCCGGAAGCCGAGGGCGGGTTGTGTTCTGCAACAGCATCGGCGGGCGGTACGACGAAGCGGTGCCGGTTCATGTTTATTGGGGCGGACGGGACGGTTTTGACCCGGAGCGGGTCTGGAAGATTCCCTTTCAGAGTGGTTACGAGTCGAGTGCGGCTGACCTGAACGCGGATGGCCACGTCGATCTTGTGCTGCTCAATTCTGGGCACTCGCACACCGATACGCCCGGAAAAAACACGCTGGGGGTCAATATCTTCTGGGGTGGCAAGAACGGTTACGATCTGGAGAAGCGTCGCTCGGTGATTCACGAGCACTACCTCGGCACCAGCAGCGTGGCTGATCTGGATCGTGACGGATGGCTCGACCTCGTTCTCGAGGCGTTTGCTCCCGAAGGGCCGGGTCAGGTCGACCAGTTGTTCGTCTATTACGGTTCTGCCAAGGGGTATGGCCACGGTCGCCGGGTGCAGTTCGACAAGCCTGGGTACTCTCAGGAGCACGTCGTCGCCGATCTCAACGACGACGGCTGGCTGGATATTGCTCACGGTTCGCGGTCTCAGCACACCATCCGGATCTTGTGGGGACAACGTGACGGATTTTCTGTCGAACGGTCGTCGCTGCTCAACCTGGCCGGGGTGCTGGGCATGAGTGCTGCCGACTTGGACGGGGACGGCCAGGTTGACCTGTTCGCCGGAACCTATGCCGACCCGGTGTCGGTCATCCGTGACATGGGCAGTCGCATTTTCTGGGGCGATCGCCGCCGAGGCTTCCAGCAGTCGAATTCGCAGTGGCTACCCGGCTTCTCGCCGCTGGGGCGGACGATTGCCGATTTCGATGGTGACGGCCATCTCGATATTTTTTCACCCCAGCACAGCGGCGAACTGACCCGTGAGGATCTGGCCTGCCACATCTATTGGGGTTCTGCCACGGGGTTTCACACCCGCCGCCGTTCGACGCTGATCTGCGATTCGGTTAATGACTCGCTGGCGGGCGACTTCAATGGCGACGGCCTGATCGACCTGGCCGTTGCCTGTCATACCCGGCACGGCAATCACCGGGCCTTCTCACGTGTCTTCTACAACGACGGGCACCGCTTCCGGAACCCGCGGATGACTCGACTGCCGACCAACGGAACCCACCTGATGTGGGCTCTGGATATTGGCAATGTGATGGATCGGAGTTACCGCGAGACGTTTGAGTCGCGGACGCTGGAGTGGGACGGAGAAGCCAGGCGCGGCCGGGTGCGGGTCGAGGCGGATGTGCCCCGGGGTGGCGGACTGTCGATCGCGGTGAGGGCGGCCGCGGCCAGGAAACAACTGGCCTCCCGTCCGTGGCAGGCGGTCGATGGCAGGAGGTTCGCACTGTTGCCCGAAGATCGTGTTCTGCAGTACCGTGCCACGTTCAGTTCCGACAATGGCGATCGGTACCCCGTGCTGGATCGCGTGGAAATCAAGCTCACTGATTAGGACGGAAGACCATGGACAGCGTTGGTGTTGGGATGATTGGCAGCGGTTTCATGGGGATCACGTACAGTGAGTCCGTAGCAAACCACACCGAGGGCTGTCATCTGGTGGCGATTGCCGGCGGGCGTCGGGCACCGGCGCTGGCAGCGGATTACGAGGTTCCGGCCGAGCCGGACGTCGACGCGTTGCTGGCCCGAGACGACATCGACGCGGTGGTGTTGGCCACGCCGGACCAGGATCGGCCTGAACTGACCCGCAAGGCGGCTGCTGCCGGGAAGCACGTGCTGGCCGAGAAGCCGATGGCGCCGACAATCGCCGAGTGCGACGAGATGATCGCCGCCTGTGAAGCGGCCGGCGTGAACCTCGCCGTGGTCAAGACCGAGCGGTACCGCAAGATCACGATGAAGGCCAAGGCACTGATCGACGACGGGGTCATCGGGCCGATCCAGATGATGCGGACCGTCTCGGCCTTTCCGCTGCCGACGACTCGAGAACTGTTCGATGACCGCCAGTGGATGTTTGACCCCGCCGGCGGTGGGCTGTTCATGGGCATGGCTTCGCACAACACCGATTTCCTGAGGTGGCTGACCGGCCG
>DLVV01000443.1 GCA_003445035.1 Planctomycetaceae bacterium | reverse complement strand
CCCATCGACCTCCTGAAGTATCCGTCCATGTACCCGCGCCGAAAATCGGAGAGATGAGGAATGCCATCGTACATTTCCTGCGTCTCCTCCCAGGAGAGCTTTGCCAGGAGGCGACTCTTCTCAATGATGGCCAGCACACCGTGTTCGTGTCCGTCCATGTAGGCCGCCAACCGCGTTTGCTCTTCGTTGGTTCGGCCTCTCACCCCCCGATACTCTCGTGGCGGCAAGACCGGGCGAACCCCTCCTCCTCCCGTGGACACATCGTAGTGGCCATCCCGAAACCCCTTCCCAAAGTCCTCCTGGTTCGGAATGCCCTCGTATAGATTTCGTGCATCTGTCCACGCCTGAAGAGAACGAGTTCGGCTTCCAATCGAAACCGCGGTGTCATCGACGCCGCCACGGAATTCGCTGCTGCAGCCGGCCAGCAAGGCCAGCGGAAACAGGATCTTCAACGCCACTGTCTTCCCCATTGGTCTGAATCCTTCCGATTGGTGTCCGCTCGTCGAGACATCCACACGCCTTCGCCGCTTCACGACCCGTGCGTCACCGCCCGGCGATCAGACGTACGGGTGATCGGGACGACCGGTTCGGGAAACACACAACGCAGCGCGACTCCAGCCGCCCGGGCCGTGTCGGCATTCTCGTCACGAACCAACTTCATCAGGGCCGGCACGGCCACCCTCGCCGATCTTCCATACCCTCCCAAGGCCAACGCTCCCGCTGCCCGAATATCATTGTCTCCATCGGCCAACAGACGAATCAGGATCTGAATGCACCGATCTCGCTGCGTTGCCACAGCCGACTGCATTGCGAGCACCGCCATCATCCTGACTTCCTTGTCGGAGGCCGACACCATCTCGATCAACGCGTCGGTGGCTGCGACATGCGCCCCGTCCAGACGGAGCAGAGCCTCGGCAACATGCACCCTGGCGAACCCCTGTCGTGCAGCCAACTGTTCACCGAGGCTAAACAACACGGCATCCTGGCCGGTCGTTCGAGTGCCCAGCATGTAAGCCGCAAGGGCCGATTCGGCGTCCGGCGTGTAGGTCACAGCATCGACGAGCAGTGTCACGGCGGCAGCGTCATCAGTCATGGGCACCAGGGACTGATGACCCCGGGCGTTTTTCTCCGACGGACTCAACACCATGATGTCGGCCAGCCCCCTCAAAGACGGATCGAGCCGATCCCACAATGGCGACCGCCCCAGTAACAACGACTGGGCGATTTTCTCTCCGCCGGCCAAAATGACCGGGGCCGGCCGTGAGGGCTGGCCGGCGATCTTATTGCGAATCTTCGCCAATGCCGAACGAGTGGAATCGAGAATCTTTTTGGGACTCCTGGCCACCTGCCCGCGCCCGTTCACCTCCACTTTCGGACCAGGCCTCGACTGACGCTCAAACGAGGCCACGGGCCGCACTCCCGTCCCCGAACCCGATCCCTCAACTGACAGTTCCATCAACCTCGATGACACGGCCCTCAGCGCCTTCAGACGCTTCGACGCATACGCGTTGCCAGGTGCTGCTCTCAGTACCCGGCGGTACATTTCCGCAGCCTTCAACTGGCGCCCCTGTCGCTCGAACAGGCGTGCCGCGTTCATCATCCTGGGAACGGACAACTCGGTGTCACGAGCTCCCAGGAGACTGGTCCACGCAAATGTGGTAGCCAGCAACGAGATGCCAAGAACGTTGACGTATTGAAATCCGGCCGTCTTCATCGGCCTCCCCCCCCGTGATGTTCCTGTGTCACTCATCAACGAATCGAACGGTCCATGATCCCAATCGCGTGACCGCCCACCGCAGTCCCTCGCCACCACGTCGAGAGGGTGTTTTTGCCGAAGCAAATCGACCCGGGATCGACAGCGCTGTTCGTACGGTATTCAAGGATATCGGTTCGGCCGGTCCGGCAGGTTAAACCGAACAATCCGATTTTCAGCATTGACCGGTTCGACGGGAATGCGACGGAAGTCCGTGCCCGCATCGTTTTTGTCCACGCTGGTGGCCGAAGCTTGCAACAACCGCTGTTGCCCAACGGCGAGCGCCTCTCCATAATCTTCCCTTTCCGGTTTCAGCCGGCACCGCCAGTCGGCGACCCCATGCATCGCACCGATCTCCGCAACATCGCAATCATTGCCCACGTCGACCACGGCAAGACCAGCCTGGTCGACTGCCTGTTGCGCCAAAGTGGACAGTTCCGTGAAAGCCAACTCGCCGGTGACTTGATCCTGGATTCGAACGATCTCGAGCGAGAGCGCGGGATCACGATTCTCTCCAAGAACATCGCCCTGGCGTACCAGGACGTCTCGATCAACATCATCGACACCCCCGGCCACGCGGATTTTGGCGGAGAAGTCGAACGGGTTCTACAGATGGCCGACGGGGCGCTGCTCCTGGTCGACGCCTTCGAAGGCCCTCGCCCACAAACCCGCTTCGTACTCCAAAAGGCACTGGAACAACGGCTGCGGCCCTTGGTGGTGATCAACAAGATCGACCGTCCCGATTCGCGTCCCGACGAGGTCCTCTCGGAAACCTTCGACCTGATGGCGGATCTCGGTGCAGACGACGAGACGCTCGACTTCCCCTACATCTTCACCAGCGCCCGTGACGGTTACGCAACCCACGATTCCTCCGACCGCGCCGGCACAATGCAGCCATTACTCGAACTGATCCACAGCAGGGTGCCCCCCCCCGAGGACTTCTCGGACCGCCCGCTTCAGCTTCGGGCAACCTCAATCGAGTGGTCCGAATTCGTCGGATCGATCGTCGTCGGCCGCATCACGGCCGGCATTCTCAAAGAAGGGCAACACGTCACCGTGCTCAAGGCGGACGGAGAGGCCGCCCCCGGGACTGTCACCAGTGTCGAATTGTTCGACAAGCTCGCCCGCCGCCCGGTTTCCCAGGCCCGCTCGGGTGACATCGTCGCCGTGCTTGGGCTCAACGAACCGGCCATCGGCGACACGCTCGCCGACCCCGAACACCCCGACCCGCTCCCACGGCTGGCCGTCGACGAACCGACTCTCTCGATGGTCTTCGCCCCCAACACTTCGCCGCTGGCCGGACAGGACGGACAGTTTGTCACCAGCCGACACCTGCGGGCCAGGCTGAACCGCGAAGTGAAGTCCAACGTGGCCCTGCGCGTCCGGGAGGCTGACGACACCGACACCTTCACCGTTTCGGGTCGCGGCATCCTCCACCTGGCGATCCTGATCGAACAGATGCGTCGCGAGGGCTACGAACTGTCGGTCGGCAAGCCCGAGGTGATTCGCCGCCAGATCGACGGCCGCTGGCACGAACCGTTCGAACGACTCGAGGTCGACGTGCCTCCGGCCGATGTTGGCCCAGTGATGGAACTGGCCGGAACTCGCCGTGGCCAGGTTCTGGAAATGGGTGCCGGCCCGGCCGGACAAACCCATATCGAATTTTCGATCCCGGCCCGTGGCTTGATCGGGCTCCGAACGCGACTGCTCAACGCCACCCGTGGCGAAGCGATCATGCACCATCGTTTTGAGGCCTACAAGACGTGCGACGGCGAGGTGCCCCGTCGCCGCAACGGCGTCCTGGTCTCCCAATCCAATGGACACGCCGTTTCGTATGCGATCTGGAAACTGCAGGAACGCTCGGAACTGTTCGTGGCTCCCGGAGACGTTGTCTACGAGGGGATGATCGTCGGCGAGAACTCCCGTGAAAACGACATGGTCGTCAACCCGACCAAGGAGAAGAAGCTGACCAACGTCCGTGCGGCCGGCTCTGACGACAACATCCTGCTGAAACCACCTCGCGAAATGACACTCGAGATGGCTCTCGAGTACATCGAGGGCGACGAATTCGTAGAGGTGACCCCGGCGGCGACCCGACTCAGGAAAGCCCTCCTGACCGAAAACGCCCGCAAGCGGAATCGTCCTGTCTAGAATCCCGCGATCGGATTCAGCGGCGACCCGGTCCCACCCTGCACGGGAATCGGCGACGCCGTCAGCAGGAACTCCCATTGCCGGAATTTGGCACAGGTGTTGCCGAGGTCTTCCAGATCGCAGTTGTCGAAAATATGGCACCCCATCGCGTGCAGCAACAACAGGTGCACCGGGTGAGTGATCCCTTCGATCTGCGACGGCATCACGTCCATCGCGGCATCACTGCCAACCATGGCCACGTCCCGCTTTTTCAGCCACGCACAGCACGAAGCGTGGAGACCGGGCATCCCGACCTTTTGCACATCCCAGGGCCCTTTCGCGTCACGTCGCGCCCACCGGCCCGTGCGGAAGAACACGATGTCGCCTCGACGGATCTTCACATCGGCCTCATCCTCCCAGGCGTCCAGGTCCTCCGGGTACACCGCCTCTCCGGGCTCCAGCCACTTCTTGCCCCGCAACCGGGGAATGTCCACCAGGATGCCGCGGGCAAATATTCCGTTCCGCAGGTTGTGAATGCTCAGCCGGCGGGCCCCCTTTTCGGTCACATCGTCGTGAGTGAACCCGTTGTAGAGGCGGCCACGGAAGAAGAGGTGGCAAAGCGAGTCGATGTGCGTGTGGGCGTAACCGTGGTAGTTGACACTGTAGTTGTCGACCGCCCAGGGCACCCCCGGTGTGCGACCAATCTTGAGCATCTTCTGCTCGAACGGATCGGGGTTGTCGACCGCCTTGATCTCCTCGGCCACTCGCGCCAACGACACAGTCACTCCCCGTTTGACCAGCCTGGCCGCACGCCGCCGCATCTTCGGCGTGATCAGGTTCAACGCACCCAGTTCGTCGTCATCACCCCATCGGCCCCAGTTCGAGAGTTCCTTCAATTGCCGGTCGATATCGGTCAGCGTCATCACGTGGCGGGCAGGGGGCTTCCCAGCGACAGCAAGACCAGTCGACAACACCGACAGCAGTGACACGATGACAACAGGCAGCAGGCCGCGGCGACGAGGCGGGATCATGACGAGAAATCCGTTGAGTGGATTGAGGACATTCGGTCGGCCCGCCATCGGCAAACCGGCCTTCACTCTGGCGAAACCAACCGGCCAGTCAAGTGCCACGGGTCACGGCCCGGGTTGAACCCCTTCGCCGAGGTCGCCACGATGACCTCACGATCTGTCACAGCCAAGCCGGAGAGCATTGTTCATGTCGAGCGAGACACCCGCCGAGAACCCCTTGCTGACAACCGAGGGACTGCCCCCCTTTGACCGGATCACTCCTTCGCACGTGGAACCAGCCGTTCGCGAGATCCTGGACGCCACGGCTGTCGCGATCAACAAGATCGAGGCCGACCTGTCGGATCCCGGCCAGGCCACCTGGGACAACACAATTGCCGTCCTCGAGACGCTCGGCCGGAACTGGGAACGCAGCTGGTCGCCGGTCACGCACCTGATGGGCGTCGCCAACTCGGACGAACTCCGTGAGGCCCACGACTCGGTGCTTCCAGACGTGGTGGCCATGGGACTGAGAATCCGCCAGAGCCGTCCTGTCTTCGTTGCTCTCAAGCATCTGCGAGACACCTCCACCTGGGAGACTTTCACCGAACCGCAGCAGCGAATCATCCACGAACGAATCCGTGATGCCGAACTGGCCGGCATCGGACTGGACGGAGAACAACAGGAACGATTCAACGACATCGCTTCGCAGCTGTCACAAATCTCGACCAGCTTCTCCAACAACGTGCTCGATGCCACCAAGGCCTGGGACCTGGTCTTGACCGACCAGTCGGATGTCGACGGGCTTCCCGATACGTTGCTGCAACTGTCCTCACAGTCCTACAACGACAGCCGTTCCACCGAGATCGAGTCTTCCGAAACATCCGCCGGGACACCGGAGCAGGGGCCGTGGCGATTCACGCTCGATGTCCCGATTGCCATGCCTTTCCTGCAACACTGCCGAAAACGTGATCTGCGGGAAACCCTGTACCGAGCCTACGTCACGCGAGCCTCAGACGGCGAGACCGACAACGCGCCGTTGATTGATGAGATCCTTGCGTTGCGTCGCGAGCGAGCCAGCCTGCTCGGCTTCGCCAGCTACGCCGAGGTCAGCCTGACGTCGAAGATGGCCACGGGAGTCGAAGCGGTCGAAGAGATGTTCGAAACCCTGCGGGAAGCGGCCTGGGAGGCGGGAAACCGAGACCTGGACGACCTGAAAGAACTGGCCACCGATTCGGGACAGCAAGAGCCCCTGGCCCAGTGGGACGCGGCGTTCTGGTCCGAGCGGCTGCGTGAAAGCCGGTTCGATTTCACCGACGAGGATCTCCGCCCGTACTTCTCCCTCGATCGCGTCCTCGACGGGCTCTTCTCGCTGTGCCATCGGTTGTTCGGGATCACGGTCGAAGCCGCCGATGGACAGGCTCCGATCTGGCACGAGGATGTCCGCTACTTCATTGTTCGCGACGAACAGCAGAACGAACGAGCCGGGTTCTACCTGGACCCCTATTCTCGTCCGGAAACCAAGCGCGGCGGTGCCTGGATGAACGAATGCCTGGTCCGATGCCGGATCGATGACCGTCTGCAGTTGCCCGTGGCACACCTGATCTGCAACTCGACGCCACCTGTCGGCGACCGACCGTCGCTGATGACGTTTCGCGAAGTCGAGACGCTGTTCCACGAGTTCGGCCACGGTCTGCAGCACATGATGACGACCGTCGAACACGCTGACGCTTCGGGAATCAACGGCGTCGAATGGGATGCTGTCGAGTTGCCCAGCCAGTTCATGGAGAACTGGTGTTACCACCGGCCAACACTGCTGGGGATCGCCAGGCACTACCAGACCGGTGAGGTGCTGCCGGAGGATCTGTTCGAGAAACTCTGCCGCGCGCGGACTTTTCGCGCGGGGTCGCTGATGCTGCGGCAGTTGAATTTCGGCATGCTCGACATGCACCTGCACCACCAGTTCGATCCCGCGGGGGAAGACACTGTGCTCAAGATTCAGCAACGGATCGCCGAGCGGACCTCCCCATTGCTGCCTCTTCCCGAAAACCGTTTCCTGTGCGGCTTCCAGCACATCTTCGCCGGTGGTTACGCGGCCGGGTACTACAGTTACAAGTGGGCCGAGGTGCTCAGTGCAGACGCCTTCGGCGCTTTCGAAGATGCCGGTCTCGACGACGAGCAGGCGGTTACGGAAACGGGTCGGCGTTTCCGGGACACCGTGCTGGCATGCGGGGGGGGGAGACACCCAATGGACATCTTCCGGGACTTCCGCGGCCGAGAGCCAAACACCGCGGCGCTGCTGAAGCACAACGGTCTTGCATAAAAAAACGGGGCCGGCCCTGCCCAAGGCGGAGCCGGCCCCGTCGTGATTTCCGAGACCCGATCAGGCGATCAGTTCGTGGATCGGCAACCGGCCGCCGGTCAGATACTGCGGCCGTCCGCCCGGGTCATCGATCGTGGTGGTCCGCACGTCGATGCCCAGGTTGTGGTACATCGTCGCAAAGACCTCCAGCAGGTGCACCGGCCGCTCGACGGCTCGCTCGGCATTCCGGCTCGACTTGCCGACCACCTGGCCAGTCTTCATTCCGCCGCCGGCCAGGAAGCACATCGCCACCTCGTACCAGTGGTCGCGACCACCCTTGTTCTTATTGACACGTGGCGTACGTCCAAACTCACCCCAGACGCAGACGGTCACGTCCTTGTCCATTCCGCGAGCGTGCAGGTCTTCAAGCAGGGCGTGCAGCGACCTGTCCAGATTCGGCAACTGGCCACGAAGATGATTGAAATTACCACTGTGAGTGTCCCAACTGCCCCAGTTGAAACCGACGACACGGACACCGGCTTCGATCAGCCGTCGGGCTTTCAGGAACATGCTTCCCTGGCTGCCGTACCGATCGCGGACCCGGGGGTCCTCGGTGTTCATATCCAACGCGTCGGCCACGCGGCCCGATGTCACGATGTCGACCGCCTGGCGGGTGTAGGCGTCCAGGGCCAGCATGTGTCCGGTGTGGTCCACGTCCCGACGCAGCCGGTCCAGCCCGACCAGCAGGTCGGTTCGAGACTGCAGTCGGCTGGCCGTCAGCGTGTTGTTGAGCTTCAGTTCACCGCCCTGCGGCTTGTAGGGCTTGAAGACCGAACTCAGGTAACCGGTGTAAGATCCGTTGTAGCCAACAAACGGCGGGGCCCCGCCGGTGCTGCCGTGCAACCTGGCCGCAACGCTGCCGATCGAGGGACGCCCCCCCATGCTCTGCAGGTCACCCCGCGGAAAACCGGTCTGGGTCGGGTAGTCACTGTGGTCGGCAATCGAACCGGTCAGAGACCGAATGATCGCATACTTGTCGGCCGCCTGGGCCAGCATCGGCATGTGCTCGCAAATATCGATCCCCGACACGTTGGTCGCGATCGGCTCGAACTCGCCGCGGAATTCTCGAGGTGCCTCGGGCTTCAGGTCAAACATGTCCTGGTGCGAAGGTCCACCGGCAAGGTGGATGTTGATCAGAGCCTTGTGGCTGGACCCGGTGTCGGCCTGTGCCTCCGAACGCAACAGGTCGGCCAGGGTCAGGCCGCCCACGCTCATCGCTCCAACCTGCAACGCGTCACGCCGCGTCAGCCCATCACAGAACCGCTGTCCCTGCTTGCCCGAACTGATCGAGAACATCCAGATTCTCCGGTATGTGTTTCAGTCGTGCCGTGAGATCCACACGGCGCCTCAAGACCCGTTTTACTACGAATTGCAGAGGCCTATCAACAGTTCTCGGCGATTTCACTCTCCCGGGAACGGTTTTCCTGCCATTCCGGAACCACGAAATGGTCTCGGCTGTCTACGGCTTCTTCTTTTTGCGGGCCGCCGCCTTCCGCCGGTCGAGAATTCCCTTCAGCTTCTTCTGCTCCGCAGCACGGACTTCCGGTGAGATCTTCTGGGGACGGATGTTGTCGCTGACCAATTTCTCACCTCGCGGAATCGTCCTCATCCGGATCGAACGGTACCAGACAGGATCCCCGTGGTCCTGCAGGTTCAACCGCGCGCCCCGTGCAGCCAGTTTGCCACCCCGGAGTCGCAACAGTTCGACATGCTCTTTCCATCGCGGATCGGCGTAGTCGAAATCGACGACCTTCTTGCCATTGAGCCAATGCTGGATCACGCTGCCCTTGGCCACGATCCGCCCAGTGTTCCAGCTTCCCACCTCCGCCGTCGCGTCGTGTGATGGGGCAATGCAGAAGTAGAGCGAAGCGGCGCTGGTCCTGGGATTTCGACCGTCGATGTGTTTCTTGTTGTCCAGAATCTGATATTCGTACTGGCCGGGCCGGTAATACACCCCGCTGTTGCTACCGACGCCGACCCGCCATTCAAACCGCAACTCGAAATCGTCGGGAACCTTCTTCGAGACGAAAACCAGGCTGCCCCCGCGGCCGCTACGGGAAATCACCCCCTTGGTGACCTTCCAGTTCCCCTTGTGTTGCCAGCCGGACAGCGATCGGCCGTCGAAGAGCAATGCGAATCCCTGCGAACGTTCCATCTGTGTCAGCGTGTTGACGGCATCGGCAGCCCCCGCGACGACCGGCACGAGGAAACAGGCCACCCCGACAGCCGTGATGCGTGCAACCAGGACCAGGCGAGGGATACTCAACATGGACAGCTGTTCCTTTTGTGGAGGATCTG
>DLVV01000219.1:2991-13706 GCA_003445035.1 Planctomycetaceae bacterium | reverse complement strand
AAGAAGAAACGGAAGATCCGTGTCAAGAACGCGGTGGGACGCGAGAAGACGGTCAAGGTCAAGCCGACCACGCAGATCTTCGACGAAAATGGCGTTCCGATCACCTTCGACGACCTGCACGAAGGAGACAGGGTCGAGGTCGAATACGACAACAACAACGTGGCAACCCGTATCGACAAATTGAGATGATCCTTGCCGACACCTGGCTTTTCGGCGAGCAGGGTGCGGAGGCAACGAGCCCCCTTTTCTCCTCTTCACTCCCCTCTCTTCCGGTTCATCCCGGGAGAGAGGGCTCGCCCTTTTCTCGTCGCGTCGGCGGAGAGTGATTTCAAATTGGCCACCCGGGATCTCCCGACTGCTGGCTAAAAGAGGCCGACCACTTCCCGAAGCGACGTGTCAAGATTTTCGATCTCGTATCGAATAATTCACACGATCTTGCGAAACACGGTTGGAACGGTTCAAACTGAACCGCCTCATACGCCCGTCGGCCCAGAAGAGACTCCGACCATGACGCTGATTCCAACGCGATCCTTCCACGGTGCCCCAGGAACGAATCGCCGCGTCTGGGCAGGACTCCTGTGCCTGGCCGTCGCTCTCTGCTCGTCCCCACTGCAGGCGCAGCAGGCCAAGAAGCCGACGAAGAAGAAAAAGTCCGGCGTCAAGGCACCGACTTTCATTCGCATCGTCCGTGACGAGAAGACCGGCGGGCCCTTGCGGATGGAAACGGCCACGGTCCGCTACGTGAAGAGGTTGAGGGCGGCCGCCGGCAAGAAACGCCGGCAAACCGTCGTCGTCGACCTGATCGGTGCGGTTCACGTCGGCGAACGATCCTATTACTCGTCGCTCAACAAGCAGTTCGAACAGTACGACGCACTGCTCTACGAACTGGTCGCCCCGAAGGGAGTCCGACCGGCAAAGGGAGCCGGAGCCGCCTCGAACAACCCTGCCGGTTTTCTCCAGAACGCGATGAAAACCACCCTCGGGCTCGATCACCAACTCGAACTGATCGACTACTCCAAGAAGAATTTCGTGCACGCCGATCTCTCGCCCGCCGAAATGGCCAAGGCGATGGAAAAACGAGGTGACACCGCGTTGACAATCACCCTCGGTGTGCTGGCCGACATGATCCGTCAGCAGAACATCGCTGCAGCCAAGGCCAAGCAGAAGGGCGGCAACGCCCGCGTCGAGGAGGTGGACCTGTTGACAATGCTGCTGGACCCTAATGGGCCGGTGAAAATGAAGAGGATGATGGCCGAGCAGATGGCCAACCTCGGTCCCGACGGCGGCGTCGGCAAGACGCTGGACCAGTTGCTGGTCCAGGACCGTAACGTCGCTGCCATGAAAGTCGTCCGCGAACAACTCGGCCAGGGCAAAAAGCGTCTGGGTCTCTTCTACGGGGCCGCCCACATGCCCGATTTCCACCGTCGCATGACGAAACTCGGCTTCCGGCCCAGGACGACGACCTGGACGTCGGCCTGGAACCTGCAGATCAAGAAGCCCTCCCAGAGTGACGACCTGATCCTGTTGCTGCGACTGCTGCAGCGGCTCAGCCAGTAGGGAAACCCGGCCCGGCTTTCAGGCCGGCCGGTCGAATCTCACGACTCGTCGCCGCGTGTCCGCTCGATCGTGACGCCGACCGAACGGGCAAAGCGAATCGCCCCCGGCTTCTCGACCGATACCCGGATCCGCTCGATCGCCTCGGAGAACCCGAGGCCCAGGCTGGCAATCTCACCGGCCAGTTTCTCGACCAGGAAGAAACTCGAGCCCTCGACCAGTTCGATCACCTGCTTGGTCAGTGTGCGGTAGTTGATCGTGTCATCGATGTTGTCGGACCGTCCCGCCGCACGGAAATCGAGCCAGATCGTGAGGTTGATGACCACGTCCTGCCGATTGATCCGTTCGTCGTCATTGATCCCGACGATGGCCCGGACCATCAGGTCCCGAATCTCGATTCGGTCTGTCACACCACCGCTCCCCTGGGATCGTAGGCCTGCCGAAACTCACCGGTTCGGGCAGCAACTCCACCGACGTTATCTGCCGCGCGGTTCACTCGGCAACCCGACCAACAGTCCGGGAGGCCGGCAGTTGGGTTCCGCCGGCCACCGACAACACGTCACCGGTGGCAAGTTCGGCATCGAGCAGGTATCCCACCGCAGCCACCACATCTTTCGGGCCACCCGCACGACGCAGCGGAGAGGCCGCCACGGCGGCTGCCAGTTCCCCGGCATCGGCCCCCGGAGGGGGCAGCACCGGTCCGGGAGCCACGGCATTGACACGCACCCGAGGAGCCAGCGACTCGGCCAGGCTCCTGGTCAGAGCTACCAACCCGTGCTTGGTCAACGAATAGGCCAACCGCTGCGGGTCGGGCTGCAGCCCCCGCCAGTCGACCAGGTTGATGATCTGTCCGATCCCCTCCTCGCCCAGTCCCCGTACGAAACGCTCGGACAACACGCAAGGGGCCTCGAGATTGATCGCGAACAGCCGCCGCCAGGTCTCCGCATCGGTTTCGCCCAACGCCCCTCCCTCGAAGATCGCGGCGTTGTTGATCAACAGCGACACCTGCCCGAAACGGTTTTCGGCCGCCTCGAACACGGTCTCCGCCGCCCGGTGAGGTTCCTCAAGATCGGCCGCCACCGCGATCGCATGCGCTCCCGCTTCCGCGATCATCGCGACCGTCTCCTCCGCCTCGGTCACCGAGGTGCGGTGGTGCACGACGACCTGCCACCCGCGGCCAGCCAGTTCCAGTGCCAGGGCACGGCCGATCCGAACGGCCGCACCGGTCACGACGGCCGTCAGCGGCACGGTCGTTCCGGGGGAATCGGGTGATGAGTCTTCGACGAAAGTCACGGGCTTTGATTCTACGCGACGGCCCGAGCGAATCGCAGTCGTGACGGGTCGGGAACTGCATCTTGCAGCAAACCGGCCAGAGAACTACAAACCGGCTGCCCCAGTCGCTTCTCCCGAACTCGCCCACTCCGACTCCAGGGCCATGTTGCACCGCCTGCGCCAGTGGATCTGTCCGGACCTGGCTATCGATCTGGGCACCGCCAACACGCTGGTGGCGATCCAGGGCGAGGGCGTGGTGGTGGACGAACCGAGCGTCGTGGCTCTCGAGAAAGGCACCCGCCGTGTCCTGGGACGCGGCACCGCCGTTGGGAAGCTCGCCAAGCAGATGCTCGGACGCACTCCCGAATCGATCACGGCGGTCCGCCCCCTGGCCGACGGGGTGATCACCGACTTCGAACTGTGCGAGGCGATGCTGGAGTACTTCATCAAGAAATCGAGCCGCCACCGACTGCTGAAGCCTCGGGTGGTGATTGCCGTCCCCGGCGGTATCACCCCTGTCGAAAAACGAGCGGTCTTCAACAGTGCCGAGCGGGCCGGGGCCGGACGGGTTTACCTGATCGACGAGTCGAAGGCCGCCGGCATCGGAGCCGGGCTGCCGATCTCCGAACCGATGGCCAGCATGGTCTGTGACATCGGGGGCGGAACGACCGAGATCGCCATCCTCAGCCTCGCCGAAATCGTCGTCAGTCGATCGATCCGCATCGGCGGAGACGAGATGGACGAGGCGATCGTCGAGTACATGAAACAGCACTTCTCGTTGCGGATCGGCACCCAGGCGGCCGAAGCGATCAAGATCGAAGCCGGCAGCGCTTTTCCCCTGGATGAAGAACGCACCGCGGAAGTGCGAGGCGTCGACACGATCAGCGGCGTGCCACGGAAGGCGGTCGTCACCAGCGAGGAAATTCGCGAGGCGTTGCGAGAGCCACTCGAGGCGATCCTGATCGCGATTCGCGGAGTGACCGAACAGTGTCAACCGGAACTGGCTGCCGACATCGTCGACACCGGGATGGTCCTGACCGGAGGAGGTTCGATCCTCCGCGGACTCGACCGACTGATGAACGAACAACTGGGAGTCCCGGTCCGGGTGGCTGAGGACCCCCTGACGACCGTGGCCCGGGGCACGTCGATCTGCCTCGAACACCTCTCGCAATGGCGAGACGCTCTCGAGGACGGCGACAGCGACCTGTGATCATTCGTCGGCCACATCGTGGACCGGTCGAGACAAGAGACGTGGTGAGGGCAAGCCGGTGAGGGCTGCAACCAACTGGAAACCGCCTGCGATCTGCCTGCTGGTCGGACTGGCCCTGATCACGGTCCCCGATCCGATCGCCAGCAGCATCCGCAGCCACGTGATCGACATGGCCCGGCCCGGCCAGCAGGCCGTCGCCGAACTCGTGGACCGGCTGGAGGGCTGGCACCCGTTGGAGGGGACGGCTCGGGTCGCCGACAATCACCGGCAGGACCTGGAGGCCGCCCGCCTGGAAATCCGCCGCCTGCGGATCGCCAACGCACGGCTGGTCGAACGGGCGGTGGCCGGGCGGACCGATTCTTCACAGCCACCGCTGATCACCACCGATCTTGTCCCGGCCCGCGTGCTGGGCCACGAGACCATCGCGGCCTGGCAGGCCGGGAGAATCCTCGACAGGGGACGTGGCCTGCCGGTTGACAGCCTGGTCGTCGAACCGGGCCACGCCACACTCGACCTGGGCGTTGATTCGGGACTGGCTCGCGGCCAACCCGCCTACGCCGGCCGACGCGTGGCCGGCAGGATCTCACGGGTCGGTCGCTGGACCTCCACCTTGCAGCCTCTGACCGACACCCGGTTCCGTGGCCTGGCCCGACTGGCCCGACGTGGCCGGGACCGCCCCGTCTTCTCAGCCCGTGGCATGCTCGAAGGCTGCGGCGACGGCTTCTGCCGGCTGACACTGGTTCCGGCCACCGAGGTCGTCGCCAGGTACGACCTGGTCTACACCGATGGTCGTGACCAGCCGGGCGGCTGGCCGATGCTCTACGGCACCGTGGTCCGCGCCGAGTTGCCCGATGGAGCCCCGCACTGGGAGATCCGCATTCGTCCCGCCATCAATCTCGACGAACTGCAGAACGTCGAGATACTGACCAGGACACTCAACCCCCAACGCTCCAACTCGCCGGGAGTCCTCGCCCAGTGAATCCCCTCTCACTCGTCCGCCATCTCGCCCTGCTGGGGTTGGCCTACGCCGCACTGGTCGCCGAGACCTCCGTCGTTCCCCAGCTCAGCCTCGGAGGTGCCACGTTTCGTCCCCTGTGGATCGTACTGGCCCTGGTGGTGGTCGGCGGACGGGGTTCCGCGATCGTGGTCTGGGCAGCGGTGCTGGGATTCACCAGCGACTGTCTGCGAAGCAATGGGCCGCTCGGGCTGGACCTTGTCCTGGCGACAGTCGCGGTCTGCCTGCTTCCGTCCGAGTGGACCCGCCGCCGGATCCACTCGATCACCACCACCACGCTCACCGCCGTGTTGTTGACCGCCGGAATCGAATCCGCCTCGCGACTGGTGAGAATCGGCATCGTCTCTCCGAACTCGGCCTGGCTGACCGACACCCTGCCCGCGGCTGTCACCGGATCACTGGCAGACGCCCTGGTCAGTTCGGGCCTGCTGCTGATCGTGCTGCTGGGACTGCGTGGTCTCCACAGATCCCTGGGGCGGATGCTGCTTCCGGCCCCACTCTCGACCTGACCAAACCCGGTGTCTCACTCCCCTCCGCCTTCCGCCCGGCCATGCTCAATCGTCCAACCAACGACCTGCTGCCGCGTGCCGAACCCGAGGGATCCCGTTGGGATCGCCAGCCAGGCAGTCGACTGACGCTGCTGACGGTGGCCATGATCCTGCCGCTTTTGCTGATCGGATGGCGGGTCACCGCCACCGTGCAGCGGAGCGGTGACGAACTGGCGCCACGCTCGTCACCGGTCACCGTCACCACCCGGCCGATCCCAACTCACGGAGGCCGTGTCCTGGCCGACGACGGCAGCGTGCTGGCCCACGACCAGCAACGGTTCCAGGTCCTGGTCCATTACCGCTGGCTCCAATCGCCGACAGACCGCTCGTGGCTTCAGGGCCAGGCTCTCGAACACCTCGAACCCCACGCTCGCCGGGACGGGGCACGCCTGGCCGCGGCTCGTAACGAGGTGCTGGCACGTCGAGAGACGATGCTCGATGAACTGTCGAGCCGCTGCCGTGTAGGCCGGAGCGAATTGGACAGGCGAATGAGCGACGTGCAGCAACGGGTCGAACGGATGGTGACCTCGGTCCAGCGACGGCGGACCAGGGATTCGGCCCCGGTCCCCGATCCGGTGGGTTCGTTTCTCGACTCGCTCAAAACCGCCCTGACCACTCCCCCCCGACGCGCGGCAACCGAACCGGTGGTGATCACCGAGGAACTCGTGTACCACCGGCTGCTGGACAACGTGCCACTGGAGGCCGCAGCAGCGATCCAGGAACACCCCGAACGTTTCCCCGGCGTCACGGTTCGCGTCGAAACACGACGGGTCTACCAACATGGCAGCCTGGCAGCTCACGTCGTCGGAACTCGACGCCGTCGCAGCAGCTCCAGGGGTGTCGTGCCCGACCGCGAGTGGGTCGGATCCACTGGCGTCGAAAAGTCCTACGATCACGTGCTGCGCGGCCAACCGGGATTGCGACGGATCGTCACCAACCGCCACGGCGAGGTCGTCTCAACCCGTGTCCTGAAACCACCCCGTCGCGGCCGGGACGTCCAGTTGACCCTCTCGCTGCATCTGCAACGGCAGGCCGAGAGTCTGCTCGACGAAGCCACATCGGGAGGATCTCCCGGCGGAGCGATCGTCGTGATCGACCTGCACACCGGGGCAGTCCGTGCCGCGGCCTCGGCACCCCGTTTCGACCCGAACCTCCTGATCGCTCCCGACGCCGCCACCTGGCAGAAATTGACCGAGGACCCTCGCCGACCACTCTTCTGCCGTGTCACCGGGATGGCGCTGCCACCGGGTTCGGTCTTCAAGTCCCTCACGGCCACCGCCCTGCTCGAAAGTGGACTGGTTCCCGACGGACACAGTATCGCCTGCCGGGGATTTCTCGACCGCCCCAGCCACCACCGCTGCTACGTCTTCAGTCGATTCGGAGTGGGCCACGGCAAGACCGACCTGGGAGACGCGTTGTGCCGCAGTTGCAACGTCTTTTTCTTCGACGCCGCCCGGAGACTGGCTCGATCGGGTCCCACCGGCCACAACAACCTGCACCGCTGGGCTGAACGGTTCGGATTCGGACACCCCACGGGGATCGACCTGCCCGGTGAATCGTCCGGGGACCTTCCCGCACCACCAACCAGGCCCCTGATCTCCGAAACGATGCAACTGGCAATCGGACAGGGACCGGTCACCGCGACGCCACTGCAGATCGTCCGCATGATGGCGGCGATTGCCAACGGGGGATCGTTGGTGACCCCACACGTCGTCTCGGGACACGGACCCGATTCGGCCGCACTGGCCACGCGAGCCGAGCCACGGGCCACCCGCATCCCGGATCTTTCGCCCCGCACGCTTGCGATCGTCCAGGACGGGTTGCGACGGGTCGTCGAAGACCCCCTGGGAACCGGTTACAAGCGAATCCGGCTGCCCGAAATGGCAATCGCGGGTAAGACGGGAACCGCCGAGGTGGGCGGAGACCTCGAGGATCACGCCTGGTTCGCCGGCTATGTTCCGGCCGATCGGCCACGACTGGCGTTTGTCGTGGTCCTGGAACACGCCGGCTCGGGAGGCCGCCAGGCGGGGCCCGTCGCCCGGCAACTGGTTCAGTCGATGCGGGCCCACGGCCTGATCGGCCCCGCCACCCGCGTCTCGCTTTCGGACAAGCCGGGCCGGTGAATACGCCCAAAGCTTGGCGGCACACCCGCGGGGCTTCTAGAATCGGGCCATGGGCACTCGAGTCGTCTTGGCAATGAGCGGTGGAGTCGACAGTTCGGCCGCCGCCTGGCTGCTGCAGCAGCAGGGTCACGAAGTGATCGGGCTGTTCATGCGCTCCGGCGTCCACCAGGAAGCCACCTGCGAGTTACCGGTACTCGACAGTGGCCCGTCACACCGCCAGGGCTGCTGCAGTGCCGCCGATGCTGCCGACGCCCGGCGAGTTGCCGATTCGCTCGACATTCCCTTCCACGCGTTGAATTTCCAGGACGCCTTCGGAAGGATCCAGGACTACTTCGCCGACGAGTACCTCGCCGGGCGGACGCCCAACCCGTGCGTGATGTGCAACAACTGGCTGAAGTTCGGTCGGCTGTGGGATTTCGCCCAACAGGTCGGTGCCACTCATGTCGCCTCGGGACACTACGCCCGGGTCGTCCCGGTGCCGGGATCCGAACGGCTGGCGCTGATGCGCGGCCGGGACGACGGCAAGGACCAGTCGTATGTGCTGTTCGGTATCGATCCGGCGTTGCTCGACCACGTCCTGTTCCCGGTCGGGGACGCAAGCAAGTCGGAGATCCGCGAGACGGCCGAACGGGCCGGGCTGCGGGTCTTCGACAAGCCCGACAGCCAGGAGATCTGCTTCGTGCCCGACAACGACTACGCGGGATTTCTGAGACGTCATCGGGGAGAACTCGATACGGCCGGCGAGGTGGTCGACACCGCTGGAACGGTCGTCGGGCAGCACCAGGGATACGAACGATTCACCGTGGGACAACGCCGCGGGTTGGGGATCGCGTTCGGAGAACCTCGTTACGTGGTGGCGATCGAACCCGAGTCGCACCGGGTCGTGGTGGGCGAGCGGGAGGACCTGGCCAGAACATCCCTGGAGGCCGACCGTCTCAACTGGCTCGTCGACGGGCACGGTTCGCCCGACGACACGCCATTGCGATGCACGGCACAGATCCGCTACCGACACCACGCGGCTCCGGCGACCGTCGAGACAATCGGAGCGGACCGGGCGCGGGTGACCTTCGACGAACCCCAGTACGGAGTGGCTCCCGGACAGGCTGTCGTCTTCTACGACGACGACCGCGTGCTGGGAGGTGGCTGGATCCGATAGGACAACCCGGTTCAGGCCGCGGCCCGGCCGCTGATCCCCGCCATGACCAGTCCGGTTGGCCCCTGGAACACTCGCAGGTCGAACTCGCCCACGACGCTCAGCACGTGGTCGAAAATGTCCGCCTGCAGCGCTTCGTAGTTCTCCCACTGCTTGTCGAGACTGAAAACGTAGATCTCGATCGGCAAGCCCTCCGCCGAGGGCGGCAACTGTCGGACCATCAACGTCATGTCCTCGTTGATGCCGGGGTGTCGGCGGAGATATTCGACCAGGTACGCCCGGAACGTGCCCAGGTTGGTCAGACGCCGACCGTTGATCAACTCGGATGTGTCGACCCCGTACTCCTTGTTGTACGCCTCGACCTCGACCTGCTTGGCGGCGATGTAGTCCCTGAGCAACGAGACCCTCCGGAATCGCTCGATCTGCTCGCGTGAGCAGAATTGGACCGAGTTCACATCGATGGCAATCGAACGCTTCAACCGGCGGCCGTCGGACTCCTGCATGCCTCGCCAGTTCCGGAACGACTCTGAGATCACGCAATAGGAAGGCACGGTCGAAATCGTGCGGTCCCAGTTCTGCACCTTGATCGTGGTCAGGGTCACCGAAATCACATCGCCGTCCACTCCATGAACGGGCATCTCGATCCAGTCGCCAACCCGGACAAGATCGTTGACGAAGATCTGGATGCTGGCGACCAGGCCCAGGATCGAGTCCTTGAAGACGAGCATCAGGACGGCGGTCAGGGCACCGATTCCGGCGACCAGCCCCGAGGGATCTCGGCCAGTGATCGCAGCAATGACCAGGATCATGCCGACGACCCACAGCACCAGCTTGAAGCCGCCGATGAACCCACTGATCGGATTGGCCTTCTTGCGGTCCAGCGTGTCGTAGATGTCGGCCACGGCGTTCAGCATTCCGCTGAGTGCCCCGATGACGACCAGCACCATCCAGGCGGTCGTCAACTTCATCAACGCCTCATCGACCGCCAGCCCGGAAATGAACGGTTCGGCGAACACCGGCGCGGCCAGGTACACGATCACCGCGGGCACCAGCCAGGCCAACCTGTCGAAGACGCGGCGTTCCACCAGCCGGTCGTCCCACTGGGTGCGGGTCCGGGCGGCCATCTTGCGGATGATCGCCAGCGTCAGGCGGAGCGTGACGAAGTGGGCCAGACAGGCGACGGCGGCCGTCGCCACCACGACAACCAGCTTCGCCGACCAGTCACCGAAGCGATCCCCCGGCAACACGTTCTCGACCCAATCGTGCAGACCGGCCACCCACTCGGCCGCCGCACCAACCGACGGTTTCAGGTTCGCTCCATTCATGCTCGCCTTACCCCTCCTTGCTCCGCGAGTTCCCAGCAGGATACCCGGTTGGCGGCGCTCGGCCAATCCCACGGTCCGGATGTCCCGATCGTTTTAGCGACGGGGGATTCTCTGAGATTCGGAAACCAGTCTCAGCACCGCCGGCAGAGGAACCAGCGCCACCAGCAGGCAACTGCCAACGCCGAGCAACAGCACCAGCCCCAGGCTCGAAAGACCGCGATGCGAGGCGATCATCAGTGTGCCAAACCCGATCATCGAGGTCAGTGAGGTCAGCAGTACGCCGTGAATCGTCGAGGACGACATCACGTAGTGGCCCCCCCTCGCGCGAAAATCGTGGAGCACGTGGACCCCGTCGTCGACACCGATCCCCAGCACCAGGGGCAACACGATCAGGTTGGCCGGGTTCAACGGCACCTTCAGCCACTGCATGGCTCCCAGCATCACCACACCGCCGGCCACCGGCGGCAGCAGCGCCAGCAACGTGTCGCGAACGGCTCGCCAGTCGAGCACCATCG
>DLVV01000219.1:0-2610 GCA_003445035.1 Planctomycetaceae bacterium | reverse complement strand
CGGGCGGCCATCTCGACGGCGATCCCCACCACCAGCACTCCGGAGGCCAGGACCACAAGGGCTTGCCATGGGCCCAGTGCCGACACCAGCAGCACCACCGCGATGGCTCCCACCGCGACCAGCGCCGCCATCTCGTAGCTTCGCTTGATCTGACGTCCCGCATCGTGATTCTGCAGTGGCGTCCCGGTCACTTCCGGATCAACGCTCCGCACCTCGCCGACGAACCGGACCAGGGGTTCCCGATCCCAGATCGACTCGCCCGGCACCACCTGCACCAGCCAGTCGTCCTGGGCGCTGAGATAGCGAGAGACCAGGGCGGCGGGCAGTCGCTTCAGCGTGTTGGCGTCGGCCCCGGGAAGGAAACTTCCCAGGTGAGTGACCCGGCCGACACTCGGCAAGGACTTCATCCGTTCGGCCATCCGCTCGGCCTCCTCCAGTGACCCACACAACGACACCGCAAACAGCGCCCCACCGTCGGGATCGGTCGCCACCCGCCGTTGCACCTTGACCGACTCGATGTCGTCGGCCTGCAGGTTCAACAGGTTGTCGTCGTACCTGACGAGCCACTCGATCCGCCCCTCGCGCCAGGTGACCAGCGACGAACCGGCCAGGACCAGCACAGCCAACGAGACCGATACGAACACCCTCGGCGATTCGGCCACCCTGTGACGCCAGTGCTCGCCCATCAACGACACCGCAAAATCTCCCGGCATCGTCCTTGAATCGGTCAGCCGCACCATCGCCGGAATGACGGCAAAGGTCACGATCGCACAGATCATGATCCCGCCGCCGGCAATCCAGCCCAGTTCGGCCACTCCGCGGAATTCCGTCAGCGACGCACACCCGAAGGCCAGTGCCGTCGTCAGCGCCGCGGTCGCGATCCCCGGCCCCACCTCACCGGCCGATTCCACCAGACCCTGAACCAGTCCCGCCCCCCCCTGGCGTGACTGGACGTAACGAGCCAGGAAATGAATTGAAAAATCCACTCCCAGGCCGATCAGCACGACAGCAAATGAGACGGAAAGGATATTGAGGTGCCCAATGGTCAGCGCGGTCGCGGCGAACGAATACGCCAGCGAGACACCCAGGCCGAACAGGATCACCAGTGGCAACCGCACGCCGTGGAAGCCGATCCCCATCAACCAGGCCACCCCCACGGCCGCCAGTAACGACGCGCGGATCATGTCCTGCTGCGATCGCACCATCTCGTCGCTTTCGAGAACCGGGATCCCGGTCAACCCGATCTCGATCCCTCGGCCGGCCTCCCCCGACGACTGACCTTCGGCCAACACCTCCTCGATCACGCGCCTCATCCGGCCAATCGCCGCCGCCGCCCCCTCGAAACCCGCGTCCTCGGTCACCACCGGCACCGCTCTGAAGTACCCGGTCCGGCCATCCGCAGAAGTGAAGTAGCGGGGGCGTTGTCCCTCGCGGCCCTCGAGCCGATAGAGAACACTTCGCAGGACATCATCGTGAGCCACCACCCGTCGACCGAGTTTCTCGAGTGTCACCTCCACGGACACGCGGTCGCGGCCCCGGACCACCACCACCAGGTCCGACGAGTCGGGAAAGGCGGCGGAGTAACGGAGCCAGCGTCGATGGAACTCGGCGTCGGGATCAATCAGGTCCGACCGGCTGGTCTGGAACTCCAGCAGCGCCAGCGTCACCACGACGGCTCCCACCGCCAGTGTCCCCGAGAGCAGCAAAGTCAGGCGGGGAACCCCGACCACCACGCCGACCATGGCCGACAGCGCGGAGGAAAGCGGCCCGCGGCCGGCCTTCGAATCGGCCGGGACGGTGGTCCCCTCCTCGACCATCAATACCCTCGTCCTGGAAATCCGGTTCGCGGCAAACGGTCGCGGATTGTAGCCGTTCAGTCAGACTCGACAATCCCGGTGACGCCTGCCCGGGCGGCATCTCGGCGACGGCTTTCCCCGGCGATCACCAGGAAGGCCAGGAAATCGTAGAGCCCGTGAGCGACCATCGGGACGACCAGGTTGAGTTGTCCGGGTGACGCGCCGCCGTCCGGCAACGGATCCACCAGTCCCACCAGGCCCAGGTAGATCCCCACCAGGCCAACCACGATTGCGTAAGTCGGCGTCACCGGGTGCAGCAGGGCGAACAGCAGGTTGCTGCCGATCAACGCCACCACGAACCCGATCGCCAACGGGCGAGCCGCATCGTCACCAGCCATCCAGGGCTGGATCACCCCGCGAAACAGGAACTCCTCACACACGCCCGCCAAAACGGCCAACAGCAACAGGTCGTACCAGCGGCACAGCGCCATCGGTCGGCCCAGCATTTCGACCAGCAGTTCCCGGATCCGCAGCAGCGGGGACCAGGACAACGTGTACGTCACTCCGAAGGCCAACAGCAGTGGCCCGGTCGCAGCCACCCCCCAGGCGATGGACACCGGCGTCACCCGACAACCACTCCACGGATTGATACCGGCCAGCCAGCCCAGGCCCAATCCGATCAGCAACACCACCACTTCGACGGAAATGCCGGCACGAAGAAACGTGCCGCGATCGTTCCAGTCGAACCCGTCGTCCCGCTCGTTCATCTCCGTCCGGCCGAACCAGACTCGGCCTTCTTGTCTCCGGCCTTCTT
>DLVV01000298.1:1338-2517 GCA_003445035.1 Planctomycetaceae bacterium | reverse complement strand
CAAGAGGTGGCACGCGATATTGAAAGGGCAGGTGGAGGAGCAATCGTAAACATCTCGACTATCGAAGCTGAGGTTGTGGTGTCGTCAGCCGGCCATTGCCAGGTCCACTACAACGCGTCAAAGGGTGGAGTGAAGATGCTCACCAAGGCCCTCGCCGTCGAACTGGCCGGGGCCTCCATACGAGTCAATGCGGTTGCCCCCGGGCCGGTTGCTACTGATTTCGTCTCCCTCGAGGGCATCACCTCCCCTGAGACGCTTGAATCGCTGAAGGAGAGGCTGTTGGTGCCCAGAATTGGTCAGCCAGAAGACATCGCTTCAGCGGTCTCGTTCCTTCTCTCCGACGAATCGTCATGGATCACCGGAGTGCACTTGCCGGTAGACGGAGGTTGGCTCACCCGTTAGGCCCCCACTGGGCTCGTTAGGAGCCCAAAACGTCAACCGGCTGGCCGCTATTCACCCATCAACTCCGGACCAGACCTATTGGGGCAGGAACCCTCCCCTTCTCTGAGGGAGCTTCATATCCAACACCCGGGAGGCCACAACGGTCCGCAGGATCTGGGCTGTTCCGCCACCGATGGTAAACATCCGTACGTCTCGACAGATCCGCTCCATCGGGTTGTTGCGTGAATAACCAGCGGCTCCAAACAACTGGAGGGCGTCGTTGGCCACGTCGATACATGTTTCGGACGTGAAAATCTTGGCCTGTGCCGCCATGGTCGGATCGGGGAACAGGCTCCCGCCCGGCCCTCGGGATGTGGTAGCCCGCCAGATCAGGCTGCGAGCGGCCTCCAAACGGGTCGCCATGTCAGCCAGCATCCACTGCACGCCTTGGAACTCTGCAATGGGCCGACCGAACTGCTCCCGTTCCTTTACATAGGCAACAGATCGGTCGTGAGCTCCAGCAGCAAGGCCTAGGGCCACCGTGCCGGCGCCAACTCGCTGGGTGTTGTAGGCGTTCATGAGTTCGGCAAATCCCCGTCCAAAGCCTGATGGTGGAACGAGCACCATCTCGGGAGCCACCTCCATGTCCTGCAGCAAGATCTCGGTTTCCGGGATACCTCGTAGGCCCATAGTCGGTTCTCGACGTCCAATCACAAGGCCAGGGTTCTCGTCGCGAACAGCCAAGAAGCCGCCGATTCCCTCCTCGGCGCCCTCCTCGTCGAACACCCGGGCGAACAC
>DLVV01000298.1:0-950 GCA_003445035.1 Planctomycetaceae bacterium | reverse complement strand
CCTCGCCGGTCAGCACGGGTAGTCATCTGTGAAGCTGCACTTCCGGCGCCGGGCTCCGTGATGCAGATCGCCGGCTTGTCCCCGCCAAGCACGAGTTCGGCTGCTAGACGCTTCTGGTCCTCGGTCCCGTACGCCATGATCGCCGAGAGGGCACCCATGTTCGCCTCCACTGCGATACGTCCGGTCACGCCGCACTGCCGGGCCATCTCCTCCACCACTAGGACCGCTTCAAGGAATGACCGGCCCGGACCGCCATATGCCTCCGGCACAGTCATACCCATAAACCCTGCCTCCTGCAGGGCCTCAACCACGTCCCATGGGTAGGCCTCAGTGCGGTCCACCTCGGCCGCCCGCGGCGCTACCACCTCGACGGCCAGTTGGCGGGCCCGCAGCCGCAACTCCTCCTGGTCCTCGGTCAGATTCCAGTGGCGGTCGTCCACGCTCATGTCGCTTCTCCCCTGTCGGCATCCCAATTCGGTCGGCCGCCCCGTTCACCGAGAGCCGACCAGCGTTCGACGATCTCGTCTACGGAAACCTCGCCCAACACCGCCCCGAGCGTCCGGATGAACCCGGGCGTCTCCGTGAGCCGGGGAACCACCCCGGGCACGCTCACCGGACCAACGGTCGGGTGCTCCACGGTGACCACCGAATCGCGCGCAACTACTTGGGGATGTCCCAGGTACTCGTCGACGGTCTGGACTAGGCCGACCGGCACGGCCGCCGCCTCACAGCTAGCTAGCACCTCGTCGGTCGGCGTGGTCGCCACCCAGTCCCCGACCAGCATGTTCACCTGCGGCCGATGGGCGATGCGAGCTGCGTTCGTGACGAACCGCTCGTCCTCCAGCACGTCAGACCGACCCATCGCCTTCGCCAGTCGTTCGAACATCCGGTCGTTGGTGCAGGCGATGGTCAACCACCGCCCATCTGCCGTCCGATAGTTGCTGTGGGGA
>DLVV01000147.1:25456-32718 GCA_003445035.1 Planctomycetaceae bacterium | reverse complement strand
GCATGCGTCGCGTGGTGCCGGCGGAATTCTATCCCGGTGGCACGGTCGGGACAATTGGAGTCGTGAAAGGAATTCCGAAGTCCCGAGACTTCAGCGGCGTGCGTTGGCGCGGGTGGAGGTGAGCGTCAAGATGGTCGGGTTGATCGGTGGCAGCACCTGGCTGCCTCCAAGGGGCATCTGGGATACCGGAGATTATCCGATGAAACGGTTCGTTGCGACACTTCAGCTGTTGACGCTCTCCCTGCTCCTGGTGACCGGGTGCGGCGACGCGGGCGCCCCGGCCGACGGTGGCGGCGGGTCCGGTGACTCCGGTGGTGGTCTGCTGAAGGTCAGCCGCAAGGAAGCCGAAACCGGCAACTACATCGTGCTGGGCACCCTGACCGATCAGTTCGACCGGGCCCAGGCCAAGGCTAACGTCGAAGACACGCTCGCTCGACACTCAGACATCTCGGCCATGGTCGGCCTGTTTGCCTACAATCCGCCGGCCATCCTCGAGGCTCTCCAGCAGGCCGATCGCCTCGGTGAGGAGCAGACGGTCCAGGTGATCGCTTTCGACGAGGCCGATGAAACGCTGCAGGGGATCAAGGACGGGACCGTCTACGGCACTGTGGTCCAGAACCCTTACATGTACGGGTACAAGTCGGTTGAGGTGTTGGCCGCACTGGAGAGCGGCAAGACCGATGTGATTCCGGAGGACAAGTTCATCGACATCCCAGCTCGTCAGATCCGCAAGGACAACGTCGACGACTTCTGGACCGACCTGAAGGCCAAGGTTGGTGGCGATGCGAAAAACGACACCAAGGAGGGCAAGCCGCGTTTTGCCTACGTCACCAATGGTGTGGCGTCGTTCTGGACGATTGCCTCCAAGGGTGTGATCGCGGCAGGAAACAAGCTGGGAGTCAACACCGACGTACTGATGCCGGCCGAGGGGATTGCCGACCAGAAGCGGATGATCGAGGATCTGATCACCCGGGGGGTCCAGGGGATCGCCGTCAGCCCGATCGACGCTGAGAACCAGGTCGACCTGCTCAACCAGGCCGCCGAAAAGACCCGCCTGATCACCCACGACTCAGACGCTCCGAAGGCCAACCGCCTGGTTTACATCGGCATGGACAACTACACCGCCGGGCGAATGTGCGGCGAGTTGATCCGGGAGGCGTTGCCCAAGGGGGGCAAGGTGATGTTGTTCATCGGTCGACTCGAACAGGACAATGCCCGTTTGCGGCGTCAGGGAGTGATCGATGCGCTGTTAGGCCGTTCGGCCGACAACACGCGTTTCGATCCCGCTGACAAGGTTCTCGAGGGCCGCTAGGCCGTCTCACCAGGTCTTTGCCACCCGATGTCCGACGCTCCCACAGATCGCGGCGCGGCTTCAGCCGGAAACCGCATCGACACGGAGGACCGGTTGCTGGAAGTCCGTTCCGTCAGCAAACGGTTCCCCGGGGTGCTGGCTCTCGACCGGGTGGACCTGGTGTTGCACCCCGGCGAAGTGCTGGCGGTGATCGGCGAGAACGGGGCCGGCAAGAGCACGTTGATGAAGATCCTTGCCGGTGTACAACCGGCCGACACCGGCGAACTGCTCGTCGATGGCCAGCCGGTGCAGATCGACGGAGTCGAGGAGGCGTTGGCGGCCGGCATTGCGTTGATCCACCAGGAACTCAACCTCGCCGACAACCTCGACATCGCCGCCAACATCTTCCTGGGTCGGGAACCTCGCCGGGGGCCGGCGGGGGTTCTGATCGACCACGCACGGACTCACGGTCAGTCCCGGCGGTTTCTCGACATGGTCGGCCTGGCCATCGACCCGGCAACGATCGTATCGGAACTGACCATTGGCCGGCAGCAGATGGTCGAGATCGCCAAGGCGCTGTCGGTTGATGCGAGGGTGCTGATCATGGACGAGCCCACATCGAGCCTCTCGCAGAGCGAGGCCGAGAGTCTCTTCGAGGTGATCGGTCAACTGCGGGATGCGGGCAAGAGCATTGTCTACATTACGCATCGGCTCAGCGAAGTCATCCGGATGGCCGATCGTGTCACCGTGCTCAGGGACGGAGCCAACGCCGGAGAACTGGACCGGCAGGAGATCACTCACGACGCGATGGTCCAGTTGATGGTCGGACGTGACATCGAGCAACTTCAGCGCGACGCCGATCGCCAACTGGGTGAAGTGGTACTGGAAGCCAGTGGCCTGCGGTCGCCTGCGTTTCCGGACCACAGGCTGGATTTCTCGGTTCGAGCCGGCGAGATCGTCGGGCTGGCCGGATTGGTCGGTGCTGGCCGAACTGAACTGCTGCAGACGCTCTTTGGGATCACCCCGGCCCTGGATGGCCAGTTGAAGATCGGGGAGATCCCGTTGTTGCCTCAGGATCCCCGCCAGGCGATCCGTGCGGGGCTGGCCCTGGTTCCCGAGGACCGCAAGCAGCAGGGGCTGGTGATCGAGATGACCGTTCGTGAGAACATGAGCCTGCCGTCACTGAAACGGGATGCGCGGTCTGGGTTCCTCAATCGTGGTCGTGAGAAGGAGATTGGTGATCGGATGATTGAGCGGTTGCGGGTCAAGACACCCGGCCCCGAGCAGGTTGTCCGCTACCTTTCCGGGGGCAACCAGCAGAAGGTGGTGCTCGGAAAGTGGCTGGCGATGGAGCCGCGGGTGCTCTTGATGGATGAACCGACCCGTGGGATCGACGTGGGCGCCAAGCAGGAGATCTATGCGTTGATGGACGAACTTGCCGCTCGGGGAGTCGCTATCCTGTTTGTTTCCAGCGAGATGGAGGAGGTGCTGCGGATGTCCGACCGGGCGGTGGTGATGCACGAGGGCCGGATCGCCGGCGAACTGGACCGCGAGGTGCTGGCCGGTGGTGAGGGTGAGGAGGCGGTGATGCAACTGGCGACCGGGGCAGCTGGATGAAACAGGTCGTGGGGATTTTCAGCCTGCTGCTGTTCGTCTTCGTGGCGACGGCGTTGATGAGCGACGCGTTCCTCAAGCCGTTCAACCTCGAAAACCTGATGAAGCGGACGGCCCTGTTCGGGATCATCTCGATCGGGGTCGCCTTTGTGATCATCACCGGCGGCATCGATCTCTCGGTCGGCTCGATCATCTGCCTGGTCGGCTGTGGCCTGCCGTTTCTGCTCCAGGTCGAGTATGTCGCTCTCGGAGAGGTGTCGATCTCCAGCGTCACCGCGAGCACCGGCAGGATCGAACTGGCCCGTCCCCCGGATGGATTTTCCTCGGGTGACCGAGTCCGTTTGATCGGGTCGTCAGCTGACAATGACCGGCTGTACCGGGTCAGCGGGATCGGGTCGACGGGGATCAACGTCGAGCCCCGTCCCGGATCGGATGCCACCGATGGCCGCCTGGCCGTGGTCCATCCGGTGAAAGTGGACGGGACAGCGCTGGTCGTCAGCAAGTCGTTCACCGATCGGGATGGTGTCGGTCACCGACTGGCTCCTCGTGATCGCGTGGCCTTTGTTCTCGAGGACGGACGCGAGGGGGCCACGGCGCGGATCGTGTCGGTCGACGGTGACCGACTGGCGCTCTCCGAAGCCCCTCCGGAACAGCTGGCCGGCGTGCTGGGTTTGGACCGCCGGCCGTGGACCAGTGTCCCTGTGGCACTGGCGATCGTGCTCGGTGCCTCGCTGGCAATCGGTCTGTTCCACGGACTGTTGATCGCGCGTCTCAAGCTGCAGCCGTTCGTCGTCACCTTGTGCGGGCTCTTGCTTTACCGCGGAATCACGCGGGGCTTCACGCAGGATCAGACCCAGGGACTGATTGACGAGTACCCGAATTTGAAACTGATTGCGACAGCCGAGCTGGTGCGGATCCCGTTGGTCTGGGGGCTTTTGGTCGCGGGCGGTGTGCTGCTGGTCGGAGGATCTGTCTGGGCATGGCTCAGTCGCAGGCGGCTTGATGGCGAAGGGACGTTGCTGGGAGCGATGGCGGTGCCGGTCTCGACGGTGTTGCTGGGCCTGAGCCTGCTGGTCTGGGGCCTGGGAGCGATACCTTCTCAGGAGACGATTGCGATCGAGGCCGATCGGCAGCAGTCGGTTCGCGTCGATCTTCCCGAAGGGACCAGCCGAGTGAGGGTCGAGGCCGTCGCCGGGGAGGGGGGGAAATGGGAGACGATCGACGAGACGGACGTGGCCGTTTCGGAGGCGCGCCAGGAATTGACCGTCCCGTCACTCGAGACGATCATCGAGGCCAGGCCGGGCGAGTGGACCGAATTGCGGGTGGTGGTGCTCGAACGGGCCGAGCCGGAAATCGGTCTGCCGGCACCGCTGGTGATCCTGCTGGTCGTCGGCGTGCTCGCGTCGGTGTTTCTCAACCACACCATCTACGGCCGTTACCTGCTGGCGATGGGGAACAACGAGGAGGCGGCCCTGTACAGCGGGATTCACACCGGCCGGATGATTGTCCTGGCCTATGTCATCTGTGCGGGACTGGCCGGGCTTGGCGGCGTGCTGTTCGTGCTCGATATCAACTCGGCTCAGCCGGTTGACTTCGGCAACTTCTACGAGTTGTACGCTATCGCTGCAGCGGTGCTGGGCGGCTGCAGCCTGCGAGGGGGAGAGGGAACGATCCTGGGGGTTGTGATCGGGGCCGCGTTGATGCGGGTGTTGAAGAATATGATCACACTGGTCGACTGGATGCCGACCTACATCGAGTACGCGATCATCGGGGCGGTGATCCTGGCCGGGGTGATCGTTGACGAACTGGTCAAGCGTGCCGCCGCCCGTCGGCGGTTGCAGCGGATTCGTGGCGGTGACGCCCAATGATCGCCGACACGGCGATTGGCGTGGCGATCCGGATCCGACGACGGGTAAGATCGATCAACCAAGCTTCATTCTCGATCTCGGGATGCCACGATGCCTGACAACAGCCGGAAGCTGACTGCGTGCCTTGACGGACTGATCGTCGCCTGCCTGCTGGTCCCGGGGTTGCCGCTGCAGGCGGCTGACAAGTTGCCGCGTGTGCCCGAGGGTTTCACGATCGAGGTGGCGGCCGCTTCGCCGTTGGTCAAGCACCCGATGCTGGCCGGCTTCGATCACCGTGGCCGATTGTTCATCGCCGCGAGTTCCGGCAAGAACATCCGCTCGGCCGACCTGGTCAAGGATCCTCCCAACCTGATCCGGATGATCGCCGACACCGACGGAGACGGGGTTTTTGACCGCAGCACGATCTTCGCCGACAAAATGACCTTGCCGATGGGAGCGTTGTGGCACCGCGGGGCGTTGTACGTGGCCAGCCCACCCAATATCTGGCGGCTTCGTGATTTCGACGACGACGGGGTCGCCGACGAACGGACGATCCTGGTCGACACGTTCGGGTTCAGTGGCAATGCGGCGAGCGTCCACGGCTGCTTCCTGGGACCCAACGGCCGCCTGTACTGGTGCGACGGGCGTCACGGACACGAGTTCCGTGACAAGAACGGGAAGGTGATCAGCAAGGGGAAGGCCGCGCGGATCTTCAGTTGCCGTCTCGACGGCAGTGACGTGCAGACCTGGTGTGGAGGGGGAATGGACAACCCGGTCGAGGTCGACTTCCTGTCGACCGGCGAAATGATCGGCAGCGTCAATATCTTCCTCGGCCGGCCGCGGGACGACTGCCTGGTTCACTGGGTCGACGGCGGTGCCTATCCGCGGTTCGACCAGGCGTGTGTGGCCGAGTTCCCCAAGACCGGACCGTTGATGCCGCCGATGACCCGCTTCGGTCACGTGGCCGTTTCGGGGATGACCCGGTACCGGTCGACGGAGTTCGGTCCGGAATACCGGGACAACGTGTTCACGACATTGTTCAATACGCACAAGGTGGCCCGGAGCGTGGTCACTCGCGACGGGGCGACGTTTCGGACCACCGAGCACGAGTTTCTGGTCAGTGACGATCCGGACTTTCACCCCACCGATGTGCTCGAGGACGCCGACGGCAGCCTGCTGGTGATCGATACCGGGGGCTGGTTCCGTATCGGCTGTCCGGTGTCAAAGGTGGCCAAGCCCGACATCCACGGGGCGATCTACCGGATCCGCCGCAAGGGCGCCCACAAGGTCAAGGATCCCCGCGGTCGATTTCTCGACGCGGCTCGTCTCACACCCGCTGCGCTGGCACGGCACCTCGATGACGCGAGACCGGTGGTCCGTGAGCGGGTGATTGATCGCCTGGCCCAGGCCGGGATCGATGCCATCGGTACGCTCGAGGGCGTGTTGGCCGAGAGGTCGGCCGGTTCGTTGACCAGGCGGGTGTCAGCGGTCTGGTCCCTGTCACGGATCGACAAGGAGGCGTCGCTGCGACCTCTCAGAGCGGCCCTGGCTGATCCGGCTGCGGAGGTGCGTGTGGCGGCGACTCGGTCGTTGGGGACACTTGGTGACCACCAGGCGATGCCGCAACTGATCGGGTTGCTTTCCGGAGACAAGTCATCCGCGGTGCGACGAGGGGCCGCGACCGCCCTGGGACGGATTCTCGAGACATCGGGGGTCTCGGGGGCGGCCAGCACAAGGGCTCCGACGGTGGCCTCGCTGCTGGCGGCGTCGGGGCGTTCGGGCATCGATCGGTTCGAGGAACACGCGTTGTTGTACGCGGTGATCCGGACCAACGATGCGGCCGCGACCAGGCCGCTGCTGGCCGACCGCCGTCCGGCGATCCGGCGGGCCGCGCTGGTGGCACTGGACCAGATGTCCGACGGTGGCCTGACACGTGAATTGGTGGTGCCACTGCTGGACACCGACGACCCGGGCCTGCAGCAGGCGGCTCTGGAGGTGATCGGACGCCACCAGGGGTGGGCCGACCAGACCCGAGGATTGCTCGAGACGTGGTTGGCCGAAAAGGCCATTGATGCCAAACGGTCGTCGGTGATCCGTGGGTTCCTGCTGTCCCAGCAGGGCGACATGGCGATCCAGAAGCTGGTGGCCGAGCGGCTGGGTGACGACAGCCTGGGCCTTTCGGCGCGGCGGTTGCTGATCGATGTGGTGGGACGTTCCAGCATCGAGACGTTGCCGGCCGGATGGCGGGAGATGCTGGTGGCGTCGCTGGGTCACGACGATCTGACCATTCGCGAAGGGGCGGTGCGTGCGTTGGCGTCGCGGCGGCTGATTGATCCTTCGCTCGAGAAACTGATCGACGATTCGAAACAACCCGCGTCGCTGCGTGTCGCCGCCCTGGGAGGGTTGGCCGAAAGACCGCTGGCGGCCGAGCGATTCGGTTTCCTGCTGAAACGGCTGGATGCCGACCTCCCGCCGCTGTCGCGGCTGGGGGGGGCCCCCGCGGGGGGGGG
>DLVV01000147.1:25012-25187 GCA_003445035.1 Planctomycetaceae bacterium | reverse complement strand
CCGCCCCCCCGCCGCTGTCGCGGCTGGCGGCCGCCCGCGTGGCGGCGGCCGTGAGGTTGAACAAGTCGCAGCAGGTTCAGGTTGCCATGCGGATCAAGACCGCCGGACCGCTGGTGCTCCCGGTGCTCCTCAAGTCGTGTCGGGATGTCGGCGATTCCCGGGTGGCCTCCGCGGT
>DLVV01000147.1:24393-24686 GCA_003445035.1 Planctomycetaceae bacterium | reverse complement strand
CTCGACAGTCTTGAATCGGACAAGGCGGCCGAGGGCCTCTCGGCTGCTGACCTGATTGAATCGATCGAGCGGATGTCGGCACCGTTCGACAAGAGGGGCCGAAAGCTGCTGGCGAAAGTCGACCGGAAACTGGCCAGCCGGCGAGCGGAGTTGAGAGGCCGGATCGCCGGGCTCTCCGGCGGCGACGTGGCCCGCGGTCGGGTAATCTTTTTCGGCAAGAAGGCCGCGTGCAGCGGGTGTCACTCGGTGGGTGACCGCGGAGGCCGTGTGGGGCCGGCGCTGTCGACCATCGG
>DLVV01000147.1:23837-24006 GCA_003445035.1 Planctomycetaceae bacterium | reverse complement strand
GTTCCGGTCGTACACGGTGGCCACCGAGTCGGGACGTGTGTACACCGGAGTGATCAGCCGGGAGACGACACGGGCCATCTGGATCAAGGCGGCTGATCTCTCCGAGGTCCGCGTGCCAAGGAAGCAGGTCGAGGCGATCCGCGAATCGGCCACGTCGATCATGCCCCAG
>DLVV01000147.1:23384-23533 GCA_003445035.1 Planctomycetaceae bacterium | reverse complement strand
GGCCACGTCGATCATGCCCCAGGGACTCGACAAGACGCTCACGCCCGGGCAACTCGCCGACCTGCTCGCGTTTCTCCGCTCGTGCAAAGCCGCCACAGCCACGGCGACCACCGGCAAGTAATCTTCACCGCAGCCCACCGCAGCCCACC
>DLVV01000147.1:0-23075 GCA_003445035.1 Planctomycetaceae bacterium | reverse complement strand
CGCAGCCCACCGCAGCCCACCGCATCATGTCCCGCGAAGCGATCTTCGAAGCCAGCCTCGATTATTTCCTGAGTCCGATCCGTGAGTTTCTTCACGACGAGACGGTGACCGAGGTGATGGTCAACGGTCACGACGAGGTGTACATCGAGCGTCGAGGCCAGTTGATCCGCACCGACGCCGCCTTTGCCGGCCCCGACGCGTTGCTCTCGGCAGTCCACAACGTGGCGCAGTACGTGGGCCGCGAGATCGATGAGGACCGGCCGGTGCTCGATGCCCGGTTGCCCGACGGATCGCGTGTCCACGCCGTGATCCCTCCCAGCGCCCGCAGCGGTACCTACCTGACGATCCGGAAGTTCCAGCGAGACATCATGGGGCTGGGAGATTTCGTGCGGCTGGGGAGTCTCTCGGACACCGCCCGCGAGTTTCTCGAACTGTGTGTCGTGCTGAGGAAGAACATCGTGGTGGCCGGTGGGACCGGAACCGGCAAGACGACGATGCTCAACGCCGTCTCGACCGCGATTCCCGAGGAAGAGCGGATCGTGGTGATCGAGGACAGTTCGGAATTGCGTCTGGCCCAGACACACTGCCTGTACCTGGAGAGCCAGCAGGCCGACCGCCAGGGGCAGGGGGGGCTGGGGATTCGGGACCTGTTCCGAGCGTCGTTGAGAATGCGGCCGGATCGGATCCTGGTGGGCGAAGTCCGCGGCGGCGAAGCCCTGGACATGGTGCAGTCGATGATCAGTGGTCACTCGGGCAGCCTGACGACCGTCCACGCCACGACACCTCACGATGCGCTGGTACGGCTTGAGACCCTGTCCTTGATGTCCGATGTCGAGTTGCCGGTGTATGTCGCCCGGGCGCAGGTCGCCTCGGCCATCCACCTGGTGATCCAGTTGTCGCGATTTTCCGAGGACGGATCGCGGAAAGTGACGCGGATCACCGAGGTGCACGGGTTGGACGAGACGAACCGGTATCAATCCCAGGATCTGTTTGTCAGTCGCCTGACTGGCCGAGCCGACAACGGGATGCTGACCGCCGACCTGTCGCCGACGGGGACGCGGCCGACGTTTGCCGACGAACTGGCTGAACACGCGCTGCAGCATCGCGCCGAGCTGACCCGCGAGATTTGGGGGCTGGACGAGTAGGTCTCCGGGACCGCCGCTATTCGAGAGCCGGGGTGGCCGCGTCTTTGGCGATACGTCGGTACAGGGCGACCAACTGCCGAATCAGGTTCTCTTCGGCGGTGAGATTCCGGTTGGCCAGGATCCTCCTGTTTCTATCGTTGACGTGCAGGAGCGTCGACAGCAGCATCCGGACGTCATCCTCGAGGTCCTTTCGCAATCCGACTTCGAGTATCGCGACCAGTTCCCGGACCGACCGATTCGAAGTCTCCTTTTCCGGAGATCCGAGCTTGTTGAAGGTCTCTTCGAAACGAGGTTTGTGTCGTCGGAGCAGCTCGATCAGCCTCCGCTCGGTCAGTGGCGTTGATTCGTCGATCGTCGCTTTCAATTCGCCGACAGTATGATCCTCGAGCTGCTTGCGGATCTTCGGCATGCGGTCGAGCGCGTTCCGGGTGAGTTGCCTGGCAATGCTCCGCGAATTGTCCCTGGCCACTTCCGTCGCGTACCCGCGGAACGCCGGGACCGCCTTGTCTTTCAGAAACCGCTCGATCCTCGGGGCAGCGAACTCCGGGTCAAGTTGTTGATCCATCCATGGCAGGCCGTAGACGGAGGATCCGGAAATGGTCGCCAGGGCCAGGACGCCCACGGCCAGGGTGCGAGTGGTGCCTCCACGGATCCGGGATGTGACGGACCGGATTCGGGACAGGGCCTGGTCGAGTTGTGGTCCACTGGCTGGTTCTCCGCCGGTTGGCTTCACCGGGAACCGGTCAAGTCCGTCGGGGTCGGCCGGCGAAGGCGTGTGTTGGTTGGTCATCGTGAGATCGTCCGTATGCCGGGGAGGAAATCGATCACAAGCCGCTGGACAGAAAGCGAAGAGCCAGGCTGGTCATGGGGCAGTGGTTTGGTCGGGTGCACTGATCAACTTCAGTTTCAGCAGCTTCAGCATTTGCCACAGAAACCGCATGGCCGGTGTGTCGTCTCCTGATCCGGTGACGGATGGATCGGCGACCGGAAATTCCTGATACGACGCGTAGAGTTCCTGCAATTCGGACTCGAGCGGCGCCATGTAGTGTTTGTCGATCAACTGTTCGATGGCCGCCAGGGTTCGGGAGATCACCCGGTCACGGAGGGCTTTGTCCCTCAGCTTCGGGAATTCTCGATTCAACAATTCCACGTTGCGGTCCAGGGTCTTCCGGTAGTTCGCCAGAACGGCCCTCTGGAATCTCGTCTTGATGTTCTTTTCGAATTCGTCGCGTTGAACAAGAAACGCCTTCTCGATTGTGGGCGAGTCTTCCTGGATTTGGACCCGGAAGTCGTTTACCAGGTCGGGTTCGACCTGGTTCCAGATCTCCCGGAGTTCGTTCCGGAACAACTGGCGGTGCTCCGGGGAGTTCTCCTGCAAGACCAGGATCATCCGCTCCTGCCATCGCTTGTCCCGGACCTGCGACACGGTGTCGAAGCTTTTCCAGAGAACGCCGGTGACCAGCCCGACACTCAACAGCAAAAGCCAGCGATTGGTGATTCGCGATCGGTTCCAGGCCGATTCGAGGTCTGCGGCCTCGTTCTCGAGTTGTGCAACACGTTGTGCCAGTTCAGTCGAGATGGCGTTTGTCGACGAATCGGACATGGCCGGTCTCCTGTGGAATGTCAGGGGAAACGAAACAGTAGCGGGGTGCCGCTGTTTCCTGTGGTCGTGTTGGCTGTGACGACAACAAAAAACCGCGGACACCTCAATCGAGGAATCCGCGGCTTGGGCAGGTGCGGTGTCGCGTGCGGGGCATTCGTGCCCCGGGGTGACATCGGCTCAGACCTTGATCTCGTATCCCTTTCGCTGTTCGCGTCCCTGCCACTTGTTGGCTTCGGGATCGCCGGTGATGGTGTTCGTCTTGGCATCCCACTTCAGCGGTCGACCGAGCCGCAAGGCGATGTTGGCCAGGTGGCAGGTGGTCAGGGCCTGGTGGTGCGTGTAGACGTCGGAGATCGGCAGTTCGCGACTCTTGACGCAGTCGAAGAAGTTCTGCATGTGGCTGGTGGGCTTCTTGCCCCGGTAGACCTTCACGATCGCGTCTTCGGGCAGCGGGTTGGTTTTCAGTTCATCGACCGGGGCACCGACGATCTTGCCCCGGCTGACGAAGAAGCGGCCCTTGGAGCCTTCGAAGAGGATCCCGTTGCCGTCCTTCGACTTGCTGACGATGTTCATCTCGACACCGTCGGGGAAGTCGCACTGGAGATGGAAGTTGTGCGAGCAGTTGTACTCGTTGGCCACCGTCGGGTTGCCGTCTTTGAACGGCACGGGGTGTTCGGCGACGACCGGTTTGACCGTCATCGGCCCCTGTCCTGGACCGTTTTGCTGAATCGCCCACTGGGCGATATCGACATGATGGGCACCCCAGTCGGTCAGCTTTCCACCCGAGTACTCGTACCACCAGCGGAACTGGTAGTGGCAGCGTCGCTTGATGTACTCGACGTCCGGTGTTTGTCCCTGCCACATGTCCCAGTTGAGGTTCTCGGGGACCGGCTCGACCTTCAACGCGCCACTCTTGGGTGAGCCGCCGATGTCACAGGTGACCTTGTTGACCTTGCCGATCCGTCCGTCGTGGACCAGGGCGATCGCCTTCAGGAAGCGTCGTCCCATTTCGGTTCGCTGCTGCGTGCCGACCTGGAAGACCCGTTTGGTCTTGTCGAGCACCGTGATGATCTGTCGTCCCTCTTCGATGGTCAGCGTCAGTGGCTTCTCGCAGTAGATGTCCTTGCCGGCCTTCATCGCTTCGATGGCGATCTTTGTGTGCCAGTGATCGGGCGTGACGATGGTGACGACGTCGATGTCTTTTCGATCGAGGATCTTGCGGTAGTCTCGGTAGACGTCGACGGTCGGCTCCTTGCCGTCCTTTTTCTGGGTCCGCTTGACCCGGTCCTGTCCCCGCTTGGCGTGGGCCGAGTCGACGTCGCAGACGGCCGCGACATCACCGAACCGCATCGCCTGGGGGCCGACTCCGCCCCAGCGGCTGCCGGTGCCGATACAACCGACCACCGGACGTTCGTTGGCCGACCGGTAAGCGGCCTCGGCGGGCGTGGCCGAGGTGAACCAATAGGGCAGGCTGGCGGTGGCCAGGGCGGCCGTGGAGGTCTTCAGGAAGTCGCGGCGGGTGTTGGCCGTGGAGGGTGTGCTGGATGTCATCAGGGCAGTCTCCAACGTGTCCGGTTGAGTCGTCTAGGGGTGATCAGGCACCATGTGCTCGCTGCCAGTGTACAGGTCCCCACTCGAGGATGCAAAACTCGGACAGTGTTGGTCAACTCGCCGCTTTCCAGGATCCGGACCCGATGTTCTGTCTGCGAAAAATTGCGGCTGAGGGGTTCAAATTCACGGCCCCGATTCTGCTGATCGTGCTGGTGTTCAGCCAGAGTCCGGTTGGCACCCACCCTCGTGACGCGTTTTTCGTGGCCGTTATCGACGATTGAATGGAACGCTGGACACTGTCGGTGATTGGTTCGGCTTACGTTTGCGATCGCCACGGGTGGCCGACACACTAGGACGCTGGTTCGGCGACTGGCCCAAAGACGCGGTGCCCGACCGAATCCGGATTCCAGCTGTCAACTCGGGAGAGAGAGATATGAGACTGTGTCGGTTTGAACACAACGGTGACGCTGAGATCGGGTTCTACAGTGAGCAGACCATCGTGCCCCTGCAGGCCGCCGCCGCGTCGCTGGGAATTGACGTACCCGCTTGCGATCAGATCACCACGTTCCTGCCCGGTGGCAGCGGCCGCGTTGCCGCCGTCGCGTTGCAGGACGCGCTGGCCGCTGCCGGCGACGATCAGGTGGCCCAGTTGGGGGTCCCCACCGAAGCGGTCCAGGTCAAGGTTCCCGTGTCCAACCCGACCAAGCTGTTGCTGCTGGCCGGGAACTACTCGAAGCACATCGAGGAAGGGGGCGGGCAGGCGGCCGAGCGACAGTCGACGTTCCCCTATGTCTTCATGAAGCCGCCGTTGACCACGCTCAACGACCCGGGCAACCCGATTCGGATCCCCAGTGTGTCTCCCGATCACATCGACTGGGAACTCGAGCTGGGCGTGATCATCGGCAAGGAATGCCACGCGGCGACCGAGGCCGATGCGCTGGACTACGTGGCGGGATACACAGTCGTCAACGATATCTCCGATCGGAAATTTCAGCCGAATCCCGGTCGTACCGAGCGGCCCAAGGATGGCTTCTTCGATTGGATGCACGGCAAGTGGCACGACTCGTTCTGCCCGATGGGGCCCTGTGTGTTGCCGGCCGACGAATGCGATGACCCCCAGGCGCTGGAACTGAAACTGACGGTCAACGGCGAGGTGGAACAGGACGGATCAACCTCCGAGATGGTCTTCCCCGTCACGGCGATCATCGAATTCGTATCGAGCTTCGTGACGCTTGTCCCCGGCGACATCATCTCCACCGGAACCACTTCCGGGGTGGGATCGGCCAAGAACAAGTTCCTCCACTCCGGTGACACCGTCGTTGCATCGATCGGGAGCATCGGGTCGCTGGTCAATCCGGTGGTCTAGACGACTTGTCATCAGTCTGACCACGTTCTGACTCGTGTTTGCGACACGGCAATCGACTCGCCCCGGGCCGAAATTCCTCTTCGGCCCGGGGTTTTTCTGTGCGCCAGGAATGGCAAGTTGTTGTGCTGACAGGGATTACCGGGCCTGAAGAATCCTACGTGTCGGGGGACTCCGTTTTGGCACGCGGTGTGCATTTCTTTACCGGTCGACGGCAGTCCGGCGTCAGGTTTTTCACCTGCGGGGTTGCCGGTTGTCGGAAAATCGATCCAGGAGACAGGGAGCAGACCCATGAGACTCCGAATGATGGCTGTTGGAGTGACGATGATCGTGTTGCAGGTTTCTGTTGCTTCGCGGGCCTCCGAGGCGGGACACCGCCGCGTGCGTCGGCATGTGAACACCGCACCAGGAGTTCCTCCCGGTTTCGTCAATTCGTACAACGATTCCGTTCGGACTCGGAGGCTGAGCAGTTACGGCGGCTACCGGCTTTCAAGGTCCCGTCGGGTCCAGCGTCCGGTACAGCGGTTGCATCGTCATGTGCCGGTGACCAGCTTCTCATTCGGGGCCTCGCCTTACCGGTATTCCTCCCGCCGTAACGCCCCGCACGGCTTCAGTTCGTACGGGTATTCGGCCAGCCACCACCACCGTCCGTCGGTCGGAATATCGGTTCACCGGCCGGGGTTCAGTTTCAGTGTTGGTCGCGGCGGCTACGGCACGGGGATCTCGCTGGGGATCTTCCGGCGGTAGGTGTTGTTGGCCGCGGAGCGGAGCCGAAGCACGGTCGTCGGGAGGGGTGCGTGAGAAAGCGGACGAGCCCTGTTGTCGCGGGTGTACGCGACGAACTGGCCGCACCGCACCTCCTTCCCGGCGGCCACGGCTATTCGCCGTTGTCTTCTTCCGACTCCTTCATTTCCAACTGCCCCATCTTGCGATAGAGATTCGAGCGGTGGAGCCCCAGCAGTCGAGCGGCTTCGGTCATGTTTCCGGCGGCCAGTCGGATCGAGCGGCGAATGTAGTCGACCTGGAAACGCCTGGTTGCCTCGGACAACCCCGCGTCCTCGGGCATCTCGACATCGGGCTCGCGGCCGGGGGCGAGGATGAATGCCAGGTCATCGATTTCGATCTGGTCTCCCGGGCACAGGAACGCCACCCGCTCCATCAGATTCCTCAGCTCGCGGACGTTTCCCGGCCAGGCGTGTCCGACCAACCGCTGCTGGGCCTCGGGGGCCAATGTCAGCGAGACTCGTCCGGCCTCAACACAGAATTCGCCCAGGAAGTGTTCTGCCAACGGCAGGATGTCCTCGGGGCGTTCGGCCAGGGAGGGGAGTTCGAGCGTGACGACCGAGAGCCGGTAGAACAGGTCCTCGCGGAACCGCTTCTCGCTGACCGCCTCGGCCAGGTCCTGGTTGGTGGCGGCGATGACACGGACGTTGATCGGGATCGCCTGGGATCCACCGACACGGGTGATCACCTTCTGTTCGAGGACTCGCAGCAGTTTCGCCTGTCCCCCGGGGCTCATGTCTCCGATCTCGTCCAGGAACAGCGTGCCGTCGTCGGCGAGTTCGAACTTTCCCTTGCGAGTGTCCACCGCGTCGGTGAAGGCGCCCTTCTCGTGCCCGAACAATTCGCTCTCGAGCAACGTCTCGCTGATCGCCGCACAGTTGACTGCGACAAACGGCTGGTCGGTGCGCGAGCCTCCGAAGTGCAGGGCCCGGCTGACGACTTCTTTTCCGGTCCCGCTGGCGCCGAGTACCAGCACGGGCAGATCCGTGCCGGCCAGGCGATCGACCGTGTCCCGCAATGCCATGATGGATGGGCTGGTTCCCACCAGCCGCGCTCCCCGGCCCACCTGTTCGGCCAACTGCTCGCGGCTCCGCAGCAGTCGCTGGTGTTCCTGGGTGTTGGCCAGGGCGACGGCGGCCTGGCCTGCGAGATGTTCGAGTCCCTCGAGATCGTCTTCGTTGAACGACCCCTCGAGCCGGTTGATCAGCTCGAAGGCTCCCATCACGTCCCCACGCCCGTCCCGCAACGGCACACACAGCAGGTTGCGGGTGGTGTAACCGGTCTCCTTGTCGACGTCGGCGTTGAAGCGGTCGTCGGTGGTCACGTCGTCGACCTGCACGGGGTGACCGTTGTGGATCACGTCACCGACGATCCCCGCGTTGTCGGGAATCCGCAACGTGCCTCCCTCCACACCCAGCGCCGGGCAGGCCACCAACTCGTTCCGCTCGCGGTCGTGCACGAAGATGCTCGCGCGGTCACAATCCAGCAGCCGAGTCGCTTCCGAGGCGATCAATTCGAGCAATGGCACCACCTCGTGCACACCCGCAAAGCCCGCCGATGCGTTCAGTGTCGATGCCAGTCGCTCGGCTCGCTTCACGGCGTGTTCGGTTCGGCTTGTCACGCCGCGAGCCACTGACAACCCGCGGCCGGCAACAGAGAGCAAGGGGAGTTGGGCCAGGTCGAGATGTCCGCCGGCGATCAACAGCACCGACGCCGAAGGAGCGGTATCGTCCAGCGGAACGGCCGCCGCGGTCCAACCCGTCGGCTCGGCAATGGGCTCGCCGCCGGCCGCACCCCTGTCCAGGGATTCTTCGAGTAATTCCGCCGGCCATGAGGCCGGCTGTTGGCGGCCGTATTCGGCTTGAAGCTCCCATCCAGGATTTCGGACAAGCACTCCGCACCACTGGGCCGAGAATTCGGTCACCAGTTCCGGCAACAGTTGGTCCAACAGAGCTTGCTGGTTGGTTGATTCCCCGGCCGCTTGCAGGCAACGGTCCAATAAACCGATCGCTCGGATGGCTTCACTCGTCGCCAACGACTGTAACCCGTCGTTGAATCTCACCCACGTGTCACTCAACTGTCAGCCCTTCGACAACAGGCTCACCGTGTTTCAGTAATCAGAGTGATCTCGGCCGGGACGAAACCGTCGCGACACACTCACCGATTGATCGCAGCTTACTCTCTGGCGTGGTCAATACGATAGCACGTCGAGAGAGTCGGATCAGTCAAACGTGGGTTTCTACGACATCAGGACGGCTTGATCGGCTTTCTGGCCTCTGGGGAGTGCTGTATAAGTGGAGGTTTGCGTCTTGATGCCAGTTGGAGGCTCGACAGATGAACCAACCCGTCGGTGACGGTCTGAATCGCTACAGCGCCCGGATCACCCAGCCCCGTTCGCAGGGTGCCTCTCAGGCGATGCTCTACGGCACGGGAATGACCGAAGCGGACATGAACAAGCCGCAGGTCGGGATTGCCAGCGTCTGGTACGAGGGCAACACATGCAATATGCACCTGTTGGAGTTGGCCGCGGCGGTCAAAGCTGGTGTCAGCGAGTCGGACTTGGTGGGAATGCGATTCAACACCATCGGCGTCAGCGACGGGATCTCGATGGGCACCGAGGGCATGTCGTATTCCCTGCAGTCTCGTGATCTGATCGCCGATTCGATCGAGACGGTGATGGGGGGCCAGTGGTACGACGGCCTGGTCACTTTGCCCGGTTGCGACAAGAACATGCCGGGCTGCGTGATGGCGATGGCGCGGGTCAACCGTCCGGCGTTGATGGTCTACGGAGGCACGATCCAGCCCGGTTGCCTGGGCGAGGAGAAGCTCGACATTGTCTCGGCGTTCCAGTCCTACGGGCAGTACCTGGCCGAGTCGATCAGTGACGAAGAGCGTCAGGAGATCGTTCAGAAGAGTTGTCCGGGGGCGGGGGCCTGCGGGGGGATGTACACGGCCAATACGATGGCTTCGGCGATCGAGGCCATGGGGCTCTCGTTGCCCTACAGTGCCTCGATTCCTGCCACCGACCCGGCCAAGCTGGACGAGTGCCACCGTGCGGGTGCGGCGATTCGTCATTTGCTGGAGCAGGACATCAAGCCCTGTGACATCATCACTCGCCAGTCGCTCGAAAACGCCATAGCCGTGGTGATGGCCCTCGGCGGATCGACCAACGCGGTGTTGCACCTGGTGGCGATCGCCCGCTCGGCGGATGTCGAATTGACGATCGACGACTTCCAGGCCACCAGCGACCGGGTGCCGTTTCTGGCCGACCTGAAGCCCAGCGGCCGCTTCGTGATGGCCGATCTCCACGGCGTGGGAGGGACTCCAGCGGTGCTCAAGTTCCTGCTGGCCGAGGGGCTGATCGAAGGCGATTGCCTGACGGTGACCGGAAAGACGCTGGCCGAAAACGTGGCGGATTTGCCCGAGTTGTCCGAGGGGCAGGAGATCGTGCGACCGACCTCCGAGCCGATCAAGTCGACCGGGCACCTGCAGATTCTGCGAGGCAACCTGGCACCCGAAGGGGCGGTGGCCAAGATCACCGGCAAGGAGGGCCTGGTCTTCTCGGGAACGGCACGGGTGTTCGACGCCGAGGAGGAGATGCTCGCCGCGCTCGAACAGAAGCAGATCGGCAAGGGCGATGTGGTGATCATCCGGTACGAGGGCCCCAAGGGGGGGCCGGGGATGCCCGAGATGCTCACTCCGACCTCGGCGATCATGGGTGCCGGCCTGGGAGATGATGTGGCGCTGATGACGGACGGCCGCTTTTCGGGCGGCTCGCATGGGTTCATTGTCGGACACATCACGCCCGAGGCCCAGGAGGGGGGGCCGGTCGCACTGGTGGAAAACGGCGACCGGGTGACGATCGATGCCGAGACTCGGCGGATCGACATGGAGGTCAGTGACGAGGAACTGGCTCGCCGCCGTGAGGCCTGGGCCGCTCCTGAGTTGAAGCACACCCGTGGCACGCTGGGTCGCTATATCCGTACCGTCAAATCCGCTTCGCTGGGATGCGTCACCGACGAGTGAGCGGATTGGGCAGTAAGAGCCGGAGGCTGGTTGTAACGATTAGGCGGTCTTTGTGCCTCCCCGCCTGGTGCCTGCAATCGGAAGTCCGATTGTGCCGATCCTGCCTGTGGTTGCGTTTCTAGCGAAGAAACGGCTTTTCGAAGCTTGGCAGTCGGCAGGATGAGGTTCAATTCTATGAGCTCCAGGATGAATTCGTCGTCGGTTGTGACGTTGATGGTCCTGATGTTCGCCAGTTGGTCCAAGGCCTGGTAGGTAAATCGGCGGATCACGGTCATGGCGACATTCGATCAACTGGTGGCGTCGCGACGTCGGTGGATCGACCAGGAACTGGCGCCGTGGTGCCGTGCTGCGGCCCGAGCTGACCTGGTCAAAGCGGCCGACGAATGGCTGGACATTGCCGGGAAGGTCGATGCCGAGTCGACACTCTGGACATGGGCCTGGAGCCGGTTTCCGGTCCTGGTCTGTGACGACATGCCAGGGGTCAACGAGACGAACCCGGTGCGGCTGGTCCTGGCCGACGGTCGGCAGGTGAGCGGTTACCCGGATGCGCGGGCGGGCGGACCGGGGCGGTTGGTCGTCATCGACATCGACGACCCCCAGGCGACTCACGCGCCGATCTCGATCGACGAGATCCTCAGCGTTGAGGAGTTGGAGGAGACGGGGCCGTGAGCGTGCGGAGGGGACGGAACGGACATTCCGATTTCCGGCAATTCTTCTGCTACTCGACCTCGACCTCGACTGACGATCCGATCGGCACGTCGGGCCACAGGCGTCCGATTGGCTCGATCGTGATACGGACCAGCGGATCATCTCCGGCCGGTGTCTCGACGTCCTGTTCGGTGTGCGGAGGTACGATCGAGACCCGCCCGCGGCAACGGACCGAACCGCTGAATCTCAGCCGCAACAGCGTTCCAACCGGGTAACGGTCGATCACGCGGCTGGGGACTGGCAGGTCGATGTGCTGCCGCTCGCGGTCGTAGAGTTCGACGATTTCTTCGCCGTTGACCACGCGGTCACCGGGTTGCTTGAGGTGCAGGCCGACTGTGCCGTGGGCACCGGCGGTCAACGTCAGCCTCTTCCGGCGTTCTTCGAGTGCTTCGAGAGTGGCGCGGGCGTGGGCCAGCTGGTGGGTGGCGACATCGACGCCATTGGCCCGGCGGATCTTCTCGGGCAGGCTGCTCCGCAGGGCCACGATCCTGGCGGTCCGCTCGCGACACAGCTTGGCCTGGGCGGCGCTGACCGAGGCCGCGTTGCGGGCCGCCTGCCGCCGCATCACGGTTTTCATTCTCACATCGTCGCTGGTCAGCAACTGGGGCAGGGCGCCGAGGCGGTAGATCAGGTCCTGGCCGCCGTTGCTGGCCAGGCCATCATTCAACTCGAGCATCTCCTCCCACGCCGTCTGCAGAAACTCGTTGTAGTACTGCTTCTCGAGATGATTGGCCGCCAGCGTACGAACTTCGAACTCCTCCCGATCCAGGTCTCTCAGTTTCAGCGACAACTCGACGTCGGCCTGGGCCTGTGACTGTGACAGGGAGGCTTCGAGCGTGGGCAGGACCGACCGGCGGTCGGCGACCTGGCGTTCGAGTTCGTCGTTGAACAGCAGCACCATCACGGTTCCGGGGGTGACCACGGCACCGGGTTGTTCTCGCACCTCGCGGACAACCGCCTCGACCGGTGCGGTGATCACGTTCCGACTGGCCCTCAGGTAGCCGACCAGCGTTCGCGACGCCGAGCGGTGGTCGAGCCAGTTCGTCACCGCCAGCCCAGCCATCAGCGTCAGCATCAGCAACAGCAGGGTGCGGTGCGGAGGCGCCGGCAGCGGCAGGCCGTCGGTGGTGGTGGCCACGGGCGGATGATCGATCCGCGGAGCAACGGGGGCGGGGGCTGAGGAGGTGGTCATGGCGGAAGGCTCGACAGATGTGAGATCGGACCAACGGGGCTGTGAGTGGCCCGCGCGGTGTGGGATGTGTTTCTCTGGGTTCTTTCGAGATCGGACACCTGCGGCTCGTCGGTCCACTGGAACGGGCGGCGAGCCCCAAGGCGGAGCGGAGCCGCGTGTTACATCCGGGGGAACCGCCACGGTCGGTTCGACGGGCAAAGGATGTCGAGCCTGTCGTGGGCCGGAGAACCGGCATAACCGGACCGTTTTCGAGAGTGCAAACCATCACGATTCTCGGCTACCATGACCCTCCCAAGGCTCCCGTCCACTCACCGCAGAGACACGACGCCCATGACCGCCACGCACCACCAGACCGACCGCCGGGATTTCCTGGCCAACACCGCAGCCACCGCAGCCGCTGCGGCGACCTCGTTGGCCCTTCCCCAGTTCTTCACTCCCGGGTCGGCTGATGCCGCCGAGGATGCCAAGCCCGTGATTCCCATCGTCGACACGCACCAACATCTCTGGGACCTCAAGAAACTGACCCTGCCGTGGCTCAAGAACGAGGGCGTGCAGTCGATCAACCGTGACTTCCTGATGAAGGACTATCTTGAGTCGACCAAGGGGCTGGGGGTCAGCAAGACCGTCTACATGGAGGTCAACGTCCAGCATTCTCACCAGGAACGCGAAGCCGAGTGGGTGATCGGGATGTGCAAGGACAAGTCGAACCCGATGAAAGCCGCCGTCATCGGCGGGTACCCCCACGACCGTGGCTTCAAGAAGTACATCAGGCAGTACGAGGACAGCAATTACGTGAAGGGGGTCAGGACCGTGCTGCACGACCCCGATCGTCCCACCGGGCTCTGTCTCGAAAAGCGGTTTGTCAAGAACGTCAAGTTGCTGGGAAAGATGGGGATGAGCTTCGACCTGTGCATGCGGCCCGAAGAACTGGCCGACGGAGCGAAGCTGGTCGAAAAGTGCCCCAAGACCCGGTTCGTCGTCGACCACTGCGGGAACATGCCGGTGGGGTCCACCGACAAGTCGCTCAGGAAGAAGTGGATGGACGGGATGAAGGCCCTGGCGTCGCACGAAAATGTCGTCTGCAAGATCTCCGGGATCGTCGTCACGGCGCCGGAAGGGTGGAAGCCGGCCGACCTGGCTCCCAACATGCTCTTCTGCATCGACACTTTCGGTGAGGACCGTGCCTACTTCGCTGGTGACTGGCCAGTTTGTCGGCTCAGGGCCACGATTGCCCAGTGGGTTGGAGCTCTGAAGACGATCGTCAAGGATCGTCCGCTGACGGCCCAGAAAAAGCTGTTTGCCGGGAACGCCGAGAAGTTTTACGGCATCTAGGCGTCCGCATTGGCACGCCATCTGCTCTATTGACTCTCCGTTGCGATCACCGCACTTTCGGGCGGAAGAGGTGCGGACCAAGGATGGTCCGCTTGTAAAGACGCCAATCTTCGGTTGGTGATCGTGGACAGCTTTACAATTCGGTCGCTGAAAACCAGGGATGGTGTGATGCGCGACGCGACGATACGAGTCCTTTTCTGCGGATTTTTCGCTTCTTCCTCCTCGGCGGTTACTCGACGCGGTGGCCGGACGGTCGGTTGGGCGATCATGTTCGTGGTGTTCACCGCAGGTGGTGGTTCGGGGTTCGTGGCTCCCTCGGTCGGGTACGCCGGCGAAGTGCTGGAGTTTTCGGGGCCGGGTTGCCTGGCCTGCCAGCGGATGAGCCCGATGGTCGAGAAACTCAAGCGACAGGGGTATCCGATCCGGGTTCTCGACATTCGTCGTGCACCTCGGTTGGCTCGTCAACTGGGTGTGAACCTGCTGCCGACATTCGTATTGATCGAGCAGGGGCGTGCGGTGAAGAAGATCGTTGGCGTGACGACCGAACAGCGGTTGCGATCGTTGGCCGCGGCAGCTCGGGCCAGCAGTCGCAAGTCACCGTCGAAACGCGAATCGGAGTCCGATCCGGGGCCATCGCCCTCGGCGCGTCTGACCGGTCTGGCCGATTCGAGTGCTCCGGTGGTGCGGGCCAACAGCGGATCGGGCACCGAGCCCGATTCGGGGAGAGGGTTGCAGTCGAGTTGTGTTCGCTTGAGGCTCGAGCAGGCCGATGGTCACGAGTTCGCCTCGGGCACGATCATCGACAGTCAACGCGGACGCAGCATTATCCTGACTTGCGGTCACCTGTTCCGGAATTATCACCCGCGGGGGAAGGCGGGAAGTGCGGTTGGCACGACGGGGTCGGGCGGGCGGTTGATTGTCGACGTGTTCGACGGCCGTCGCTCGACCTCGTATGCCGGTCGCCTGCTGGGCCATGACCTGGAATCCGACGTTGGGCTGGTCCAGATCGTTTCGCGGAAGCTGTTGCCGGTGGCACGAATTGCCGACCCGGTTTCCCGGCTCTCGGCCGGGCAACGGCTGATCAGTTTCGGCTGCAATGGGGGCGATCGGCCAACCCGGGAACTGGTCGCCGTCACCCGGCTGAACCGCTACCTGGGGCCCGACAACGTCGAATGCACGGGTGTGCCGCTCCAGGGCCGTAGCGGAGGCGGTCTGTTGGACGCCGCAGGCCGGGTGGTCGGAGTCTGCTTCGCCGCCGACCCGACTTACCAGCGTGGTCTCTATGCGGGGCTGCGGCCGATTCACGACCTGCTGGCTCGCTGTCATCTGACGTCGCTGGTCGCCCACCGTGATCAGCCCAGCCCGCGACGCGACGCCATTCCCACCGCAGCCCGCACGCCGGTTTCTCCGCCGGGCAACAGGCGTCGATCGCTCGACGACTTCCCGCCGCCGTCGGTCAAGACGGCCCCCCGTCCGTCGGTGGCACAGGCGACACGTCCGACCACGCCCATGGTGCCGCCACGTTCGACGAGCGGACGCTCTCGGGGCGTGTCGGAAATTGCGGCGGTGCAGGCCGCTTTGGCCGGAGCATCGGGTGCGGAGGTGGTCTGCATCATCCGGTCGGCAGACAATCCACGAGCGGCCAGCCGGGTGGTGATCATCAACCGCGCCAGCCGGAAGTTCGTGGCGGACCTGTTGGGGGAGGTGGATGTCCAGGCCCGGCCGACGTCCGGCTTCGAAGCCCGTCGGCCGCGGCCCGCAACGGGACTCACACACCGGGCGGCGACGGACGCAACCCCGCGGATGTCGTTGCCGGTGATTCGTGGTGGCGGGTACTCGATCCGTCCCGGCCCGGTTCGCTGAATCTGACCGCGAACACCGTCCAGCACGCCCACCGTGGATGCGGTGTGACGATTGCCCGTCACAAGGGCTTGCCGCATAATGGCCAGCCTTCGACGCGAACAACCCACCAGGAGTCACTGATGGCCATCTTCACCGACAACACCCAATCGATCGGTCGCACCCCGTTGGTACAGATCAATCGCCTGACCGACGGACTTGGAGCCACCGTGCTCGCCAAGATCGAGGGGCGCAACCCGGCTTACAGCGTCAAGTGCCGCATCGGAGCGGCGATGATCTGGGACGCCGAACAGTCGGGAACACTGCAGAGCGGGATGACAGTGGTCGAACCGACCAGCGGGAACACCGGCATCGCCCTGGCTTACGTCTGTGCCGCCCGAGGTTACAAGTGCACGCTGACGATGCCCGACACGATGTCGCTGGAACGCCGCATGATGCTGCGGGCCTTCGGTGCAGACCTGGTGTTGACGCCGGGATCGGAAGGCATGGGGGGAGCCATTCGCAAGGCCACCGAAATGGCCGAGCAGGATGACCACTTCATGCCCCAGCAGTTCAAGAACCCTGCCAACCCGCAGGTGCACTTCGATACGACCGGCCCGGAGATCTGGGACGACACCGGCGGAAACATCGACTACTTCGTCGCCGGCATCGGCACCGGTGGCACGATCACCGGCGTGTCGCGGTACTTGAAGAACGAACGGGGGCACGCGGTGACGTCGGTTGCCGTCGAGCCGACCGAGAGTCCGGTGCTCTCCGGAGGTGACCCCGGCCCGCACAAGATCCAGGGCATCGGTGCCGGATTCGTTCCCGATATCCTCGACATGGATGTGGTCGACGAGGTGGTGCAGGTCTCCAGCGAAGAGGCCTTTGCGATGGCGCCGCGGATCGTCAAGGAAGAGGGGATCATCTGCGGGATCAGTTGTGGAGCCGCGATGGTCGCTGCGCTGCAGGTGGCTGCCCGGCCCGAGGCCGCCGGCAAGACGATTGTTGTCATCCTGCCCGATTCGGGCGAACGCTATCTCTCGACGGCGTTGTTCGAATACGCCAAGCAGGAGGATTGATCCGGGAGGTGGCCGGCTTCAGCGGCCCAGTGCCGTGGCGAACGCCGCTTCCAGATCGTCGTAGGCTTCCAGGCCCGTCGAGACACGGACCAGGTGCCGGGAGACTCCACACGATTCGGCCCAGTCCAGTTCGTGGTAGTGGGCCAGGATCGTGAACGGGCAGGCCAGCGTGTAGTTGGTTCCCAGGTTGGGACCCTTGTCGACGGCCAGTGCGTCGTAGAACGCCGCGGCGGTCTGTTCGGCATCGGCCAACAGCACCGAGAACAGGGGGCCGCGAGATCCGTCGGGGCGGCGGAACGCGTCGTAGCGGGATGCGTGATCTCCGTCGCCGACGGGGTTCTGGTCGTCGGGGTAGTAGACGGTGGCCACCTCCGGCTGTTGCCTCAGGAAGGCGACCAGTCGACGGGCGTTTTCGCAGGTCACCGGAAGCCGTTCGGCGTAGTCGCGGGAATTGCGTTCGAGCACCGCTGCGTCGGCGGCGTAGAGTCCGGCGGGTGGGGACGCGGTGAGCGCGGCGGCCAGCCGGTCGGCGAACCGGCTCGAGGGATTGACCACGATCGAGCCTGCCGTGACGTCTCCGACCCCCGAAAACGACTTTGTCAGGCTGCTGCACACCGCGTCGGCGACCGACAGAACGTCGACGTTGCCGAACCCGGAAATCGTCTCGTCGACGACCAGGGGGACGGAGTGGGCCTGGCAGAGTTCGGCCAGCCTGCCCAGGTCGGGCACCGCCAGCAGCGGGTTACTGGGGAATTCGGTGAAGATCCCGCTGACCGTCCGACCGTTCTCGAGTGCCTCCTGAAGCTGGTCCAACTCGGCCCGGTCTCCACGGGGGAGGAACCAGCAGCCCGATGATCCGCACAGTTGCTGGACCTTCAACGCATCGACGTAAGGGAACCCGAACTGCACGCTGTCGTGTCCGGGTTGGAGTTGGTCGATTGCCCGGTGGATTGCTGCAAAAGCGCTCATGCCGCAGGAGGCCAGCCAGGTACGGTCCGTGGGGGCGCCGGCCAGGGAGGCCACCCGGGAGACGATCTGCTCCAGGGCCTCGTCGGCTGGCTCGGCCACGTGTCCGGCCAGCAGGTCTTCCGCCTGCCTCGACGAGATGCCTTCGCCGATGTGCTGCCATCCGTCCTGGGCCACCCGGGCGTGTTCGGCCGGGAAGACCACCGCGTGCGTTTCAGTGTGGCCGTTGTCCCAGGCGGCATTGGCCAATGGGACTACGCCGGTCACATCGGCATCGAGCCGTCGGTCGATGAACCCGGCGGCTCGATCGGCGGCCGCCGCAGTGGGAAACACCAGGCAGTCCTGCCCGGGTCCGGCCGCCCGCTCGCCCACCCACACGAACAGGTCGCGGCAGAAGCGGTTGTAAACGAACCGCGGGTATCCGGTGGTCAGCTTCTCCTTGACCCGTGGCTCGCCCTCCTCGTAACCGATGTTGTCGGCCCACGTCGGTAGACAGGCCGAGACCGCATGCGGGCTGTCGGGGATCGGTCGGCCGAGATCGGAGGGGAGATGCAGAGGCATGGCAGGAGAGGACGGGGGACAAGTTGTGAACCGACTAGGTTAACGAAACCGGCGGCGTCGCATAGACTCATTGGTTCTCCGTCTCTCACTCTTCGACTGGAACCGGACCGATGGAATTCCAGACACGCTGTGTCCACGTCGGCGTCGACAAGGACCCGGCCTATCTCAGTGCCACCACCCCGATCTATCCCACCTCGACGTTCCGCTGGGACGACCTCGAAAACAACCGCGGGTTCGATTACACCCGCAGCGGCAATCCGACGCGGAGTGCACTGGAAGAGAACATCGCATCGCTGGAAGGCGGGATCGACTGCCGGGCCACATCGACGGGCATGTCGGCGATCACCGCCACGACGTATCTCTTCGAGAAGGGCGATCACATCATCGCCGGCAAGGACATCTACGGTGGCACCTACCGCCTGTTTGCCGACATCCTGGCGCACCAGCACCTGGAATTCTCCTTTGTCGACATGCTCGACCTCGACGCCCTGCGGGCCGCGGTGCGGCCGGAAACCAAGGGGATCTGGATCGAGACACCCAGCAATCCGCTGTTGCACGTGACCGACATGGCGGCGGTGTGCCAGGTCGCCGGTGAGGCGGGGGCGATCACGATCGCCGACAACACGTTCTGTTCTCCGTATCTCCAACGGCCCTTCGAACACGGTGTCGATGTCGTGATGCATTCGACCACCAAGTATCTCAACGGGCACTCTGATGTCGTCGGCGGCTGCGTGGTGACCCGACACGAACAGCACGCCGAGCGGATCGGTTACATCACCAACGCACTGGGGTTGGCCTGTTCGCCGTTCGACGCGTGGCTGGTTCTGCGGGGGATCAAGACGCTCGGGCCGCGGATGGAGGCTCACCAGCGTGCGGCCCAGGCGGTGGCCGAAATGCTCGAGGCTCATGCCGGTGTGACGAAGGTCTTTTATCCCGGCCTGCCCGGAGACCCCGGCCATGAAGTGGCCAGCCGACAGCAGGACGGGTTCGGAGCGATGTTGAGTTTTGAGGTCGACGGTGGGCGGGAGGCGGTCGATCGGGTGCTGGCCCGGACCAGTCTGTTCCAACTGGCCGAATCGCTGGGCGGGGTCGAGTCACTGATCTCGTATCCCGAGACGATGAGCCACGCGTCGATGGACGAGCCGGCCCGGAGGGCGGCGGGAATCACCGGCGGGTTGCTGCGGGTCAGTTGTGGCATCGAGCATCCCGACGACCTCTGTGCCGACCTCGCCGACGCGCTGGCCTGATCTCCCGTTTGTGTTCGCGGTCCCCAACGCGGTACTCTATCCCGGCAGCCCGGCGACCGGGCCGTACCCGACTTTGTCTGATTCCTCAACTCCTGGAGACTTCCGCCATGAAATTCCTGGCCCTGTTGGCCGCCGGAGCGTTGCTGGCCCTGGCCGTCGAATCGGCCTCGGCCGCCGCCCCGACGCTCAAGAAAGGCGATGCCGCCCCTGGCTTCACGCTCAAGGGCAGCGATGGCAAGACCTACAAACTGTCCCAGTTCAAGGGCAAGAAGGCCGTGGTGATCGCGTGGTTCCCCAAGGCCTTCACCGGTGGCTGAACCAAGCAGTGTCAGTCGTTCGGTTCGAACGGCAAAGCGCTGAAGAAGTTCAACGTTGCCTACTTCACCGCCAGTTGTGATCCGGTCAAGCGGAACACCGATTTCGCCAAGTCACTCGAGGTCGACTACCCGATCCTCAGTGATCCCGGCAAGAAGGTGGCCCGGGCCTACGGCGTGGTCACTGACAAGCGAGCGGTCCCGTTCCGTTGGACCTTCTACATCGGCAAGGACGGCAAGATCCTGAAGGTCGATCGCAAGGTCAAGGCGGCCACCGATGGTGCCACCGCTGCGGCGACCCTGAAGGCGCTGGGGGTCGAAGCGGCCAAGTAGCCAGGCCGATTTTTCTGACGTTGTGACGCTGAAACCCAGACCATCGGTCACTGACTTTGTGTCGGTGATCGGTGGTTTTTGTGTGTTCTGGGGGTGCGGTCTCTCGACAAGCACTCCCGAATCTGCGTATGATCACCGCAAGTGGCAGCTAAGGGGTTGCCGGGTCCCGTTTTAGGCACGATGGAGGAACGACGGATGAACCGTATGCTGGTTTCGTCTGCTGCGTTGTTGATCGTGGCGGCGGCCGTTTCGGAAGCAGCAGATGTGAAATCCGGGTTGCGTCCCGGACAGGGTGTCCAGGCGTTCAACGTCCAGGATATCACTGGCCCGTTCAAGGGCAAAAAACTCTGCTATCGCTGACGCTATGGCAACCGTCCGACGGTCGGCATTTTTACACGCACGATCACGGACAACTTGGCCGGTCTGGTCAAGCAAGTCGATGCAGCAGTTGGCAAGAACAAGAAGAGTCAGTTGAAGGCGTTCGTCGTCGTCCTCAGTGACGATCCGGATGTCGATGAGCCGAAGCTCAAGGCACTGGCGAAGAAGCTTGCAGTCAAGAATGTGCCGCTGACCATCTTTGATGGCATCAGTGGTCCTCCCACCTACAAGATCAACAAGGGCGCGGAAACGACCGTGCTCATGTGGAAGCGTGGGCGGGTGGCGTCGAACAAGGGCTTTGAAAAGGGCAAGCTGAACAAAGCTGCTCTGAAAGCCGTTGCTGGCGACACGAAGGTGCTGGTTCAGTAATCGGTCTCGACCGATTCTGAAGCACACGCGACAAGAAGAACCCGCTCTCCGGTTTGCCGGGGAGCGGGTTTTTTCGTTGTCGCCGCCAGGCTCTAGACGGTGACCAGCGATCCGATCGCCGCCTCGACATCGACCACGTCGGCGAAGCGGGCCTGGATGTCAAAGAGAGTGAAGAGGTGTGCCGCCGCTGCACGATCCCCACAGCAGTCGCCCACCAGCACCGGCTTCAATCTCAGGCTCTTCGCATCCGTCGCTGTGGCGCGGATGCAGGCACTGGTGCTGCAGCCGGTGATCAGCACGCTGTCGCACTGCTGGCTGATCAGGTAGCCGGCCAGGTGCGTGCCCGCAAAGGCGCTGGCACTTTCCTTTTCGATCACCAGGTCCTCGGCACGGGGCTCGAGCCGGTCATCGATCCGGCAGGCGTGTTCGTCCCAGGCACGGAACCCGTCAGAGACATCGGCAGCCGACTTGAACATCTGGTCGGCCGTGCGCGGCCGCCAGGGACTGGTGGTGTAGACAATCGGTGTTCCCTGTTCCCGACCGGCGGCCAGCAGCTTCGCGGTGTTTTCGACCGGTGTGTCCAGGCGTCGGCTGCCTCCCGCGTACGCCTCGTCGGTCCAGCCGTTGGCGAAGTCGACGACGAGGATTGCCGGACGCCGGCCGAAACCGAACCGGTCCTGGAAAATGCCTCGTGATCGGTAGTAGGCGTCAATCGTTTCCATCGCTGCCTCGAGTTGTTGGGCAGCCACGAGGTCGGTGTTGGTTTCGGCCAGGTCGATGGTGGTCATGGTGGGTCGGTTCCCTGGGGCGTGAAAAGTGAATGCGGTGTGCAATAGTGACGAGATCGATTATTCTCGGCTTCAGAGACCCGGTCAAACAGACGTCCCTCTGCGGACCCGGCCCGTGAATCGCTCGAGACGAACACCGGAGGTGCTGGCGGTGGCCCTGGCCACCCTGTTCATGCACGTCGTCTCCTCTCGCCTGCCCGCGCAGGTGGTGATCCAGGTTGCCCCGCGGCCGGCTGTCCGGCTCCAGCGCCGGGCCGAACGTCCGTCCCGGATGTTGCACGTCACCAACCGACGGTTGGCCCAGCGGTTGCTGAAGGCCCGCGAGTTGCTGGAGCAGAAGCAGTTGCAGTCGGCCGTACGGATGTTGCAGAGCGTGATCGTTCACCCCGAAGACGTGTTCTTTCGGGAATCGGGTCCTGACGGAGATGACGATCCCGCAGTCCCCTTCCGCAGTCTCAAGTTGGCCGCTGCGGAAATGCTCGTGCAGATCGGTGCCGAGGGCCGCAAGGCCTACGAACTCGAGTACGGGGTCACGGCCCGCCGGCTTCTGGAGAAGGCTCGAGACGTCGGTGGCAGCGAACTGCTCGAGGAAGTCGCTCGCAAGTTTTTCCATTCGCGGGCTGGTCGCGAGGCCGCCTACGCCCTGGGGAACCAGTCGCTGGATCGTGGCCAGACGTTGATGGCGGCGATGCGGTATGAACAACTCAGGAAATCTGGTGCGTCCGAACTGGAACCTCTGCTTTCCATCCGCACCACCCTGGCGTGGGCGAGGTTGGGGCAGCCGGTGCGGGCCGCGGAGGTCCTGCTGGCGATATCCCCGGCCGATCGCTCGAAGCTGGCCGCCCGTGAGGGCGGATTGGCAGCCGCCCTGTCACAGCGGACCAGGGATGGGATGGTGCGATCACTGGCCCGGCTTTCCGAGAAGGCGATCACCGGGGATGGCCAGGTTGTGGGGAACTGGTTGGCCTGGCGCGGCCGCCACGATCGGCTGTCGCCGGCCGCACCGGCCGTGCCCGCAGCGGTTCCCGAGTGGTCGTTCCCGACCTTCCAACGGGAGCTCGATGATCCGAAACGGCAGGGCAGGATCCAGGAGGTGCTCGGAGAACTGGGCGAGCTGGAGTCGGCCGAGCGGGCCCGCGACGGGCTGCTGTTGCCGGCCGTTGATCCTCTGGTCGTCGGCGATGTTGCCGTCTTTCGCAGCCTGTTCGACATCAAGGCGGTTCACCTGCCGACCGGGAGGCATCTGTGGGACAGCATCACCGTGGACCCGGCCTTCGAACGGGTCCTGGATGGTAATGTTCCCAGCTATTCGGTTGGCGGCCGCAGCATGCGGCAGTCACTCACCCAGTTGTACCTCTCGCAACGCGCGTGGTACGACCGTACGATCGGATCGCTTTCGACCGACGGCCGATTCGTTTTTGCGGTGGATTGGGTCGGAGTGCTCGGACTGCGGGTTTTCTCTCCCGGCGGTTTCGGACAACCCGACACGTCGGCG
>DLVV01000030.1 GCA_003445035.1 Planctomycetaceae bacterium | reverse complement strand
TGCCTGCCGCCGTTGCAGTGGCAGTCCTACGACATCGATTTCACCGCGGCACGATACGACAAGGCCGGCAAGAAAACGGCCAACGCCAGGCTGACCGCCCGTCACAACGGCGTGCTGATTCACAAGAACGTCGACGTGCCCCGCAGCACCCGGGCCAGCCCGGTCCGCGAGGGCGTGGACCTGGGGCCGGTCTACATCCAGAACCACGGCAACCCGCTTCACTTCCGAAACATCTGGCTGGTCGAGAAGCGCGAGGCGGGGTTCGTGCCGGTCTTCAATGGCAAGACGCTGGCCGGCTGGCACAAGAATCCTGAAAAGATCGGTCACGGCACCGGCGGGAGCTGGACGGTCGAGAACGGCGTGATCTCCGGTGAACAGGACCCTCCCGGCAGTGGCAACGGCGGCATCCTGCTGACCGACAAGACCTACGGCGACTTCGAGTTGCTGATTGACATGAAACCCGACTGGGGTGTCTGCAGTGGGCTGTTCGTGCGATCCAACAACCGGGGCCAGTGTTTCCAGATGATGGTTGACTACCACGACGACGGGAACGTCGGCCACATCTACGGCGAGGGAACCGGTGGGTTCAACACGCGGACCTTCGACATCTTCGGCAAGTACAACGACAAGAAGGAACTGGTCTCGTTGACGACCAAGCCGACCAAGGTGACTCCGCCCAAGGCGTTCACCATCAGTGGCAACGACTGGGTGTCAGCCTGGAAGGTGGGCGACTGGAACACCGCCCGGTTGCGGGTGGTCGGGTCGCCGCCGCAGATCACCACCTGGATCAACGGACGGAAGGTCAACGAGTTCAACGGACAGACGTTCCCCGGCAAGGGTTACGACAAGGCCGGTATCACCAAGCTGCTGGGTGCAAAAGGCCGAGTGGCGGTGCAGGTGCACGGTGGCACGGGCTGGCCCAAGGGTGCCAAGTGCCGCTGGCGGAACGTGTATGTCCGCGAGTTGAACTAGGGCTGCGGGGGAACGGCCAGCCACGGTTTCAGCCGGGCCACCGTCATGGGCCCGATTCCGTGGACCCGCCGGAGGTCCTCGACGCGAGCGAACCGGCCGTTCTGGTCACGATCGGAGACGATCCGGCGCGCCAGCGTGGGTCCGATGCCGTCCAGTTGGGACAGCTCGACCCAGTTGGCCGTGTTGAGATCCAGCTGGAATCCGACTGGCGTGCGGGGGATGCGATCGATTTCGATCGGCCGGGTGCCCCAGCCGGAGAGCTGGACCCAGTGAGCGGCCATCAGTGTCAGCGAGGCGAGGGCCAGGACTGCGACGACCAGGCGGTCTCCGCGGGTGATGCCCAGGACCGTCTCGGTCGAGTCGTCACCGGGGGGGTCGACCGGCTGGTCCATCGCCCGTTCCCTCTCCGGCCCGTCGTCGGCCGAGTAGACGGGCCGGGGGTGAGTCGACGCAAGAGGGATCCGCAGCGGGCTACCGTTTTTTCGTCCCGCCGGTGGTCGGCTTGGCGAAGAAGGTCAGCTGGATCTGGCTCCCGGGGGCCAGGGCGGCCTGCTGTCGGGGGGCCTGTCGATAGATCACGTACAGCTGGTCCTTCCTGGTGGCGGGCAAACCGGCGGTGAACTTGACCTTGTATCCGGCTGCGGTCAGCACACCCTGCGCCTTCTTCCACGGCATGCCGATGACCGAGGGAACGACGGGCTCGGACTGGGAGGCGACGACGCGGTAACGTCTCAGGTTGGGTCGGAAGGGACTCTTGCCGAAGATCTTGGCGAACGCCTCGAGCTTCGAATTCACCGTCATGCGAAAGAACGAGTAGATCGTCTGGGTGTTGTCCGGCGCGGTCAGCCGGACGTGCTTGGGCAGGTAGGTGGCGGTGTCGAGGATCACGGTGGCCTCGCGGTAGTTGGCCGCATCCTGTTTCCAGCGGGGGTAGGCCCGGATCCAGACCTCGCTGCCGGATTCTCCCAGCAGGTCCATGTGGTAGCGGCGGATGGCCTTGTCCGGGGGCATGCCGAAGAGGAACGGCAGCGGACCGTCCATGATTCTCTTGCCGCGGTAATCAGCGGGGATCTTGTGGCTGGTCACCGTGCGATCGGTGTCGTTGACTTCCAGCACCTGCGTGCCATCGCAGATCCACTTCTCGGGGTTGTCACCCGAGACGGCCAGCGGCACCTTGCGGCCCGGGATCCGCTTGCCGGATTTGCGGTCACGGCGGCCGGGTTGCTGCACCGATGACTTGGTTCCCTTGGGAATCTGCACGGCGAAGATATCCAGCCGGCCCTTGTCCGGGGACTCGTAATAGAACATCCCCCGCGCCCGCTTCTCGGTGTTGAAGACGAACTCCCGGTGGTACCGGTAGATCTCGCCCTTGAGTGTCTTGACCCCAGCGGTCGCCTGTTCCCATTTCAGCAGGACGGCTTTGAGCTTGGGGTCGAGTTTCTGGACACGGAGATCGGGAGCCTGAAGGCGGCTTCGCGGCAGACGCTTGTTGGGGGACTGGGTCGTTCCGGCCGGTTGTCGGGTGGTGGCCGGTTGACGGGCCGTCTGTCGCGCCGTCCCGGCGGCGGAACCCGGGATCACCCGTCGAGACGACCGGTCCTGGGCGAGGGTGGTCCCGATCGTGGCTGCCAGCAGCAGCAGACCGGTCAGAGAAGCGAATCCGGCGGTCACGGGGACCTGGTGTCGTGTCGCATCCATGCGAGACCTCGGCGGCGTGGTGAGCCGGGGATCTTAGCAGTCGCCGGGGAACTGACGGTAGATGAATCTGGGATTGTTGGTCGGTTCTGGCAGCGCCGACGATCGGAGTCGCACGCCAGGTGCAGCGGGTTGACCGTTTCGACGGGAACTAGAGTTCCCGGCCCAGTTTCTCGACCAGTTGGTGCAATTCGTCGAACCCGCCCACCACCCAGTCGGCCTCGTCGGACCACTCGGGCAGCGCCTCGGGTCGGGTAGCCAGGTCGGGGACGAACAGCACGGCGCGGGTACCGGCGTTGTGGCCGGCCTGCAGGTCGAACAGGTAGTCGCCCACGAACAGCACATCGGTGGGAGCCAGGTTCCAGTCCCGGCAGATGGCCAGCACGCCGGTGGGATCCGGCTTGGCCGGTGCGTCCTCGCGGGTCAGCACCGTGTCGAAGGTCCAGCCGAGCTGTCCGAAGGTGGTGTCGACCGATGCCCGCGAATTGCGGGTGAGGACACCCGAGCGGAGCGAGAGCTGGTCGAGCCGTTCGAGCAGTTGTGCGACTCCCGGGTACGGCGTCGCCCGCACCGCGCCCTCGTGTTCGTGACGATGGAGGATCTCGAGCGCCCGCTCGCGTTCGGGGCCGGCGGGGATCGCCTCCACGCCTTCAAGAATCGGGTGACGTTCGGGGAGCCCGATGTCACGACGAATGGCGTCGAAATCGAGGCCCGAATCGACCAGCGTGCCGTCCATGTCGAAGATGATGCCGCGGAGGGACATGTGGTGTGTTCCGGAACTCAGAGTCCAGCGTCGTCGAGGTGGAATCGGACGTTGAAGGACATCAGCGTGATCTCGTCGTCGCGGCCGCGGATGACGTTGATGCCGGTGTTGTCCTGGCGGATCTCGCGGGCCCGCGACAGCGGCCAGCCCATCAGCCGCGCGACATAGACCCGGTTGACAATGTTGTGTGCGATGACGGCGACGGCCTGTCCGCGGTGGTCGGCGAGCACACCGTCGAGAGGTCCGCCGACGCGGTCGAGCACGTCGGCGTAGCTTTCGCCTTCCGGGTAACCGTGGGCCGCCGGATCGTCCATGAACAGGTGGTAGGCCTCGGTGTCATCTTCCATGATCGAGCCCCAGTCGCGTCCTTCCCATCTCCCGACGTCGCATTCGGAGATGCTCTCGAGCACGCCGGGGGCGATTCCGTGCGGAGCCGCTATGGCCGCGGCGGTTTCCCGGGCCCGTTTCATAGGGCTGGAGAGGACGACATCGAGCGGCCTGTCGGCGAGAAATCCGGCCACGGCATCGGCCTGACGCCGCCCGGTGTCACTCAGGGAGGTGTCGATCCCGTGTCCCTGCAGTACGTAGGGACGCTGTTCGTTGGCGGGAGTGGCTCCGTGTCGGACCAGGTACAAGAGCGTTTCGTCGGCCTCGAGCATCAATCTTCCTGTTCCTGCAGCTGTTGACTGGCGGGTTGTCGGTCCGGACGGTTTTGGCACAGTCGGACCGCCGTGTCGATGGCGGCCAGCATTCCGTCGGGGTCGGCGGTGCCCTGCCAGGCGATGTCGAAGGCGGTGCCATGGCTGGGACTGGTGCGGATGATCGGCAGCCCCAACGTGATATTGACGGCCGAGTCGAAGCCGACCAGTTTCAGCGCGATGTGGCCCTGGTCGTGATACATCGCCACGACCCCATCGAATTCGCCCCCGACGGCCCGCCGAAGCAGCGTGTCGGCGGGCAAGGGCCCCCGGGCGTTGATTCCGCCGGCGATCGCCTTTTCGACGGCCGGAGCGATCAGGGTTCGCTCCTCGTCACCGAACAGACCGTCTTCGCCGGCGTGCGGATTCAGTGCGCAAATGCCGATCCGCGGATCCGGGCAGCCGACCTGGCGGAGGAACCCGTCGATCAGATCGATCCGTTCCGAGATCGAACCGGTTGAGAGCAGTCCGGGAACGCTGGCGATCGAGGTGTGCAACGTGACGTGGGCGACACCCAGGCCATGGGGAGGCGAGATGGCCGGCGGAAGATAGAGCATCATGGCGACCGAGTCGCTGTGGCAGGCACGGGCGAGCAGTTCGGTGTGTCCGGGGACGTCGACTCCGGCAGCGGCAAGGGCTGCCTTGTTCAGTGGCGCGGTGACCAGCGCGTCGACGTGTCCTTCGAGAGCCGCCGCAGCCGATGAATCGATCCAGTCGGCGACGGCTCGACCGCAGCGGGCGTCGACGGTCGCCGTGGGGACATCGCCGACGTCGGCGGTCGTCGGGTTCCAGCAGGCGATGCGGGAGAGGTCCCGATCTCCACCGTTGGGCTCCGGCGAGTCGACCGCGTGAACGGCCAGGTCCAGTCCCACCAGGTCCAGCGCGCGGGCCAGCACTCCGGGGTGCCCCACGACCAGCGGGTCGGACTCCCGGCGGCACGTCTCCAGGGCCCGGGCCACCACTTCGGGGCCCACTCCGGCAACGTCTCCCATCAGCAGCGCCAATCGAGGCCGTCGGGGGCCGGACGGTTCAGGCATCACCAACGGCTCCCGCCGGGCTGTCGAGCGTCGTGTTGTAACAGTCCGCTTCGGCCAGCAGTGTCCCGTGGCGGTCTTTCTCCGAGAGCGTCGGGTCACCCGACAGTGGCCACTCGATGCCGATTGCCGGATCGTTCCACAGCAGTGTCCGTTCCGATGGGGGGTGGTAGGTGTCGCTGCACTTGTACTGGAAATCGGCCGTGTCGCTGGTGACCAGGAACCCGTGGGCACATCCGACGGGGATCAGCAACTGGCTGTGGTTGTCCGAGGAAAGCGTGATGCCGAACCACTGTCCGAAGGCGGGCGAGTTGCGACGCAGATCGACGGCGACGTCGAAGACACTGCCGGCGATGACCTGCACGAGCTTGGCCTGGGGGCGTTCGAGCTGGTAGTGCAGCCCCCTCAGCGTGCCCCGGATCGACCGGGACCAGTTGTCCTGTACGAAGGTTTCGTCGATGCCCATCTCGGTGAAACGCGGCTGCTGGTAGGTCTCGAGGAAGAAACCCCGCTCGTCTTCGAAGACGCGTGGTTCGATCACCAGCACTCCGGGCAGCGGGGTCTCGTGGACTTTCATCGGAACCGACTGTCGTGGAGGCGTCTGAAGGGCTTGTGCGGTGGTTAGCATATCGGAGACGCGGGGGACCGAGAAGGCGGCTCAACTTGCGGAAGGTCATGGCTGTTGCGTAATTTGGGGCTGGCGACGTGACCGGCAACGACCATGAGGGGAGTTCCGAATGAGGCGAGGACGGTTTTGGGCCCTGTTGGTCGCGGCGGTGTTGTTTGCCGAGACCCCCGCGTTGACCGCGGCCGATCCGCCGGCACCTCCGCCACCGCCTCTGCCCCGTGACCTGCCGGTTGTACGGGCTCCGGTCGTGGCCCGGCCGATGCAGCCGGATTCGTTGACACGAACCGTTCCGCGGGACGTGGCCGACCTGGTGGCGATCCAGAAGCGGGTGGGGGAACTGGTCAAGAATCTCTCGTCGGCGACGGTCGGTCTGAGGATCGGCAACGGGGCGGGCAGTGGTGTGATCGTCAGTGCCGATGGCTACGTGCTGTCGGCGGCTCATGTGACCGGCGCCCCCAACCGCCGCGTGGATGTCTTCATGGCTGATGGCCGGAGACTGAGAGGCCGGACGCTGGGGCTGAATCGTACGTTGGATGCGTCGGTGTTGAAGATCGAAGGCAAGGGGCCGTTCCCCTTCCGATCTCTGGCTCGGCCCCAGGACGTTCGCACCGGTGACTGGTGCCTGGCGTTGGGGCACCCCGGTGGATTTGACCGGAGACGGCCGCCGGTGGTCCGGCTGGGTCGGGTGATCCGGACCGCGAACGGATTCGTACAGACCGATTGCACGCTGGTGGGTGGCGATTCGGGAGGTCCGCTGTTCGATTTGGCCGGGAACGTGATCGGGATCCACAGCCGCATCGGGGCTCCGACCAGCTGGAATTTTCATGTGCCGATCCGGGCCTACACCGAGAGTTGGGTGAGGTTCCTGGATGGCAAGGCCTTTGGCCAGCCCAGCCGGGACCGCAAGCCGGTGCTGGGCATCAACGGAACCGACCACGACAAGGGCTGCACGGTGACCGGGGTGAATCCCAACATGCCGGCGGCCAAGGCGGGCGTGAAGCTCGGGGACGTGATCGTGCGGGTCGACGGCAAGACGTTCCAGGGATTCGACTCCCTGTTCAACCACATCCAGAAAAAGAAACCCGGTGACAAGCTGAAGCTGTTGATTCAGCGAAACGGCAAGCCGGTCGAGATCACCGTGACCCTGGCAGGAGGCCGAGGCCCATGAGTGGCATTGCCTTGATTCGTTTGACATGTCCGGCACTGATGTCGACGGTGTTGCTGTTGGCAGCCGTCGTCGAGGCCGCCCCGCCCCCCCAGTTGCCCCGGGATCTCTACAAGAGCGGAACGGCGATCCGCAATGCGTTTCGTCCGATCGTCAAAGGGACGAACCGGGCGACGGTGGCGGTTCTGGTCAACGGGCGACAGAAGGCACTGGGGGCGATCGTTGCGGCCGACGGCTGGGTGCTGACAAAGGCCAGCCAGGTCAACGGAATCAATGGTGGTGCGATCACCTGCCAACTGAAAGACGGCAAGACAATTTCCGCCAGGCAGGTGGGGCTTCACCCCGAACACGACCTGGCGATGCTCAAGCTCGAAGCCACCGGCCTGCCGGTGGTGACGTGGCGGACCGACCAGGACCCGTCGGTCGGGTCGTTGCTGGCCACCTGTGGTCCCGGTGACCTGCCGCTGGCTGTTGGTGTCGTCAGTATCCACCGCCGCCGGATCCCGCACTTTTTCGGTTTCCTGGGGATCGGGTTCGAGGATTCCGCCGGCGGAGTCCGGGTCTCGCGGGTGATGCCCAACAGCGGTGCCAGTCGTGTTGGCCTGAAGGCCGGTGATGTGATCACCCGCGTGGCCGGCACCACGATTCCCCGTGGGGAGGCCCTCAGGGACCAGATCCGGAAATTTCGTCCCGGCGAGCTCCTGCCGTTGAGAGTCCGTCGCGGTCGGGTCGAGTTCGACGCCAATGCACGGTTGGGGTCCCCGGCTCAGCACGTGCAGAATCGCAGCATCTTCATGAACAAGCTGGGTGGGCAGTTGAGTTTCCGTCGGGGCGGTTTCCCGAATGCGTTTGCCCACGACACGGTGCTGAAGCCCGAGGAGTGTGGGGGACCACTGGTCGACCTGGAGGGCCGGGCCGTGGGGATCAATATCGCCCGCGAGGGACGAACCGAATCGCACGCGATTCCCGCTCAGGTCATTCTCGGACTGCTCGAGGACCTGAAGTCCGGCCGACAGTTTGCCGCTCCGGCCAACCGGCTCGGCTCGGCTGATCCACCGGCGGTGCCGTTGCCCCGCTGAGTCGGTGGCCCTAGGCGGCCCGTCGGATGCCCGAAGACTTGTAGCGGCCGACCTGGTTGATCCGCGCGTAGACGTCGTCGAGGACCCAGTGGAAGGCGACCAGGTGGACCGACTCGACCAGTCCCATGTCGGTTGACGGGACGTGCAGGTTGTGGCCGGCCATCTCCTGCAACTGGCCGCCGTCGAACCCGGTGACGCCCCACGTGGTCATATCGTGGTCGTTGGCCCATTCGACGGCCCGCAGGATGTTTGGACTGTTGCCGCTGCCACTGATGGCGATCAGGATGTCGCCGGGAGAGGCGAAGTTCTTCAATTGCTCGACGAAGATCCGTTCGAATCCCTCGTCGTTGCCCCAGGCCAGGATGTAGGGCGTGTTGTCGGTCAGCGAGAGCACCTTCAGCCGCGGCATTCCGTCGTTGTTGAAGTCCTTGGGGTCCAGCGAACTCTTGCCGAGGTCCTCGCAGAAATGGGACGCGTTGGCACCGCTGCCCCCGTTGCCGCAGATGAAGACGAAACGACCGTCGAGCCAGGCCGAATGAATGTGCTGGCCCATCGTCTCGATCGATTCGAGATCGAGAGATTCGAAGGTTTCGCTGCAGAGCTTGAAGTACTCGCGAGGTGGCAACTGAGAACCGATCATGGCGGGATTCCGATCATTCCGGCTGGTATAAGGTGGCGGAAAACTACCAGCTTGATGAGGGGGTGAGAAGACCGAGTCTGCGTGGGAGACGGTTTTGCGGCTTGATTGATGCCCTCCGTCGATTCCGATAGAACGGATGGCTTCCTGACCGGAGAGCGTACTGATGAGCACCGAGACTTCTTTCAGCCCGTGTCTGCGGCTGCATGCCGACGACAACATCCTGGTGGCACGGGCCGAGGTCTCGGCCGGGGCGAGCATTCCGGATAGCCCGCAGGGCTTCACCACATCCGAGAGGATCGAACTGGGGCACAAGGTCGCTTCGAAACCGATCTCCGCCGGCGAGCCGATCCGCAAGTACGGCCAGGTGATCGGATTCGCGATCGAGTCGATCCAGCCGGGTGAGTGGGTGCACGTTCACAACGTCGAACCCGGCGACCTGGATCTCGATTACGCATTTTCGGCCGACGTTCCCGCACCACCGGACCCGATCACCGGAAGGACGTTTCGGGGCTACCGTCGTGCCGACGGACGCGTGGGAACGCGGAACTACCTGGGAATCGTCAGCACCGTCAACTGCTCGGCCACCGCATCGAAGTACGTCGCCCGGGCCTTCGACGAGGGGCTGCTGGAAGACTACCCGAACATCGATGGCATCGTGCCCCTGGTTCACCAGGGGGGGTGTGCGATGCAGTTCGGCGGTGAGGATCACCAGCAGTTGGCGCGGACGCTCGCCGGATTTGCCCAGCATCCCAACATCGGCGGCTACCTGGTGCTGGGGCTCGGCTGCGAGACCGGCCAGGGATCGTTCCTGGTCGACAGCCACGGGCTGGTGCAACTCGAGGTTCCCGGCCGGGCGTCGGATCCGATCCCGCTGGTGATGAACATCCAGGACGAGGGAGGCATGCGAAAGACCGTCGATCGCGCGGTGGGAGTGCTGACGGAGATGTTGCCGGAGATCAACGCGGTCGAGCGAACCGAGATTCCGGTCTCGGAACTGATCCTGGGGACCGAGTGCGGTGGCAGCGACGGGAACAGTGGTGTCACCGCCAATCCGGCCGTCGGCGTGGCCAGTGACATGCTGGTGGCCGCCGGGGCGACGTCGATCCTGGGCGAGACTCCCGAGATCTACGGGGGCGAGCATCTCTTGACCCGGCGGGCGTCGAGTCCGGAGGTCGGTGAAAAACTGGTGGCGTTGATCGATTGGTGGAAGGACTATGCGGCGAAATTCGGGGCCGAGATCAACAACAACCCGTCGGTGGGGAACAAGAAGGGGGGCCTGACGACGATTTACGAGAAGTCTCTCGGGGCGATTGCCAAGGGCGGCAGCACGGCCCTGAAGGAGGTTTACCGGTACGCGGAGGCGGTGACGGCCAAGGGGTTTGTCGTGATGGACACACCCGGTTACGACCCCGCTTCGATCACCGGCATGGTTGCCGGAGGGGCCAACGTGCTCGTGTTCACCACCGGCCGAGGCAGTTGTTTCGGGTGCAAGCCGGTTCCCTGCATCAAGATCTCCTCCAACAGCCCGATGTTCGACCGGATGAGCGATGACATGGATGTGAATGCCGGTCGTATTCTCGAGGGGGCAACGGTCGAAGAGGTCGGCGAGGAGATTTTCGACGAGATTGTTGACGTCGCCAGCGGGAAACAGACCAAGAGCGAGGCCCAGGGGATCGGGGAAGAGGAGTTCTGTCCGTGGTCAATCGGGCCGGTTTTGTGAGCGATGAACGACCTGTGAGACAGGTGGAATTGGTGGATATAAGTTCGCAACTCGTTTCTCTGTAACGTGTTGCGTTACAATTCCCCCCTCACAACCCCGATCATCGGGACATTCGCCAAATCCGGCATGTCCCCGATAATCGTTACAGGTTGCCAGATTTCCTGACCGATAAAACCAGTGGATCCGCACCTTGGTGTGGATGTGGTACGGGTGAATTGCCCGGTTCGGTAGTAAGTCAAGGATGATCTGATGCGGATGTCACAGCGACTGACGCTGGCAATCTGCTTGTTGGCCCTGGCGATGTTGGGCCGCGAGGCGATGGCCCAGGGGCCTCCTCCAGGAATGCCGCCGTCATCGATGGGGTCCTACCCTGCCAACTCGATGTACGACTTCGAGTACGACAAGCACTACTACCGGGACGGGATGTGGAATCGGGTCTCGTCGAATCGCGGTCGCCGTTCGATTTTCAACATCGACTACCTGATGGCCAGGACCCGGAAACCGACCGGGTTCCTCGGCAACAGTGGTGCCATGTCCTACAAGGACATGATCCTGCCGATTCTCGAAGAGGATCC
>DLVV01000200.1 GCA_003445035.1 Planctomycetaceae bacterium | reverse complement strand
GCATGCCCGGTTGCTGCATGCCCGTCTGTGGAAATTCGAACAATTCACTCAACGGCTGCCAATCCGGCAACCCCTCTTTCCACCCGCTGTCGAACGCGGACAGAACGCCACTGGCGATCAATTCCCTGATTTTGTCCTCGGTCACCGGCCCATTTTCATTCCCCTGGTGGTGGTAATACCACTCGCCGGCCTCAGCCACGACCTCCGTGCTGATCGCTCCACCCTCTTGCGAGCCACCGTCATCGTCTGGTTCCGGCGGGTCCAGGATGACCTCCTTGGGAAACAACTCCTCGACATCCTCCAGCCTTGTCCAGTTGCGCCGATCCACCGAGCAGGCATCACCTCGATTGATGTCTCCCCGCCTCAACATCCGTTGCAACTTAACCACGTCCAACGGACCCATGATCCGCCCACGTCGCCGAACAAAATACTGACCCGACTCTCCAGCCACGGCATTCTCCAGAATCAACTTCTCGCGACAATTGCGAAGACAATCCCTGCCAGCACCAGGGCCACGAACAAACCAACACCCAGGACGCGTTCCCAGTTCCCCTTCCACCAGAGAGATTTCATCCGCTGATCATACACGTCCTTCAATTCCGCGGGCGGAAGACCCAAACGACGGACTCCCTCCCAGGCGTTTTCGATCTGCTTCCTGGACGCGGAGGAATCGCGAAGGACCTCGCGCAACCTCTGAATCTTGTCAGACCACTCAGAGGCCTGTTCAGCGGCCGCCTGCAGAGCCACGACGGCCTCATTGATCGGTGCCACTTGCATGTACAGCGGATCGGTATCCAGCACGCCGATCTTCTCGGCATTGTCGAACCAGTCGTCAACCATCTTGATTACGGTCAGAAAGTTCGGATTTTGCGACAACGCCACGGGATCCAATTCCTGAAATGACCGACCCCAGTAATCCCACTGCGCAGCCAGCGAATCGGTCAATTCGGGCAGCCGACCCCGACTCTGGGTGACCTCCGCCCCCTTGATCGCCTTACTGACCCCTCCGATCACCGACGTCTTCGGCAACTCGAACCAGTCCGGATCCTGGAGTTCGGCCTTGAGGTCCGACAGGGCACTCTCGTCTCCAGTGGAGTTGGCTCGCCTGGCTTCTTCCTTGATCTCGTCGATCCGGGCCCTCTCCAGGCCGATCACGTCGTCTTCCCAGAAATGCGCCTGGCTGTCCTTGGAGGCCAGGCTGCGGGCCACTTTCAATCGATCCTTCAACGGCACCCGCTTCAGGGTCAGCAGACGATACCGGGCAAACAGCCTCTCGAGTGGAACATGCTGTTCGTACCCGTCGTTGAGTTCTCCGTAAATGTCCGTCAGCAGCGTCGGAGGTGTCTCGAGTTGTTCGTACATCGAACATCGATCCAGCAGCTCGGGCAGTTCCTCGAACGAGAGAAGGGCAAACCGATCCGGCAGGTTCGGCTCAATCTCCGACAACTGGATAGCCGCTGACCACAGGTTCAACCGCAGGTTCTCCTGGCAACGACGCAAACGGTCGTTGACCGCCCGGCAGAGACTGCCATAGGCCACGACCATGTCCTCAACTTTTTGCGTCACCGTCTGATCCGCAGATCCCAGCCAGTCCCTGATGTCATCCATCAACTTCTGGGGATCCGTCTCGTAATTGAAACCACCGTCACCAGTCGACATTTCATCCAACCCTTCATCCAACCAACACGCACATCACCTCGTCTCACACTCCAGCCTACATGGAAAGCCGGGGAATGTGGATCGTGCTTCCCCGGTGCCGGAGACGGGTGAGCAGCCGCAGCCGAACCACCGCACCGACCAACTGCTTGCGACTTAACTCCAGTTGTTTCTCGTCCTTCATCAGTTCTCCGACCCGGGCCTTGTTCTCCTTGATAACTTTCGCCGCCCCCGAGGCCACCTGGCTGGCGAATTCCGCGAGCTTCGTGGGGCCGGCGTCCGCATCTGGAGCATCCAGGTTCAACGTGTCCTCGATAAACAACAGCACCGCGTCGTTCGAACTCATCACCAACCGCTTCCCGCCGCTCTTTGTGGCGGTCGAAGCGGCCAGCCTGGCCACCGAACTGAGGCGAGCCAGTTCTTTCCGTTCGTCCCGGAACTTGTCCCGCAGATCACCCCATTCCGGCACGAGGCGGATCCGCAGAAAGACCCGCTGGAGATCGTCTTCACGTTCAATCACCAGGCCAACCTCTCCCCGATCAGCCAGAAAACGACGGACGTCATCGAGCATAAACGACACGGTGCGGTTGCCCGCACGCCCGGTCACGATACGACACAACGGCTTCCCCCCGGATTCGATCCTGCCCCCGCCGATAATCGATTGCCCCGCCACCTTTTCGGTCACATGGTCGAACTTCAGGGGAAGACGGTATTCCTGGTCCTTGAAAGCCAGGCGAGGCAGCGGTGGTTTCAGCGCCAACGGTTTCCGCAGCCCGACATAATGCACCTTGGTCCCGCCGACCCGAAAAGAGAGGCCGCACCACAGAAGCTGAGGCAAGAACCTCTTGACCACGTCGTCGTCCTCGCTCCAGTAGCATCCCGCGCCCTTGTCGTCGACGGCAAATCGGACGATGGGAACCAGTTCATTGGCTGAACAGCCGTCGCCCGCGGGCATCGCCCCGCGAACCACCAGGGAACGCCCTCCGTCACCGGTCTCGGTCTCGACAAGGTCATCCATCAAGTCGGCGCCCACCAACGACAGGCCGGAAACCTTCGCGACCGACGAGGGAGCACCAGGCAGGTTGGCCAGTGGCAACCGGTAGTTCTTCAGGCGGCGAGTGTCTCCGAGATCAAGAAACCGCTTGACCACGTACGCGGGACCGGACTCCGCCGCCTTCTTGGCTGCCGGTTTCTTGGCAACCGATTTCGGTTCGGCTTTCGGTTCGGC
>DLVV01000428.1 GCA_003445035.1 Planctomycetaceae bacterium | reverse complement strand
GGAAACGCGTGCCCGGGCGTACCTGCACGCCAACTGTGCCACGTGTCGCCGCCGTGGCGGGGTGGGCACGGCGGCCATGGACATCCGGTTCGAGTTCTCACTCAAACAATCCAATCTCCTGGGCGCCCGCCCCACACAGGGAACGTTTGGCATGCTGGCAGCCCGGGTAATGGCCCCGGCCGCCCCGTATCGCTCGGTCCTGCTCTACCGCATGGCCAAGCTCGGCCGGGGACGCATGCCACACTTCGGCTCACAAGTTGTCGACCGCCCGGGTCTCCAACTCATCCATGACTGGATCGCCTCACTCGACCCCAAGCTCGCGCCCGCCGGCAGTGGCGACAAGTCGTCGGCTGCTCTCCGCAAGCGTCATGATGGTCTACTGGCCGAACTCAACCAGACCGGCCTGGCCCCCGAACGCAGGAAAGCGGCCCTCCAACAGATGTTGACCTCCTCAAGTGGCGCGCTGCAACTGGCCATTGCCGTCGATCGCCCCGGGCACACGCTGCCAAAAGCCGCCGCCCAACTCGCCATACAGCTTGGCGGAACCCACTCCGACGTCCGCATTCGCGATCTTTTTGAGCGATTCCTCCCGCACGCACAACGCGTCAAACGGCTTGGCGCCACGGTCCAGGCCGACCAGATCCTGCGGATTCCCGGCAACGCATCGGCCGGCCGGACCCTCTTCACCAAAACAGCCGGCGTCCAATGTCGGAACTGTCACCGCGTCGGCAAGCAGGGCAAGGCCGTCGGACCGGACCTCGACGGCATCTCCAAGAAAAATGATCGCCGAGCCCTGCTCGACTCGATTCTCCAGCCCTCGAAGAAAATCGATCCCAAATTCCGGGCCTACCTGGTCGAAACCGTCCAGGGACGTGTTCACACCGGACTACTGGTCTCAAAGTCCGACAAGGCGGTTGTCCTCAGGGACGCCACCGGCAAGGACCTCCGTGTCGCTGCCGAGGATGTCGAGATGATTGTCGCTCAACCCAAGAGCCTGATGCCCGAGTTGCTGGTCAAGGACATGACCGCCCAGCAACTGGCCAACCTGCTCGCTTTTCTGGAGTCACTCAAGTGAGTTCCGCCCACACCCGCCTTCTGCTCGCCGCCACCATCGCATCAATGCTGGCCGGTGGTTCATTGTTCACCGCCACGCCACCCGCCCGGGCCCAGGCGGACAAGAAGAAGGCAAAACCGATCCAGAGAAAAGTCGGCTGGACCACCTCCCGGGTCGTCGGAACTCCCGAGCCGCCATCTCCGTTTGTTGCCCAGCGGCGGTTCCCCAAGCTGTCATTCACCAACCCGGTCGAGATGCGGCCCATCCCGGGAACCGATCGACTGCTGGTGATGCAACTCAACGGCACGATCGTTTCGTTTCCCGACCGACAGGATGTTGCCAAAACCGATCCTGTCCTAAACCTGAAACAGCACAAGCCACAACCCAGTAACGCTTATGGGTTCGCTTTCCACCCCGACTTCCTCAAGAACCGCACCTGCTACATCTCCTACATTCAAGGCCCCCAGGCCACAGGCACCAAGGTCTGCCGCTACCGTTTCAAGAGCATGGACCCACCGACCATCGACCCGGCCAGCCGCGAAGAGGTTTTCAACTGGCCCTCGGGCGGCCACAACGGAGCCGCAATGCGGTTCGGCCCCGACGGTTATCTCTACATCACCGCCGGCGACGGCGTTGGCCCCAATCCTCCCGACCCGCCCAACAACGGCCAGGATTGCAGCAACTACTTTTCCACCCTGATTCGCATCGACGTTGACCACACCGACCCCGGCCGCAAATACCGCGTCCCGCCAGACAACCCATTCATCAATACCAAGGGCGTGTTGCCCGAGATCTGGGCCTTCGGCTTCCGCAACCCCTGGAAACTCTCCTTCGATCGCAAGTCCGGCGACCTTTATGTCAGTGATGTCGGCTGGGAACTGTGGGAGTTCATCTACCGGATTCAAAAGGGCGGCAACTACGGCTGGAGCATCGTCGAGGGACGACAGCCGGTGAACACGCACTTCGAACGCGGCCCGACCCCCATCCTGCCGCCGACTGTCGACCACCCGCACAGCGAATCGGCGTCGATCACAGGAGGCGAGTTCTACTACGGGAAACGACTTCCCACCCTGGCCGACCAGTACGTTTACGGCGACTACGAAACCGGCAAGCTCTGGTCCTTCAACTGGGATGCCAAACAGAAGCGAGCCGTCAACAAACGCGAGTTGGTCGACACATCCCTGCGAGTCATTTGCTTCAGTTACGACACCTCCGACGACCTTCTGTTCATGGACTACGCCGGCGGAACGATTCACCGTCTGGCTCCGAATCCCGATCGTGGCCAACCCAGCCGTTTCCCCCGCCAACTGAGCCAAACCGGCCTGTTTGCCTCGACCTCCGGCCATCAACTGGCCCCCGGCGTCACCTCCTACACCACCGCTGCCTCTCCCTGGCACGACGGCGCCACCACCACCCGCGCGATCGCGGTCCCGGGCACGCAGCCCATCGGCTCCAAGGGCAAGTGGCAGTTCCCGGCCGGCACCGTTCTTCTCAAGACCCTCTCACTGAACATCACCGAAAAGGGGCGAACCGGTCCCAAACGCATCGAAACCCAGCTGATGCACTACAACGGGGACGCCTGGCGCGGCTACGGCTACCGATGGAACAACGACGAGACCGACGCCACCCTGGTCGAATCCGCCGGGTTTGACGCACACTTCCAGGTCGCCAAAGACTCCGGCTCGACGCCTCCCAGGCGGCAAACGTGGCACTTCGCGTCCCGTGTCGAATGCGTCCGCTGCCACAACCCGTGGAGCGGACACGTGCTGGGCTTCAATCCTGGCGGACTCGACCGACCCGTTCCCGGAGACTCCAACGCCACCAACCAGTTGACGACTCTGTCGGACCTGGGCCTGCTTGACCCGCCTGTTTCCGGCTCAAAGAGTCCGGCACTCGTCGACCCCTACGACACCACCCAACCGACCGACCGACGGGCACGCAGTTTCCTGCACGTCAACTGTTCACACTGCCATCGGCTCCATGCCGGCAGTGCGGTACTGGCCTACATGCACAGCGACCTGACGCTGGCTGCAACCCGCATGCTCGACGCCAAGCCCACCCAGGGAACCTTCGGCATCCGGGACGCCCGCATCATCGCACCCGGCGACCCGTTGCGAAGCATTCTCTACCTGAGGGTCTCGAAACTGGGCCGTGGCCGCATGCCGCACATTGGCTCCGAGGTCGTCGACCGGATCGGTGCCGATCTGATTGGCGATTGGATTGTCGACCTCCCAGGCTCGGACGTACCCGTCGCCCGATTCACAGACGCCCAGAAACATACGCGGATCGAGGCTCGGTCCAACGTACGACTGCTCGAACGTTCCGGTGATTCCGTCCCCGCACCGTTGCTGGACCGCTCCCTGGCCTCCACGTCTACCGCGCTCCTGTTGCAACAACGGCTGGACAATGCCGCCTCCCGTTTTTCGGCAAAGGCCCGTAAGCAGATAATCGACAAGGCCGTCGCACACGCTGACGTCACAACCCGGGACTTGTTCGAACGCTTCATCCCCGAAGAACGTCGGGTGAAACGTCTCGGCCGCGTGATCCGTCCCGCAGCTCTGCTGGCGATGAAAGGCGACCCCGCCAAGGGCGGGAAACTGTTTGTCGCATCCCAGAGTGTGCAATGTCGCAACTGCCATCGCGTGGCCGGCAAGGGCAAGGCGGTCGGCCCGGACCTCGACGGGATCGGCAAGAAATATGGTCGCCGCGAGTTGCTCGACCAGGTCCTCAATCCCTCACGAAAAATCGACCCGAAGTATCTCACCTACATCGTCGAGACCACTGCGGGCAAGGTGTACACCGGACTGTTGGCCCGAAAATCGGACAAGGAGGTTGTCCTCCGCGACGCCAAGAACCAGGAAACGATCATTCCCGCAGATGAGGTCGAGGAACTGGTCGCCCAACGAAAAAGCCTGATGCCCGAATTGCTGCTCAAGGACATGACCGCCCAGCAGGTGGCCGACCTGCTGGCGTTCCTGGCGTCTCTGAAAACGCCATCCAAAAGCCGCTGACAACCCACTTCGCCACATCCGGTCACTGCATCAGGCCCATCCATTCCCTGGTCCCTATTTGGCCACGCCAGCCCTCCGACCTTTCTCAACAGTCGCGGCCACAAGACTTATCATTTCGAAAGGAACATGATGGATCGTCTGGCACCTGTCGATCGACTGGTCATTGAACAGCGGAAGGAATGGGGCGAAATTCTCACGGGTTTTGAGACCAAGAACAAATACGAAGTCTCTGACCAGGAAGGAAATTCACTCTACTACGCTGCGGAAGTGGGCGGCTCACTGTTGCTGAGGCTGTTCCTGAAGGCATTGCGTCCGTTCACAGTCATGGTCGTTGATTCCGACAGCCAGACGATCATCGAAATTCGTCGCCGTTTCCGGTTCTATTTCCACGAAGCCGACATCCTGGATGGCGACGGCCAGTTGCTCGGAAAAATCACCAAGCGGTTCACCCTGGTGCGCCGGGTCTATTCCATCACTGACTCATCCGGCGAAGAAATCTTTCAGTTATTCGGCCCGCTGCTGAAACCCTGGACATTCCAGATCATGCAGGACGAGATGGAACAGGGCAGGATCACCAAGAAATGGAGTGGGCTGGCCAAGGAGGCCTTCAGCGACGCCGACAACTTCGGTGTCACGTTTCCCCTCGACTGGGAACCCTCGACCAAGGCGATCTTTCTGGGCGCGGTCTTTCTGATCGACTTCGTCCATTTTGAGAACAAGGGAGGTTGACCCCGTCCGGTTCTCGGCAGTCACCTGTCGTCCGAAATGCCATCAAGAAGGCATTTCCAATCGCGGCATTCACGACGTGGTTCAAACACGCTCTTCAAAGCGGCACATCGTGCCGAGATCGCATCGTAGAATTCGCCCTGTTTTTCAGCCTCCAACAACTGGCACCTCAGTTCCTGGACGTCGCCGGCCTCGAAGAACCCGGGGTAATCCTCTCCCAACAACCCAATCGACCCGCTGATCCGGGTCGACAGCACCGGGGTCCCGACGGTGATTGACTCGCCGACGACGTTGGCCCCCCCTTCCATGCGACTGGTCAGAACCATCAGTTGGCTGCGGGCCAGAACCCGCATCACCTGCCAGTGTGGCCGACTGCCCAGCCACCGATACCGCTCCGGACTTCGTGCCATCTCCGCCTCGGCTCGGACCGCCATCCGTTCACTTAGTGCACCACCCAGGTGCACAACACGTATTCGTGAATCTGCAGGCAGGTCGCAGACGGCTCGTGCCAGAAGAAACGGATCTTTGACCGGACGCAGATGACCAACCAGCGCGACCTGCCACCAGCGTCGGATCTTTTCCGGGCTCGTCCCAGGAGAAGCCACCGACTGGTGGATCACGTGACATTTATGGTGCAGGCGACGCTCGAGCAGTGTTTTCCCGTGCTCCTGCAACAACACGATACGGTGTGCCAGTTCGAGAACCTTCTGGCCCCTGGCAGACGTGGCGAGATCTCGGTAGAGATCCGTCCCGCTCAGGGCAACGATCAGACGTCCACCGGGAACATCGCGAAGGAAATCCAGGGCGCTGGGGGCGGTCTTGTGAGCATGCAAGGCAACCAGCACATCGCAGTTCCGCCCGTCATACCTGTCAACGGTTTCCACCACGTGTCCCAGCGACCGCAACACGCGCCGCCAACGTCGCGCCGTCACACGGTTTCCGCTCCTGCGGCCGGCCGC
>DLVV01000050.1 GCA_003445035.1 Planctomycetaceae bacterium | reverse complement strand
GGACCTGGACAGTCCGGCACTGGGTAAGCGGCTGTCGGCCAAGGGTGGTCTGCTTGTTCCCGGAACCGACGCCCAGGCGTTCTATCTTCCCGAAGTTCGGAAACAACTGGTCGCGTTGCAGGCGCGATCGCGTCAGCTGGCGGCCGTTGTCTTTCCCAAGTTGAACTCGGCGATGATCGCTTTCGATGACAAGAAACCCGTCGATCTGCGGGTGCACGTGGCCGGGGACAACCGTCGACTCGGGGATGTTGCCCCGCGGGGCTTCCCGGTTGTTTTTCTGGATCCGGATCGGTCTGAGGAGAAGATTGCTGCTGGAACCAGCGGTCGGCTTGAACTGGCGCGATGGCTCACACGTCCCGAGCATCCGCTGACGGCCCGGGTGATGGTCAACCGGATCTGGGGATGGCATTTTGGCGAGGGACTGGTCCGGACTCCGGACAACTTCGGTCAACTGGGCGAGGAGCCCACGCACCCGCATTTGCTGGACCACCTGGCGAGGACGTTTGTTCGGGATGGCTGGTCGCTGAAGCGGTTGCATCGGCGGATCATGCTCTCTTCGGTCTACCGCCAGGCGAGCAAGTCACGTGAGTCGGCGCAGGTTGTCGATGCTGACAACCGTTTCCTGTGGCGGATGAGTCGTCGGCGTCTTGAGGCCGAGCCGTTCCGTGACGCGATGCTGGCTGTGGCCGGCGGGATGGATTCCCAGATGTTCGGGACGTTCCAGACGTGGAAACCGAAGGTCTTCAGTGTCGACGACGCCAACAACGAGACGGCCAACTTCCGGACAAGGCGTCGCAGTCTCTACATGCCCGTGGTGAGGACGACGTTGCACGAGATGATGGAGTTGTTTGACGTGGGAGACCCCAACTCGATCACTTCGCGGCGATCCAACACCACGGTGGCTCACCAGGCGCTGTTCCTGTTGAACAACGAGTTTGTGCAGGAACAAGCTCGCGGGCTGGCTGACAGGGTGCTGGCCGTTTCCGGCGACCAGGGGCGACAGATCGAGCAGGCGTGGTGGCTGACGCTGTCTCGGCCACCGACATCGGCCGAGAGTTCACGGGCCAGTGCTTTCCTGGCGGCGTCGCGGAAGACGCCGGGAGGCGATTCGCGGAAGGCCTGGACGTCTCTGGCCGCAGCTTTGTTTAGTCTCAACGAGTTCCTTTTTATAGACTAGGAAGTCATGGAATCTCCTGGACCGATCACTCATCGCGAGTTGTCCGGCCTCAGCCGCCGTCAATGGCTGTCGCGCGCCGGTTGCGGTTTCGGTGGATTGGCGTTTTCCGCATTGGCCACCTCCCAATCGTTGTTGGCCGAGACCTCCGCGAGGCCCCAGGGGACCCATTTCCCGGCGAGAGCCAAGCAGGTCATTTTCCTCTACATGCACGGTGGGTGTTCCCACATCGACTCGTGGGACCACAAGCCATCACTGGTTCGTCGCGATGGGCAGACATTGCCCGACTCGATCAACACCGGACGAAACAAGTTCAACCAGTCGCTGAAGAAGCTCATGCAGCCGCCATGGCGTTTCCGCCAGCACGGGCAGAGTGGCCTGTGGGGCAGCGAACTGTTTCGCGAGACCAACACGCGGATGGACGATCTCTGTTTCCTGTACTCGATGTACAGCAACAACAACGCGCACACGCCGGCGACACTCGAACTGCACACCGGGTCCCAGACGTTGATGCGTCCGAGCATCGGCTCGTGGATCAACTATGGCCTGGGAGCCATGGCCGACGACCTTCCCGGATTTGTCACCATCTGCCCACCTCTGACCTACGGGGGACAACGGAACTTCGGATCTGCGTTTCTTCCGGCGTCCAACCAGGGCACGATGATCGGCACCAACCGCTTGCCGGTGGCCCAGTCGCGGGTCCGCAATATCCGCGCCGCCAAGTCGGCCGGTGAGCAGCGGAGGTTGATTGACTTTATCGCGGCTTCGAATCGCGAACAGCAGCAGGCCGGTGCTGACAGCACCCTGGAAGCTCGCATCAAGTCGTTTGAACTCGCATTCCGCATGCAGCAGGCGGTACCCGAGGTGATGGACCTGGCCCAGGAGTCCCAGGCGACCCAGAAGCTGTACGGGATCGACAACAAGACGACCGAAAACTATGGACGCGAGTTGTTGCTGGCCCGCCGGCTGGTCGAGCGTGGAGTACGTTTTGTGCACGTGGCTCACACGGGTGGCCGGGGAGGGCGTTGGGACCAGCATTCGAACCTCAAGGGTGCCCACGAAACCAACGCACGCAGTTGCGACAAGCCGATCGCGGGGTTGATCGCCGACCTGAAACAGCGGGGGCTGCTCGAGGAGACGCTGGTTGTCTGGAGCACCGAGTTCGGGCGTACACCCGAGCGACAGGGTGGCAATGGCCGCGGTCATCACGCCCAGGGATTCACTTTCTGGCTGTCCGGTGGCGGGGTGAAGTCCGGGTTCGGGTACGGGGCGACCGACGAGTTCGGTTATCACGCGGTCGACAAGCCGGTCAGCATCCATGACCTGCACGCGACGATCCTGCACCTGATGGGGCTTGATCACACGCGATTGACCTATCGCTATTCGGGGCGAGACTTCCGCCTGACCGATGTTCACGGTCGCGTGTTGCACGACGTCCTGGCTTGAGGCCGTTGCGGGTCAGCGTGTCTCGCGGGTGATCACGAAGTGACGGTGTTTTACCGTTGCCTTCTCGACGAGCAGCCTCGGCCTGGCAGCAAACGAGTCGGCGATCACACGGGCCCGGTCCGGGCTGTAGCCTCCGCCGTGAGCATGCAGCAGGTATCGGAGCACCAGTGGTGCGTTTTGCTTCAGCACGCGCGATTTCGTACGACAGACACCGGCCCCCATCCAGCCGTCCTCCCGGACGTGCCATTTCGAGGGGTAGCCGGAGTTGTCGGGGTGGTCGAAGTAGGTGACTCCTTCGGTGTGGCCACCCGGCACAGGGCCACTGTAGTCCACCCAGCGGCAGGCCTTGCCGAAGATGGCCGGTTCGTGCACACGGCCTTCGCTGTCGGTCAGTGTGCCGCCTCCGAAGTGCTCGGAGATGTTGGCAGCTACGCGAACAGCCAGAAAACCGAAGTTGGTTTGTCCCAGTTCGAGCGTTTCGGCCGTGGGGACGAATGTCGACTGCAACTCGAGAAACGTTTCACCGTCGGGACCGGGACGGACAGCCGCCGCCAGATCCTGCTGGATCAGCGGCCGAGGTTCGTGGCCGTCGTACCATCCCAATCGCACGGCCATCAAAGCCTCGTCGTCGCCGTCACTGTAGGCCAGCCACTCGCTTTGTCGGATCCGAGAATCGGTGGTGTTGGACCAGAAATCGATGCCGAGCACCTTGGCATGAGCGAACCAGACGGATCGGTGATGATCGTGGTCGGGAGCCCCGGGGTGCCCCATGCGTGTCAGCGACTGTCCCGAAGGTCCGTTGAAGGGATAAAAGAATGGTCGCTGGGCGCTGGCTCCGAAATGCCAGCGGGTTCGCTCGGTGGCGTCGATTTCGACCGAGACCTGGTCGTCGGGCAACGGGATGACTCGGCAGCGAGGCGACGGCATGGGGAGAATCCTGGTCGGGTGGGTTGCTCAACAAGTAAGGCAGGCCGTCGGCGGCATATCAATGTCGGCGGGCGGATCGCGTTGTGTACCGTGTGTTGGAGTGAACTCCATTTGTTGCCGATCCCAACAGTGGGTAGAATCTTCTTGGAAGGACCAACCTCGTGACCCGTTCAGAATCCTCATCGACTGGTTGCAGCGGATTCCGCGCCTGGCAGCGAATGACTCGCCGCGAGGCCCTGCGGATCGGTGGGTTGGGTGGTGCCGGGTTGACCCTTCCGGAGTTGTTCCGGGCACGGGATGCGGCGGCGGCAGACGGCACACGGCCCACGTTCGGCCGTGCCAAGACAGTGATCATGATGTTCCTGCACGGGGGGCATCCCCAGCAGGAGACCTTCGATCCGAAGCCCGATGGGCCGTCGGCGGTCCGGGGTGAGTTCGGAGCGATCGGAACCAGCCTGCCCGGCGTCCGGTTCAGCGAGGTGTTGCCGCAGACCGCACGGATGGCACACCGGTTGGCCATCGTCCGTTCGATGAGCCACGAGAACCCCAATCACGTGCAGGCCTGCCTGCCGGCCCAGACCGGACACGCGCATCCGCCAGAGTTCCGGTCTCGTGGCGATTTCCCGCCCTCCGGCACGGATTTCCCGCCGGTGGGCGCCGTGCTGGATGCTGTTCATCCGGCCCGCGGTGACCTGCCGACGTGGGTCCGCATTGGTCCGCTGATGCGTCGCAGCAACGGTACTACGCTTCACGGCCAGGTGCCCGGTCTGCTCGGCGCCCGTCACAGCAGCTTC
>DLVV01000390.1:4663-18548 GCA_003445035.1 Planctomycetaceae bacterium | reverse complement strand
TTCAGCGGGTTTCGGTTCAACGGGCCTGACGTTTTCCTCCGATTCCGGTGAGGCCGCAGGATCGGTGGTTACGACGGATTTGCGAGGATCACTCATCTCGGGAGAATCCTCGCCAAGACCAGAAGCCGCCAACCTGGCGGAAGCTTGATCGGCCTTCTGCACGGCCGGTCGTTGTCCGACGGCCTCGCCGGGCACGGACGTCTCATCCGAAAAAGCCAGGATCAACAGCAGACCGCCGAACCCCAGCGACACGGCCCAGGCCACAACCAGCGGTGAGATCGATTCGAGGCGGGACATGTGGCAACAACCTAGTCAGCCACCGGAAACGGTTTAAGACCCATCTTTTCGGCAACCGGTTGTGTCATCAGGGTGATCTGTTTCTTGCCCTCGTCAACCACGATCACCATTCCCTTGTACTTCTTCATGATCTCATGCAGAACCGATTTGGCGGAGCCGGCCCTGGCGATCGTTTGTGGCATGTTCTTGGTGTAACCAGAGAGTTTCAGGGCGTCGCCGTCAATTTCGAACGGCACCTGGATTTCCTCAGCAACAAACTTCACGGCCTCCTGAAGTGGAGTTCGCCGGAAGTCGACCTCGATCTTCATTCCCAGTCGTCCGGCCACGGTCTCGGGCAACGTCTTGACCTGTGCCACCCTCCGGGGCGCTGCCGCGGTGAAGTCGGTACGGGTCGACTCGTCCCAGGTCAGCAGGGCCGCCAGGGCGATATTCGGAGCAGCTCGTTCGGGCAAACGGGTCCGCAATTGAACATGCCGATCGCCGACTGCCGTGTCGGTCTGGAACACGTAGGCCGACATCAATGCGGGAAACCGACTGATCAGCCGATAGGCGCCAACCGTGCTGGGTCGCATCTTCTCGACTGCGTGCATCATCTCGACTGGCAAGCTGCCCAGTCGTTTCTGGACACTGCGTTCCAGCCGACCGGGAGTCACGATGCTGTTGTGCGAGTGATGATTACGAAGCAGGATCTCGGACTCGAACTCGTCGCCGTTCCGATCGATGTCAATGCTCCAGGCCACCGTCTCGATTTCCTCGTCATCGAACCAGTCGAGAACCAGATTGAACACCGGTGCGATGGTTTCCGAGACGAGCACTTCCTGGAAATTCCTTGCATCACGTGGCTCGAAAACGACCGTCAGCAGTTTGTCCCGGCTGGTCAACGGAAGGATCTGCTCGATCCCCGTCGTGGTCACTGCCGGCTGTCGAACCGCCGCGGCCATTTCTTCAACTCGATCCAACGGACCAATGGCCACCGTCTTGGCGTCACTGCCGCGGAGGTAACAATGCGTATCACCGAGGTACACCGGATACGAGTAATCGTCACTCCTGGGGCCGGGAAACCTCTCGAGCAGCGTTGACGGTTTTTGAGCCTCCTTGAGCCGCAGAACGACGGCCACCTCGGGCGGATCTCCACGTTGCCCCAGCATCAGGCAGATCATCGCTTCCTCGATTTCCTCGGGAGGAAACCGACAGAGCGTCTTGATCTGCTCTCCGGCCCATTCTCCGAGTGGCCCGAGACAAAAACGCAGTTCCTCGCCGGGCGACTCCTGGGCCCACAACTCATCCGGCCGCACGTTGATCACAATGCTCACACCAGCCGGCACCATGTCGAGACGGATGGGGCGAACCGTTTGCCCTGGATTGGACACCGGCAACGTCTGGATTTCCGGTTCTGCTGTGTCGACAGTGGCGTCATCGACGTTTGTTTTGGTCACGGTCTGGCGAGCAGCCGATCCGGAACGGAACCAAGTCACACCAACCCCGATAACCGCCAGCGCGACGATCGAGCTGCCAACGATCACCGCCAGTGACGGGCCGCCCCGGGGCCGCTTTTCCTGCTTTCGTGACGCCTTTTTGGGCCGGCTACGCCGTTTGGCTTTTCGCGACGGTGTCGTCGAGGCCGCGTCATCAAAGACGGGGAACCCACCGCCCCCCACCGCGGGGGGATCGGACACCGCTGGATCCTCTCGGGCTTCTCCAGCAACCTCGGCCGGTGGATCGACTTTTCCTGCGAGATCGGGAGGGGCAGTGGCCGGTTCATCGGAGACCCAGCGTGCTGACGTGCCCTGCTGCGGCGTCTCCTCGGTTGGCGAATCGGCCAGTTCCAGCTCAACTTCCTCGGGCTCGGCAAGAACGAACGTGTGCCGACAACTCGGACAGCGGCCCTTTTTGCCCAGCATCGAGCGATCCGGCAACTTCAGAATGCTGCCACATTCGGGGCAGGGAATCTGCATCGACGCCATGGGTCATCCGAATCATTGGACACAAGCGGTCGGGACACTCTCGGGAGGCCCCGCGTTCATACTAGGCGCCGCCAGCCTCAACTGCCAAGTCCGGATCCGGCATACTCCGCCACCAGGCCTCATTCGCTGAGTTGATCAAAATCGAGCCCGCTCTCGCGAACCGATTTCGGATCGACCTCCGAGAAAGGATGCAGCCGATCGAGCAAGTCGTCCTGTGGAACGGAGAGAATCAACGACCGGGCCATCTCGAGATCGTCCTCGGTGGTGATCTTGATGTTCATCGGGGACCCCTGCACCAGCCTGACCGGATGCCCGAGATTTTCGACCAATTGGGCTTCATCGGTCGCCACCAGGCTTCCACGAGCGGCATAGGCTTCGATCAGCAGGTCACGGCGGACGACCTGTGGGGTCTGGGCCGCCCAGAGACGATCACGGGAGACGGTGGCCTCGATCGTCCCGTCGTCCGCCTCCCGTTTCAATGTGCTGCTGATCGGGACGGCGGGGATCGCCGCACCGCACTCAACCGCAGCCGAGAACACGTCGTCAATCCACTTCTCGGCAATCAGGGGACGAGCGGCATCGTGCACGGCGACGTAATCGATCTCCTCGCGAATCTCTGCCAGCGCATTGCTCACCGAATCCATCCGTGTCTCTCCGCCGACCACCACGTCAACATCCAGGAACGGCAGATTCGCCTTGAAACGGTCCCGAAAATCATCGAGATCCTCTTCCGCCACGACCACAATTGCCTGGGACACATCGTCCCGGGTCACAAAGGCCTCCAGGGAACGGATCCAGACGGCCCGGCCCTTCAGGTCCACGAAGGGCTTCTTCTGTTGCGTGCCGAATCGACTGCTCTGGCCAGCCGCCGGCAGAATCACCGCAAAACTGGTCATGCCACACCTCCCCATGCACAACGATGGAGTCCGAAACCCAATCCGAGGGCTAGTTTGCCAGAACCGGGCCGGAACGGCGAGTGCCCAGAAGACGTGAGCGGCGGTCTCGCAGCGGCTTGACCAGTCCACGCTCAATCACCTCTTGTCGCTGTGACCATCGGTGTCCGAGAGTCGGGTCGAGCGTGATCAACTCTTCCATCCGCTCGAACATCTCGCCGACCAGTTCGATCGTCTCGGATTCGTGGCCACCGGTCCGCGACATTCCGATCGGTCGCCGGGACCACCGCTGCCTGAGCACTTCGAGAAGCGAATTGAGATGATCCCAATGCGTCGCGGCCTCAATCCCTTTCGGCGACACGTTCAGCAGACTCTGGATCGCCTCGTGGACATCATCAATCCGGTGATTCGAGATCACTCCGAAATAAACCGCGTGCAACCGGTGTTGCAGTTCTTCTCGTCGATCCATAGCCGGAGATTTCGACAACAACACGGCCACCTCGCGGTGAACGAATTCGCTCAATAGAGGATCGAATGGAACGGCAAACGCAACAACCGAGCCGATTTGTTGCGAGGACGGCTCCGGCAACCCTTCGATGGAGGAAAGTGTTTTCAGGAACTGCAGACGTCGTCGATCCACGGGATGTCGCAGTCGTCGAATTCCCCCCCGGCTCGGATCCGACTCAAAGACGAATCGAGGCCGTTCGGTGATCTGCTTGTCGACCGCTCTACGATAAGTCCGGAACCCCTCCGCCCCCTGCCCCATCAATTGCTGACCCCGGCGAACATCGGCCAGGCGTTCTCGTACCTCGGCCACCATTTCCTCTTCGACCTCGATCCTGTTCAGCAACGGTTGAGGCACCTCCGGGTGATCTCCCGCTGTCTCGTCCAGGTGGGTGCCGCCGGCCAGCGCTGCCCAGGGCAACCGGGCCGCGAGCCAACCGTTGCCGAGGTGATTGGAATGACCGGATTCGCCACTCTTCGGTGGGCCGCTCGTCGGCAACTGGAGCAGGTTGGCCCAGTCCCAGCCGATCTCGGCCAATGCGGCGCGAACGTGGGGCCCCTGCAGGCGAGCCACCACACCCGGCCGATTGAGCAACCGGGGCGAATTGGTGGCCACCACCAGAAATCGTCCCGGTCCGACCTGGATCCGCACGGTCGCCCGGAAAACATCACGCATGGAGGCGTGCGGCACGTCCACTCCGACAATCCCGACATCACCGACCGAGAAAGCCTGGCAGAACACGCCATCACCGGACAATTGCCTTGCTGCGTTGCGATAGAACTCCAGCGTCCGAGTTGACTCCGCACGCCAGGCCACGGACCGGCCCGCTGTTGCGATCACGACATCGTATTGTGCCGAATCAGCCGCTACGGCCAATGCCGGCGCCACGTGCCGCCAACTCAGCCGCACATCGTCGAACTCAATGTGGTCAGCGACCAGTTTCCGCCGCCCCTCATCGGGCTCGACGCAGTCAATCCGGGTCACCGGAAATCCCAGTCCCGCCCGCAATCCGTCGCCTCCGCCGATTCCCAGCAACAGCACACGTTCGGGCCGTTCGTGCACGACCAGTGGTATCAGTGATTCAAGCACTCCGGCCGCACTGCGAGGACTGATCATCGCATCTCGACTCCATGCCGTCGCGGGAATGCCATCAACTCGCAACAGTCGCAGGGCTCCGCGCTGTGACCAGGTGGTCAAAGTCGCATCGCACGTCTCTCGACGCGCGATCATCCGGGCTTCGTCGAGTGACTCGTGCAACCGGCGAGGCCACTTTTGTTCGGCCGCCGAGACGACCCGCGCCGAGTAGAGCAGCCGTGCCGATTGACCGGGATCATACCGACCAACCTGGGTGGTCAACACCACCAATCCCGCCAGCACCCACGCCAGCGGTCTCCGTGAAAGGACGATCGGTCCGGAAATCCGACCGGGCACGATCGCCAGGCCCCACGCTCCAATAACCAGAACCACGACCGGCCCCAGATCGGGAATCCACAGCCAGCGAGCGAGAAACAGGCCTACGAGGATCGCCAGGGGTGCAACCCCTGCGGAACTGGTCCAACCGGAACCGACCGGCGACCGACCATGCGGCGACAACGAAACGGCCGTCAGCACGCCCAGCGGCATCGCCGCCACCAGCACCAATACGGACCAGCCGGCCAGCAACACCAGGGGGCTACCACCGGCGACCTTCAGATACAGCAACCACTCAACCAGAATTGGGAACGTCGCAGGAACAAGCAGCACACCCGCAGCCGAGCCGACAGACCAATTGCTCCGTCGGCGGTGTCCGATCGCTCCACCGACGCACAACGCCGCAGCAAACACCAGCAGGTACCATTCGGAGGCGGGAACCAGTTGGACCAACATGCGATCCAGCGATGCCATCACGACACCAATCACCGCCAGACCAACCAGGCCGGATCGATCAAGACGACCGGTCCAGGCGGGAGGACTGACGTTGCCAGGATCCGCTTGCCCCCCCCTCGCCAGTTCAACCAGGAACATCAGCCCGGCCAACATGGCCGCCACCAGAACCGTCGCATCGACGCCGATTCCCCCAAACAACAGGTGGGCCACCGTCACCGCACCGATCGCAGCTCCGATCAGGAAACCTCTCAATTGTCCACTGCCTCGGTTGGCGGCCAGGCAGCCCAGCCGGACCGACAACGCCATCGGAAGCGACAGTGCCAACGTGGCGACCAGCATGGACACCGGCAGGCCATCGACAGTCACGAGTTGTTCGAAAGAGACCAGCGACAGCCCCTGAGCGATCCCCGACAACAGTCCTCCCAGCGCCGCCGACCACATCGCCAACCCCAGCAGCAACCAGCCCCGTCGTCCCCGCCACGACAGGCCCAGGCACGCACCGATGGACAGGCCCCACCCGACGGCAAAGTCGGTGGCCAACGACCCACCGAGTAACGCCGCCACCTGGTGCCACATGGACGCCAGGAACAACGCGACCACCAGGCCGTCCGGAATTCCGGAACCGGGGAGTTTCGACAGGCCGACCAGAAAAGCCGACCACGCCCGACCTACCGGCCGGGAAACGGGAGAAAGCGGTCGCATGGACATCCGTGCCACTGGTGTCGATCGCGCGATTCGTCGTAACCGGGAGAACTCTTTTATCCCATGGTCGGAATCAGCCGCAAGACCAGTTGCCCGGCACTCTGACACACCGCAGAGTTATTGCAGACCCGTGATCCCTGGTCCTCCAGGAGCCATTTGCTGATGTCCCGCCTGTCCTCAGTTTTCCGGATCCGCAGTGTCAGAATTCCGGCGGTGACGGCCGTCGCGACGATTCTCTTCGCCGCGATCAGCACGTCATTCCTACGCGCCGATCCCCTAACGCCGCTCGACCAGGCTCTCGCATCCGTTCGTCGCGCCGACCTCAAACAACACATCAACACCCTGGCCAGCGACACGCTGAGAGGTCGAGCGGCCGGTTCACAGGGAGGACAAGCCGCCGGAGCCTATCTCGTCCAGCAACTGAGACGCATCGGCCTGAAACCCGCCGGGGGCAATGGAGATTTCTACCAGGAATTCTCCGAGAAAGGATTTCGGAACGTGTTGTCGGTGCTCCCGGGAACAGACCCGAAGTTGAGGGACCGCTTCATCGTCATCGGAGCTCACTACGACCACGTCGGCCTGGGAACCAAGCGGACCAGCCTGGGAGGCATCGGACAGATTCACAACGGAGCCGACGACAACGCCAGCGGATCCGCTGCGGTGCTCGAAGTCGCCGAAGCCCTGGCCGGATCCGGACAGTTGGATCATCGGCGTTCGATCCTGTTCGTCTTCTGGGATGCAGAAGAACTGGGCCTGCTGGGTTCCAAGTACTGGACCGCACACCCGACGATCCCCGTGGAAGCGATCGACATGGCACTGAACGTCGACATGGTCGGTCGGTTGCGAGACGACCGGCTGGTGGTCTTCGGCTCGCGGACGGGCGTCGGGCTTCGGCACCTGGCCGTCAAACACAACACGCGGCTGAAACGGCCAATGGCCCTGGACTTCAACTGGGACCTGCTGGCCAACAGCGATCACCATCCCTTCTTCGCCAAAGACATCCCGGTCCTGTTTCTCCACACCGGACTGCACGGTCAATACCACCGCCCCGGCGACGACGCCGATCGAATTGCCTGGAGCGGTCTCGAGAGAATCACGCGGTTGCTGGTGAGCCTTTCTCACGATGCGGCCTGCCGCAGCGAAATGCCCGGTTTCCGTCCTGTGGCCACCGAGGAATCCGAGGCCTACCGTCGCAAGCTGGAATCCTCGGCGACCAACGCTCAGCAAAGACTGGGAGCCGCGTGGGACTCCGAACTTGCTCAACAGGGCATCATCCAACTGACCGACGTCGCGGACGACACCGCTGCCGATGAGGCCAAGCTCAAAAAGGGCGACCGGCTGCTGAAACTCGGAGGTGTCGACATCAAGGACGCCGAGGAATTCGCTTGGCGCATCCTGTCATCACCCTCACAGATCGAAGTCCTGACACGACGTCGAAACAAGAAGAAACTGCGGATCCGCACCCTGCTACTGCCGGGTGAAGCTCAGAGACTGGGATTCGAATGGCTGGTTGATGACGCCGAGCCCCATGCCGTTGTTGTCAGCGGTGTTTCCACAGCCTCTCCGGCCGGCCGTGCCGGGCTCAAAGGTGCCGACCGGATCACCACGGTCAACGGACGGCCCATCGCTCGGGGAGCAAATCTCGCCAAGCTGCTCAGTCAACGTCACGGCACGATCACGCTGAGGGTCGAGCGACAAGGACGATACAAACCGATCCGGTTGCCGCTGCAGCCGGCATCCGGAGACAACTCCCCCTAGGGAAACCCTCCGCCGTGCCGATACACTCGGTCACCGTGGTCGCTGATCGCCGAGTGGACGGCAGGCGTCATCTCCTGGAACGGGGAAATCACGGCGAGCACCTCGTCGAGTTCATGCCGCCCGTCGGGAGCGGCCAGCGCCACCGTCACCGCCGACTGGCACATCACCCAGCGATAGCAATCGGCCGCCGACGGAACAGAGAACCCAGGGGGATCGTCCGGAGTCGACCGGATCAGCTCCCCCCAGCGAAGGCAGGTGAACGCCACGACCGGACATTTCTGAGCTTCGGTCACCGGAAACACATCCCGCTCGGCCCCTCGATGGGCCGCGTTGTAACGAATCATCAGGCTGTCGAGACGGCCACCGGAGACCCATTCGGCGGCGAGGCCACGCTGGTGGCTGGTCAGGCCGATCGAGCGTACCACTCCCTCAGCGCGAGCGGCGTCGACCACCTCGGCCGCTCCGTCTGCCGAGATGATCTGCTCCCACTCGGCCTCGCTCTCGACATAGTAGTAGGTCAACACGTCGAGATAATCTGTGCCGAGCTGCTCCAGGCACTCGGACAGTTCCTCCCGGGCCCCCGACGCGGTCCTCGCGAAGAACTGAACAGCCACCCGAACATCCTCTCGGCGTCGACCAGATTGTCGGATCCACTCCTGCAACCCGTCGGCGTGACGACACCAGTTCAGATAGTTGATCCCACAATCGACCGCGTGCTCGACGTCCTCGGGCTCCAGCGAGGTGTTTCCCCTCGTGGCCAACCCCAATCGGCAGACACGCCCCAATCCCGGCCAGTCATCAAACTGTCCGGATTCGATTTCGAGCGAGTCTCCCCCTGACATCACCCCTGAACCTCGCGCCAGACATCACCCAGGGGATCTCGCGTCCGCGTGTCTTCCAGGAACTGGTCGGCACTCTGGGGATCGACGGCCTGGCACGACCGGGTCAATCGTTCGGCCAACTCCGTCAGTTCGTCACTCCACGCATGCGGATCAGCATCGCGGGGCGGGGTGTTCGAGAATTCCTGTAACAACAGAACGAACCGCAGCAGGTGACGGAACAACACCCCCTCCTGCCGACCAAGATCCGCCATTCCAACGACCTTGTCGAAGTCGCCGCCGAATTCGTCGATCGCCCCCGCCGCCCAGATCGCCGCGATCCTCAATCGACCCGACCCGGGATACTGGGCATCGAACAACAACTTCAGCTTCTCGGCCAGCCGCAGAGGCCAGATCCTTTCGCCGAATTCGTCCTCCTCGGGTTCGCTTCCCAGTTCCGCCGCGGTGGCCAGCCCCCGCTTCAGCAACTCCGGGTGCAGTCTCTCAACGGCCAACGGACCCTGGGGAACTCGTTCCGGACCCGGAACGCGAACCGACCGAAGAGCCGAACCGGGAAATTCCAGGGTGCTCTCCAATGCCTGGATCCACTCGACACGGCTCGCCGTTCCCAGGTGATCTCTCAAGAACGCTCCGTAAATCGGGTGGATGCTCCGAAATCCCAACAGCATCTCCATTCGCTCGGTAGGTCGAGCCAGTTCGGCACGGTAACCGCTCGACTCGCTCCGCTCCGAAACGTCGGGCTTCCCGGCCGCCCCGTTCGACTGGTCCGACACGGCGACCGCTTCGGCCATCAAAGCTCCCAGCATCCCCGGGACGGCCGGCGGATCGGGAGCATCGTCAACCGCCTCGCCACCCCGCCCAGGCGGCTCGGGCTCCAGTTCGACAAATCCCCCCGCCCACAACGTCATCAACATCTCGTCCAGGCGGCCGTGTGCCGATTCGCATGCCTTGGGCCCCAGCAACCGACCGTCGATGAACTCGTGAAGACGTTCCACTCGCGGTGAAACCGACAGCAGGTAGGCCAGCAATCGCCACGGGATGTCACCCCGACTGAACAGATCCCCGGGTGGCGAACCGACCAGACGGTTGAACTGTTTCTCGTTCCAGTACTGCCGGTTGGGACTCCGCTTGGGCATCTTCTTCAACAACTTCTTACGCATCTGAATCAACTTCGGATCACCGGTCTTCTCGGGGATCGTCGCCAGCTTCTCTTTGAACCTCGCAATCTTCACGTCGTCCTCATGAGCCAGCACAAAGACATCGCCGCGGTCATCGAATTGCGGCCGGCCAGCTCGTCCAAACATCTGATGAGCCCGGCTGGGGTCGATCACGGTCTTTTTGCCCGGCGGTCCCTTCAGCAGTTCCGTCAGCACCACCGAGCGGGCGGGGAGGTTGACTCCGGCGGCCAGCGTTTCGGTGCAAACCACCACCGACAGCAACCTCTGGCAAAACAGGTCCTCGACCATCCGTTTGTACTTGGGCAGGATGCCGGCATGGTGCACTCCCACACCACGCAACAGCAGGGGTTTCAGCTTCCGGCCACCACCCGGTCCCCAGTCGAAGGCGTTAACCGCCTCGGCCAGGGCTTTCTGTTGTTCCCCGTCGACCAGCCGTTTCCCCTTCAGCAGTTCCGCCGAACTCCAGCACCCCTCGCGGTGGAAACTGAATACCAGGGCGGGAGTTCTCTCGGACGCCACCATCTGCTCGATCTGCTCTCCCAGTAGTTCCTCCCCGATCCAATGGTGTGTCAACGGCACGCGTCTTTGATCGGACTGCACCAGCGTCAATCGTCGTTGGTGACTGGACCGCAGCCAGCCCAGGAAACCCGATGCGTTTCCCACGGTCGCCGAGAGCAGCAGCAGTCGGACCGAACTCGGCAACAACCCCAATGACAATTCCCAGACAACACCCCGCTCGGGGTCATTGAAACTGTGGAATTCGTCCATCACCACCGCATCGATCTCTTCCTGCTCGCCGCCGGTTTGGTCGGGCCCCTGTTGCAACAGGCGATTCAGCAGCACCTCGGCGACCACCACCAGCACCGGAGCGTCGGGGTTGACTCTCCGGTTGCCGGTGATCAGCCCGACCGACTCGCGGGGATACCCCCACCGCTGGGCCGAATCCTGCAATTCGCGGAGCTTCTGTTCACACAGGGCGATCAACGGCGTCGTGTAGTAGACGCGTCGGCCTGTCGCCAGGCCCTCGTATACGGCCGCCTCGGCGATCAGCGTCTTGCCGGTGCCGGTCGGAGTGCAGACCAGCACGCCCTCATCCGATCCGAACCACGCCAGCAACGCCTCCTCCTGGATCGGGTACGGCTCGAACGGAAGTTGATCGAGGTACCCCGACACCAGTTCGTCACGGGTCGGGACAGAGGAGTTCATGGTGGTCGAGCTTCGTTGCCGAGTGAAACAGCGGCCGTCATGATAGGCCGTCGCCACCGGTGACGCGACGCAGCGGAGACGCCGATGAACGGACACGACCCCCAGACAACCGGCCAGTCGGACTGGACCGAACGCATGCGGCAGGGCATGCCTTCGTCACACCGTTGGGCCTACCTCGACCACGCCGCCGTGGCACCGTTGCCCACCGTGGCAGCCGACGCGATGCGGGACTGGGTCGATGACCTGGCCCTCAACGGAGCCACCGACTGGAATCATTGGCGAGATCGGGTCGAGAGGCTGAGACGATCCGCCGCAGGACTCCTGGGTGCCGACGAGCGTCAGATCGCCGTGATCCGGAACACGACCGAGGGCGTGGGACTGGTGGCCGAAGGCATCGGCTGGCAACCCGGCGACAACCTTGTTGTCCCCGCCTGCGAATTCCCCTCCAACCTCTACGCCTGGCGGCACCTCGCCGACCGGGGTGTCGAGGTTCGGGTGCTTCCGGTCGACCTCGACCATGTGGGCTACGACGAGATCGAGGCCGCCTGCGACGAACACACCCGCCTTGTCGCCATCAGCTGGATCGGGTATCGGACCGGCTTCCGGATCGATCCCGGGCGGGTGGCAAAGATCGCTCATCAGCACGGTGCCTGGCTGTTCGTCGACGCCATCCAGGGCCTGGGCGCCTTTCCGCTCGACGTAAAGGCAATGGGAATCGACGCCCTGGCTGCCGACGGTCACAAGTGGATGTTGGGTCCCGAGGGCGCCGGCGTGTTCTACATCCACCCGTCACTTCTGGATTGTCTGCGTCCCATGGGCCTGGGCTGGAACAGCGTGCGTCACGCCGGTGACTTCAGCAACACCGAACTCGACCTCAAGCCCCACGCCGGGCGATACGAAGGAGGAACCTACAACATGGCGGGAATCGCCGGCCTCGAGGCGAGTCTCGTCTGGCTGGATGGCCTGGGAATCGAACAGATCGAATCGAAGATCCTCGAAATCACCGGCCATCTGTGTGAGAAGCTGACCGCCATCGGAGGCCTCGTCTCCAGCAATCGAACTCCGGAACACTCCTCGGGAATCGTCTCGTTCGAAATGCCCGGGCAATCTCCGCGGGAACTGATGCGAACCTGTCGCGACCGGGATGTCGTCATCAACTGTCGGGACGGCCGACTTCGAGCCAGTCCGCATGCCTACTCGAACCGCGACGACGTCGACAGGCTGATCGATGTGCTCAGCTGAACGGCCGTGGGCCGAAACTACCGGCTGCCACCCAGCGGCCGCCCCACGGCCCGGAGCAAACCGACCTGGCTTCGATTGAAGCCGATGATGGCCTCCAACCGGTCCTGCCTGGCCTGCGAAATCGCCTCAACAGCCTGCAGAGCCTCCAACGGAAGTCCAACCAGGCCGCGGATCCTCAGGCGGTGCAATCGCAGGGATTCGCCCGCCTGCTTGAGCCGCTCACCGGACATCGCCAGACGTTTCCGGCTGCCCGCCGTCTCGTGCCAGGCCTGGGTCACCTCGGTCACCACATCGTCTCGCGTCCTGGACAACGTCACCGCAGCCTGACGCTCACGACTGGTCGCTACGGCGCGTGCCGCACGAGTTCCTTGCCCCATGTTCTGAATTTCCCAGACGGCCAGCAGATCGAAATCTGTCCGACCGCCGAGTCGTCCGATCGAGTCACTCGCCGCACCGCCAAATCCACCGGCAGAAAATCCCAGTTGGAGGTGTGGCAACCAGGGTTTCCAGTCGGCGGCGGACCGGTCCGACCCGGCCACATCGACCGACGCCCGAGCGGCTGCCAACTCGGGCCGTGCGGCCAGAGCCCCGTCGACCAATCCCTCCAATGTCGTGGACTCTTCCAACAGATCCACCGGCACGGCCTGCTCTTCCAACGCGAACAGCGTGGTCGACGGATCGAGACGCAATTGGCGAGCCAGCCGCGCCGAGGCGACCGACACGTCCGATTCGGCAACCGCCACCCGCTGTCGTCTCCGTTGGACATCCGTCGCCATCCGCGTGACATCAGCCTGCGACCCCTTGCCGGCTGTCATGAACGCTTCGGTCTGCCGTAACAGGGCTCGCGCATCTTGCAGATCCGTCTGGAGATTGGCCAAACGCCCTTGAGACTGAACCAGTCCGAAATAGGCCAACGCCGCATCCTGCAAGGTGTCGTTGAAGGTCGCCGTCTGCCGGGCTCGCTCGACATCCAGACTTTGTCGCGCGGCAAGAGGTTTGAAGATCACGTCGGCCAGAGACAGGTTGACGCCCATCCGCAGTGGGCCACCGGAACCGCCGGTCAACGGCGCCATTCCAAGATTCGGGCCTCCACCCAGGAACAGCGAACTGCGTCGAGAATCAACCACGTTCCCGGGTGTCGCCTGGATATTTCCGGTGTGATGGTTGTACCCCATTCCGGCCTGTAGGGACGGCATCCACATCGCTTCGGCAGCATCTACTGCCGCCTGGGCTTCCCGAACACGCTCGGCAGCCAGCTCGATGTTCCAGTTCTGAGCTCCTGCCAGCCTCAACACCGTCGGCAGATCGACCGGGAAGGGTGCCTCGTCGGACTGCGGTTTCTTTTCGCCACCAGAGGCGTCCTTCGCCGGTTGCGTCAACGAAACTTTCTGCACCGCTCCGGTGATCAACTTCTTCGGTTCCGGCTGTTCCACCA
>DLVV01000390.1:0-4338 GCA_003445035.1 Planctomycetaceae bacterium | reverse complement strand
CCGGCTGTTCCACCACCGGCTGGTCCGGCAGCGGCTGGTCCGGCAGCGTTCTCTCCGGCAACCCCTCAACTTTCCCCGTCTTGACCACAGCCGATTGGCTCGACACAGGCTCGATCACCGCCGTGCGCATCGGTTCCCGCTTGCCCGAGACCGGATTTCGCACCAATGGCATTTTGAACTTCTGTTGGTTCGCAACCGGCTGTTCCAACTCCGGTTTGCTCAACACCAACTGGTTCAACTTCGGCTTGCTCAAAACCAACTGTTTCAAGGTGGGCTTTGGCTTGTTCGCCTCGGTTTTCTCTATGGACTTCACCGCGGCAATCGAGGTCATCCGCGACCGGTCGACCTCCCGCTTCAGGCGTTCGGACAGCCGTTGGGTCATCGGATCGACCTGCGGCTCATCCACCACGGCGACCTGTGGCGTCCTGCACCCACCAACCATCGCGAACATGGCCAGAAACAGCATCGCCATGCCGTTTCCGCAGTGATTACAAGTGATTCGACTCATCACAACACAGGGCTTTCTGCACCGCCGGGTGGGCGCACACCCACCCGGCGAGTTCGTGGTTCTCCGACTTCCCTCCTTCACCCTATCGGCTGGCCCGACTGGATGGGTTTTGCCGACTTTGACGGTTCTGCGGATTCTTCTCGCAGCTCGTCATGCAGGAATCGGCGGCAGGAGATCAATATTTGTCGAGATTGTCAGTCCGGACGATGTCGCCGGGACGGACATCTCCGACAAATCCGACTTGGTCAGCGTCGTCAAACACCACCTCGACCGGAACGCGAAGGTCTTTGTCGCCACGCACCGTCACCACGAATCTGGCTCCGTTCTGGTCGGTGCCCACGGCCTTCGTGGAGACAACCTTGAGCCCGTCGGCGGCGTCCCAACGTCGTCGCTCGACCGTCAGGGTACCGAACAGCCCCAGGGACAGTCGCCGGCCGTTTTCACCGGGCGGGTTGTCCAGGTGCATTTCAACCCGCATCTTTCTCGAAGACTGATCGAGCACCTGGGCCGAGCGAGTCAGTGTCCCACTGGCCACGCGTCCGGGCAGCCCACCAATCTTGCCAAATCGGGCCGCCTTGCCCGTGCGAACAGAGCCGATCTGTGAGGGCGGCACATGAGCGACAATTCGAACACGGTCGATCCTCGCCACCTCGAACAGGGGACTTCCTTCTCCTCTGCCGCCAGCCGGCCGCACGAACGCGCCACGATCAACGTGACGAGCGACCACCACGCCGTTGAAGGGCGCCATGATGAAACGGTAGGCATTGAGTGTCTCAAGCCGTTTGACGACCGCCGCTGCCACACCCGCATCGGCCTCGGCTCGTGTCACATCGGCCTGGGCCTTGCGAATCGTTGCCTGGGCCGTCACTGCCTCTGCCTCGGTTCCCTGCACCGCCGCAACAGCCGCCTTGTGTCGGAACCGGGCCTCGTCCTGTGTGTCGAGACCGGCGGCCCCCATTTTGACCAGTCGAGCGATCCTCTGCAGTTCCACCTCCCGCAACGCTCGCAGCGCCTGTTTCTCGACCAGGTTCTGCCGGACCTGTGTGGCCATCGCCTTGGCGATTTCCACGGTGGCCTCGGCCTGGGCCACATCGGTGACCGCCCGATGGCTTTCGGCCAGCTTTTCGGTCAATTCCGCCTCCAGTTCCGGAATGTGCAGTTCGGCCAGCACGTTGCCGGCGGTCACGTTGACTCCGATGTCGACTTCCTGGTCACCCTGCCGACCGATCGTCTTGACGAAGCCGGCCTGCTTGGCCACCAGTACAGTCGACTCGAATCCGATTACGCTGGCCCCCGGCAATTCCACCTCGTCGACGTATTCCCTGGACCGGACCACTTCCGTCCCTTCCCCGGTTTCGGCGGCAGGCGACTTCGCCGGTTTGTTTTTCGCCGACGTTCGAGCCGGTCTCGGTTTCGGCGGTTTCCGTGCACGTCCCGACTCTCGGCAGCCGGCCAAGCTGACCAGCCCGATACAGGCGAATACGACCACCAGCCGACACGGGTGTTCCATGCGAGTGACCACGGTGGCTCCTGCAGGTCGCACATTCGTCGTATCGCTCATCACTCGTCTCTCCGGTGTCACGCGACGGGACGGCGGTCGGCCGTCACGCCCAGGCGGCATCCAAGTCCTCAGTCGTGTCCTTCTGTCGTTTCACCAGCACATACAGGCTGGGCACCACGAAACTCGGTAACAGCGTCGCGGCGATCACACCGCCAACGATGGTCCTGGCCAGTGGCACGTCGGCCTCGCCTCCGGCAAACCCGATCGCCATCGGCAGCAGTGCCAGGATCGTCGTCATCGACGTCATCAGGATCGGTCGAAATCGTACCAGTGCCGCATCGACAATCGCCTGCTGGACGCTGGCGCCCTGTTCGAGTCGGCCGTTGGCGAAGTCCAACAAAACGATCGTGTACTCGACGACGATCCCGATCATCATGATGATGCCCATGAACGACTGGATATTCAGACGGGTGCCGGTGGCTTTCAGGATCAACGCCACGCCGATGAAGCCCATCGGCACCGTCACCATCACGATCAGGGGATCAACGAACGAACGGAATTGCCCGACAATCACCAGGTAGACCAGCACCGCGGCCAGCACCAGTCCCAGCGCAAAGTCGACGAACGAATCCCGCATCGAACGAACTTCGCCGTGCAGTTCGATCGTCATCCCCGCGTACCTGCCTTCGCCACCGGTGATCTCGAACCGGGTCGGCCGGTTCAGCCCGATCGCCGACAGGATGCCCTGGAACCACTCGGGGTACTGGGACACCGCGGCCCGAGAATCGTGGGCCGGCTCCAGCGCCAGTTCCTCGTGAACCGTCAGCTTGTCCTCGATGGCCGCCACCACGCTGCCCAGGTCATAATCGGGATCGACATTGGCGAAGACGTCGGTCACACGAGTGATGTTGCGGTGATTGATCACCGCCGGCCCGGTCTTGGTCGTGTCGAAGCGGGCGATGTCATTCAGGTAGACCGGCGTCCCGTCCTCGGCCTCGCGAACAACGATCATCCGCAGCGTGTCCAACGAGTTGATCCTCTCCTCGGGATACTGTGACCCCAGGAAGTAGTGATTGCCGTTGGCGGGATCGATCCAGAATGCGGGATCGAAATTGATCGAACTGTTCGTCGCGCTGACCAATGCCTCCATCGCCTCCTGGGGGGTCACCCCCCGATCGGCTGCCGCGATCCGGTCGATCTCAACCTTGATCATCGGGTAATCGGTCCGCTGCGCCACCCGGACATCGGTCGCCCCTTCCACCTGGCTCATCGTTTCGGTCAGCTTGTCAGCAATTTCGTGCGCCTTCTCCAGGTCGTAGCCGACGATCTGAAGATGGATCGGCGAGGGTTCGCCCATGTTCAACGCAGCCGTCAGGATGCCACCGGTATCGAAGGCGTACTCGACGCCGGGAAACTTCTTGTTGAGTTTTTCGGGGAGCTCTCGTCTGAGTTCCCTGACCAACTCGAAAACATCCGTCTCACCGCCATCGGAGAGTTGCACGAGGATGAACGAGTCCATCGCACCGGTGTTGGGGGTGTAAGCCGCCGGCCAGTCCATCAGCACACCGATGTTGGCGATCAACATCTCGCAGCGGGACTCTCTGTTGGCCTTCTGCACTTCGGCAGACGTCAGTTTCCGCCTCGCCCCACCAGTGAACCTCTTGAGAGTCTCCGGATAGACCACCTCGGCCGGGTTTCCGGGAGCCGGGTCACCGATCACGCCGACAATCACGTTCTCGACCGCCTTCACCAATTCCTCGGACTTCTCGATCCGTGTCCCGGAGGGAGCCCGAACATAGATCGTGAATTGCCCGGAATCGACTGGCGGAAACAACTCGGTCCCGGTCTGGCTCATCACCACGACCGCGACGGTGAACAGGGCCACCGACAGTCCGAGCACGGCCCACTTGAAACGCAGCGACGCCAGCAACAGCCGATGGTATCCACCAATCAGCCAGCCCCCGTCGGTCCTCGCAGGCGATCCACCAGGTCCGTCTGCCGACGACTCCGTCGCTGCGGCCTCGCCCTGCACCACATCCCGCCGGCCCATCAACCGGGCGGCCGCCACCGGGACGAAGAAGATCGCGATCAGGTAACTGGCCGCAATCGCAAACAGCACGGCCATGGCCAGCGGAGTGAAGAGGAACTTGGCCAACCCCGAGAGAAAAATGACAGGAAAGAAAACGACCATGAAGGTGATCGTCGAAACCAACAGCGGCGTCGAGACCTCCTGGGCCCCGTCCCACGCGGCCCGCAACCGTCCTTTCCCCGGCATGAGCATGTGACGTTCGACGTTATCCAACACCACGATGGCCTGGTCGATCAGGAT
>DLVV01000201.1 GCA_003445035.1 Planctomycetaceae bacterium | reverse complement strand
CAGATGACCCGTTTGCTTCCGACCCGTGATCGGATCTTCTCGATCTGCTGATCGATCAGAGAACTGATGTCCCAGGTGCCGGCACAACCGCAGATGTCCTGGACGAAATTCTTCAACAGTTGGCCACCAAAGTCGGTGTGAGTCACCTCGGGGTGGAACTGCAGCCCGTAGATGGGTCGTTCCGAGTGGCGGACCGCGGCCAACGGGCAGGTGTCGGTCGCCGCCAACGACACGAACGAACCCTCGGGGTCTTCGACCTGGTCCCCGTGGCTCATCCACACGACCAGTTCGTCGGGAAGCCCGGAGAACAACCCGCCGGGGTCGACGATGCGGCACGGCGATCGTCCGAATTCGCGGGTTTCGGCCGAATTGACGTTGGCTCCCAGCGAACGGCAGATCACCTGCATGCCGTAGCAGATGCCCAGGATCGGGATCCCCAGTTCGAACAGCTCGGGATCGGGCAACGGTGCGTCTTCGGCGTAGACGCTGGCCGGTCCTCCCGAAAGGATCAGGCCACGGGGGTTGATCTCACGGATCCGTTCGGCCGAGAGATCGTGGCGGACCATACGGCAGAAGACGTTCTGTTCTCGGACGCGGCGGGCGATCAGTTGTGCGGTCTGGGACCCGAAATCGAGAATCAGAACCTGGTCGTGATCGACCGGTTGTGGTTCGCCGCGGTATCGCCCGGTTTCGGCGGGGGCGGTGACGGGATCATCGGCGTTCATCGACGACATTCTCGGGCCCCTCGGTCCCGGACCGGCGGTGGGTGGTGTTTTTGGGAAGGAGATATTCTAGGTCAGCCGTGGCCAACAGAGAAAGTCAACGGTGGTTCTCGAAACCGCTTCTCAGCCCAGCCCGCGGCTTATCGCCAGTCCGATGGTCACTGCGACCAGTCCGACGACGACGTTCATGGCGATGTTGCCCACGGCAGGACCCGTGGCTCCCTGCCGAAACAACTCGATCGTCTCGTTCCCGAACGTGGAAAACGTGGTCAGCGAGCCCAGGATGCCGGTGACCAGAAATAGCCGCGTGGTTTCCGAGATGTTCTCGCGGGTACTGGCCCATCCGAGGATGGCCCCGATCAACAGGCAGCCGAGCACGTTGACGGCCAGGGTGCCCCAGGGGAAGCGACCGGCCACACGCGACTGGACGAATCCACCCAGCGTGTAGCGAGCGATTGCTCCGAGGAAACCTCCGAGTCCGACAGCCAGCAGGTTTGGCATTGCGGCCGGTCCCGATCAGTTATTTGCTGATTTTCCAGAGGTGCCCGTTGCTGCGGACGAAGACCGCGTTGTCTGCGATCGCCGGTGTGCAGAGGATCGTGGCTCCCATCGCGTTCTCGGCAACGATTTTCCCCTTGGCCCCGGTCACGTCGACCACGTAGGTCGCCCCGGTCTCACCGAAATAGTACAGGTGTCCGTTGGCGGCAACCGGTGACGAGGTGAAGGCTCCCTTGAGCCTCAACTGCCACAGCAGCTTGCCGGTGGAGGCATCACCGCACTTGACGATCGGACCACTCATCGTGAACACCTTGCCACGGTAGACCAGTGGGCTGGGTGTCCCGGAACTGAAGCGATTGTTTTTCCAGGCGATTTCGGGAGTCTTCTTGTCGGTGCCCGAGGGACGGACGACGGTCAGTCCGTTGGAGGGGATGTAGACGGTGCCGTTGGCAACGACCGACGAGGGGGTTCGCGACGCCGGCTGGTCGTACTGCCAGGCCTCGCGTCCGGTCCGGGCATCCAGGGCCGTCAGCCCGACCATGTTCTGCAGCAGAACCAGGCTCTTGGCGGGGTCCTTTCCCGTCAGTGCGATCGGCGAGGACCAGTTGTCGAACCGGTGTTGCTTGCGATGCCAGCGGGTGGTGCCGGTGGCAACATCCAGTCCCGTGGCGAAGCTCTCCGACTGGCTCTCCACCTGCACGATCACGGTGTCACCGATGACGACCGGCGAGGAGGCCATGCCGAGGCTGTTGCTGGCGTTGGGGTAGTCGTGGGTCAGGCCGCGGTACCACTGCAGGTTGCCGTCGAGGTCCAGGCAGACCAGGTCGTTGCTCGAATAGAACGCGAAGATCCGCTTGCCGTCGCTGGCCGGTGTCGGCGTGGCGTTGGCCATCTTGGAGTGACACTGGGTACGACCGGTCGCCTGGAACGTGCGTCGCCAGCGTCTCACGCCTGTCTTCACGTCGTAGCACTCCACCAGCAAACGGTCCTGGTCGAAGCCGTCCGAGGAGGTCAGGTAGACACGGTCTCCCACGATGATCGGTCCGGACAGTCCGCGGCCGCTCAGCGGGATCTTCCAGGCGATGTTCTCGGTGTCGCCCCAGGCCAACGGGGGCTTTTCTCCCGGGGCCACCGACGAACTGTCATTGCCACGGAACTGCCGCCAATCGGCTCCGGCCAGGCCGGTCACCAGCGCGGCGGCCAGCACGAGCGACAGGGCGGGAGGCGGGACCCGGCGGGTGGCGGATCGGAGGGTCGTCACGGTCGCGTCTCCTTGGACGGAAAGAGTGCGGCCGAGCGGTCGGCCGAAAGCACGGCAATGCCCGACACGTCACAGGTCCTGACCTGGAACTGGTACCTCTGGGCCCAGTCCTGGTCCTGTTCGTTCTGGCAGATCTTCAACAGGATCGTGTTGGAACCGGCGCGGAGGGTGACCGGCACCGAGTACTGATCGAGTTTCATGCCGCGGTGATATTCCTCGTTGGCGAACACCTGGCGGTCGTTGACCCACAGTTTCCAGGCGTTGGGTGTGCCGAGCCGGAACTGGATCGACCGCGGCGTCTTGGATTCGAAGACCGTCGTGCAGTACATCACCGCCCCCTTGTACGGGCTGATCTGCTTGGCGATGTCGACGATGCCGAAGTCGTTCGTGGTCTTGTAGGACTTCCAGGTGGCCGCCCCGAGCTTGCCCTTGAGCTTCGCCTTGAGATCGACTTGCTTCTCCGGCGGGTAGGCCACGTTGAAGCCCTTGCTGCCGGTGTTGTCGAAGGGGCCGACGATGTGCCAGTTGGTCAGGAAACCGAAGTGCCGGGGAAGGTCGACCTTTTCGCCCATCTTCCTGAGCAGCTTGGCGATTGTCTTGACCTGGTCGTCGTCGGTGGCGCCCTGCAGGGTACGCTTGTAGAGCGACCGGGCGAGGTCCTGCTGGTTCTCCTTCTGGAGCCGGCCCGCAAGGTCCAGCAGGCGGACAACCGCCTGTCGGCGGAAGACCGGGTTGGGATCGGTGAGCATGCCGGGGATCAACCGGTCGACGACCGTGTCATCGACCCGTTCGACGATTTCGAATGCCAGTCGACGTGCCTGGGGATCATTCTTGCGATCCGTGATGAAGGCTTCGAGCCTCTTGCGAGGCAGTTTCTTCTTGGCGGCGATCGACCGGTCGACGATCGTCTCGGCCGCCGATCTCAGGTAGTTGGTCGCCAGGGGGTTGGCGTTCCGGAATGCGGCCAACAACGGCAACAGCACCGCCGGTTCGGATCCGGACAACTCGGCAACGGCCTCTCTGGCCGCCCGATTGCCTTTCCCCTTCTTGTCGACCGACTTGATGGCCGAAATCAACTCGGCAGGAGCGGCCGCGTCGGCCGGCACGCTTGCGGTGAGCAGAAGCAGTGTTGCCGAAGCTGTCAGCAGCCTCGCGGGAAGTCGTTGCGTCATCGCCGTCGTCCTTGGCAGGGTCCGGTTCAGCATTACGGGGACGATTCTAGCAATCGGTTCGGGGAGGACGGAAGCCAGCCGGGGCTATCTCGACAATCGGTCGGCCAGACCGGTGAAGTCGGAGACCTCGAGATCGGGTCGATACGAGGAATCCTCGTAGGGCAACCCGTTTCGATTGACGAAAGCTCCGCGAAAGCCGCACGTGCGGGCTCCCATCACGTCGAACGAGTTGGCCGAGACCATCAGGCACGCCTCCGGCTCGAGTCCCAGCCGTCCGGCGGCATGGCGGTAGACGCCCGGATGGGGCTTGAACGCTCCCACTTCCTGGACCGAGATCAACGTCTCGAATTCGAATCCGATCCGGCTGGTTGCCAGGTGGGCCAGGAAATCGGGTTCACCGTTGGAGAGTCCGACGAGCCGGAACCGGGCGGCCAGTCGCGGCAAGGCGGCGGCGACGTCGTCGAACGGCGAGAGTGTCTTCCAGGCGGACATCACCTCGTCGACGTCCGCCGGTTCGGCCGGCACATTGCACAGTGCCAGGGTGTAGACAAGTGCCCGGCGAGCGGTGACCAGGTATCCCCCGTGGCCCATGGCCACGATGTTGTCCTGGTATTGCTCGATTCGCTGACGGCCTCGCCACAGTTCCCAAAACCGGTCGGCGGTCACCTCCGACTCGTGCTGTTCCAGGCAGGATTGGATTGCCGGACGGAGACTGCCGGCGAGGTCGAGCACGGTGCCGAAGAAGTCAAATGTCAGCGCCTGGACATCGTCCAGTGGGGAGGAGGAGGAGGTCATCGGATGTGAGTTCGTTGTGAAGGGACCATTGTGGACGGGTGGAGACGGCCGGATAATCGAAGCAACATTGGAGTCGGCCGTGACGTGTTCCGCAACACCGGCCAACGTGTGTTTCAGAGAGAGCCTCGCAGATGTCATCCGTACCACCAACATCCGGAGATTCGGCCGGCGGGAATTCCCGGACCGGCTGCGTCTACCTGGTCGGTGCCGGGCCGGGAGATCCCGGGCTGCTGACCCTGAGAGGCCTCGAGTGCCTTCAGCGGGCCGACCTTGTGCTTTACGACGGCCTGGTCAACCCGTTGCTGCTGGAGCACACCCAGGCGACGGCTGAACGGACCCGGCGGCGGGGTGACGACGGTCACAAGGTGCTGGACCAGGACGAGATCAATCGACGGTTGGTGGCCGAGGCCCGTGCGGGTCGGACCGTGGTGCGACTCAAGGGAGGTGACCCGCTGGTGTTCGGCCGTGGGGCCGAGGAGGCCCGGGTGTTGGCCGAGGCGGGTGTGCCGTTCGAGATCGTACCGGGGATTACTGCTGCGACGGCTGCGGCCGCCTACGCCGGCATCCCGATGACACACCGAGACAAGGCTTCGGCTGTGGCGCTGGTGACCGGTCACGAGGACCCCGCCAAGGAGAACCCGGCGGTTGATTACGACGCCCTGGCCGGATTTGCCGGGACCCTGGTCTTTTACATGGGTCTGGACCAGCTCGGGGAAATCGTCTCGAGACTCCTGTCGGCCGGTCGCGATCCCGTGAGTCCCGCGGCGGTCATCAGCCACGGCACCCTGCCGTCACAGCAGACCGTCACCGCGACGTTGGCCGAGTTGCCGGGGGCCGTTGAGGCGGCGGAACTGGTGGCCCCGTCGCTGATCGTCGTTGGCGAGTGCGTGACCGAGCGGGAGACGATCGCGTGGTTCGAACAGAGACCGTTGCTGGGTCGGTCGGTCGGTGTCACCCGCCCGGTGACACAGTCAGCCGGAGTGGTCGGACGCCTGGTGCAACTCGGGGCCGAGCCGGTGTTGATGCCGACGATCGAGATCCTGCCACCGGCGTCATCCTCGGAGGTCGACTCGGTGCTGGATCGGCTGGACGAGTTCGACTGGATCGTGTTCACCAGTGCCAACGGCGTGGCCGGGTTGCTCGGACGGTTGTGGGACGTCGGTGCTGACCTGAGACGTCTGTCGAACTGCCGATTGGCGGCGATCGGTCCGGCCACGGCCGAGGCACTGGCCGGGTACCGGTTGCGGGCCGACCTGGTGCCCGAGTCGTTTCGGGCCGAGGCACTGGGGGAGGCATTGGGTTCCCGGGTCGAAGGGGCCCGGGTGTTGTGGGCCCGTGCCAGCCGCGGTCGAGATGTGCTGCCGGAGTTGTTGGAGAAGGCTGGTGCGGATCTTCACCAACTGGTGGTGTACCGGAACGAGGATGTGGAAGGGTGGCCCGCCGGGACAGTCGAGCGGTTGGCAGCCGGACGGCTCGACTGGATCGGTCTCTCAAGTCCCTCGATCGCCCGCGGGGTCGCCCGGTTGGCCCGGTCGGCCGACGTGTCACTGGACTCGACCCGGTTGGCCAGTATCAGCCCCGTCACGAGCCAGGCAGCCCGTGAGGTGGGGCTGGAGGTGTCGGTCGAGGCCGAGAACTACACCTGGGACGGGTTGCTCGCGGCGATTGTCGCCGCCGAGGAGTGATCCACACGGATCCGCAGACAGGCTCATCTTGACGCTTCGGCGACTGAGAACGATAGTCCGCCGGCGGCGACCTGATTCTCTTGCCAGGCAGGATCCCAAGGATGGGTGCGAACGATGTGGACAGCGGTGCCAGGGGCTGGCTCGGCCGCATCAAGTTGTGGGCCGTTTCGATGGTCATCGTCTCCTACCTTGGCTCGCTCGGCTACGGCATCGTCTGCCACACCCTGAACTTCAACACCGCCTCGCATCCGGCGATGTACTTCGTCGTCTGGGACATGTTCTGTGGCTGGTCGGCTTACGCCAACCGCCTGCACATCATTGGCGAGGGAGAGGACGGGAAATACTACGAATTGGCTCCCGGTCCGTGGACGAAATTCACACCGTTCGGTGATCTCACCCGTCACCACTACGACCCCTTCCTGAACCACTCGAGCGACATCGTCCGGAACTGCCTGGAACACACCCGGGCGAAGCCGATGCGGAGGCTGCTGGTGATCGAGGAGTACTGGGCCAAGAAATACAACCTTCCCGACTCGGTCTGGACCCACTTCTTCGACGAGGCTCGTCAAAAGCACAGCTACTTTCAGCTCAGGCAGGTGATGGCCCCCTGTGGGACCATAGTCAGGCGGTTCCCGTCGTGGCTGGATCGCCAGAACCAACTGGTGGTGTCGGCCCAGCCGTTGCCGTCGCACCCCGATTCGAATTCGGCCGGGCTGTCGTCTGAGATCCGTTCCACGATGCGGCCACTGGACGGCCGGACCTCGGGACTGATCCCGTCGCTGGGCGGTGGCAGTTCTCCGTCTCTGTTCCCTCCCGCCGATTTCGAACGCGCTCCGCTGGCCCAGTGAGATTCGTGATTTTCTCTCGTCCGCTCTTCCAGTCTCCCGCAAAAATCCATGGCTGACCCGGCCCCCGAACTGAACCAGACGGCTGCCGACGCGCTGCGAGTCCCCCGCCGGGGACTGCGGAGCTCGGTGCGAGAGTTCTTCCTCGCCGAGGAGGTGCCTTACGGGTTGGCGCTGTGCCGGATGGCGTTGCCGCCGATTCTGCTTTTCGTGGTGCTTCGGCGGTGGCCTCACGCTCGCGAGTTCTTCTCGACGGATGGCGCCTCCGCGCCGCTGGCCGACAACTACGGGTACTTCAACATGCTGCCGGTGCCGTCGGGCACCGTGGCGGTGATGCTGATGACGCTGCTGGTCGTGTTGCTGGTGACGACGATGATCGGCTGGCGGACACGGATCTCGGTCATCGGCTGCCTGGTGATCTACACCCACCTGAACATGCTCGATTGCCTGAGCACATTCACCAAGTATTCGGTGATCGCATCCCACGTGCTGCTGTTGCTCAGCTTCTCTCATTGCGGGGCGGTGTGGAGTGTCGATGCGTGGCTGGCTCGACGCGGTACGACACCACCGGCTGTACCTCCGCGGTTTCCGGCCTGGCCGCGGCGACTGATGCAGTTGCTGATCGGCCTGATCTACCTGGGGGCGGCGATCACCAAGATTCACACCCCGACCTTCTTCAGCGGCGACCAGCTCCGGTTCTGGCTGATGACCGACGTGAACAATTCCAACCCGATGGGCGAGCAGTTGACGCTCTATCCCGTGGTAGTGGTCACGATGGCCTACATCAGTGTCGTCTGGGAGATCCTGTTTGTGTTCGTGGCCTGGCGGGGGCATGGTCGCTGGATCATGCTGCTGCTGGGTGTGGGGTTCCACATGGGCACCCGACAGACGCTGGGCCTGTTCATCTTCCCGCTGGTTTCGATGACCACCTACCTGGCGTTCATCAATGCCGAGGATGTGGCTCGCTGGCGCGATCGGCTGGCGCGGTTCCGGAGGAGAAGCGATTCGAAAATCGCTCCGCTGGCCCCTGTCTGGCATCAACGCCTGGCACTGGCCTTTCCGGCCACACTGCTGGTCGCGGCCGTGCTGGGCGTCGAACTGGAACACCAGCTCGACCCCTACGGACTCCGTCGTCCCGAAGGGGCTCACGAGCTGGTCCAGATCGATCCCGCTCGTGTTGAAGCGATGCTGGAGAGCAACCCGGTCATCCGGCCCGAGGACCTGGTGCATTCGCTGGAAATGGGAGAAATGCTGGTCGGCGGGTACGTGGTCGGGCACAAGAGGACATTTCGCCAGGGTGAGAAGTTGTTTGCCCAGTGCACACTGAACCCGCCACACCCGGACCTGACGATCGAATGCAACCTGCACGACAGCGACAACAGGTTGCTGGACCGGGTCCACCAGGTGGTTCCCCGCGAAGCGTTTCGCGCCAATTTTCTGTACGTGCTGCACGACGCGTTGGCGCCCGGTGAGTACGCGCTGGTGGTTCGATGCGGAGGCCAGGAAGTCGCCAGGCGACGGATCGTGCTGGAGCCGGCCGCGGAGACCGTCCCGCCGGCGCCTGTTGCCAACTGACGTTGGCCGGGCGTAGACTTCCGACGGGCGTGCCGTCGTGCGAAGTGTCCCGGTGGAGTGACTCGAGCGATGTGGCTGTTGACGGAGAATCCCTGGCCGCTGATCGTTGGGCTGTCGGTCGTCTTCGTCGGGCTGGTTGTGTCGTGGTGGACCCGTCAAGACAAACGACTGCTGGTGGCTGCGGCCCTCGTGGTGCTGCTGGCCACCGGCGTCTGGGAACTCGAACGCCGGATCGTCACCGAAAAGGAACGTCTCACCGCCCGTGTGCTGGATTTCCGCGATGCGGTCCAGGACAAGGACGAGGAGTTCGCCGGCGTCTTCGACTTCTTCTCCAACTCCGAACCCTCGCTCAAGGTGATGGCCACCGCCGGCCTGCGGTTGGTCACCTTCGAGGACAGGATTCGGGTGACCACACTGGAGACGTCTCTGACCTCCAACAGCACCCGTGGCGAGACCCGATTCCGCGCCAACGTGTCGTTGAACATCGCCGGCTACGGATCTGTCGGACGCCAGCCGACGATGTGGTCGTTGACCTGGCGGAAGGAGGCCGACGAGTGGCGGATCATCAAGGTCCGTCGGTTCCACCCGCTGTCCCACAAGGAGATGCCGCCGCTGACTCGGGCCAATTGACTCCGGCCGCGTCCGGATTCGGTTGAGACGACGACAGGCAGTGCGTAGTGTCGACGGGGAATGAGCGGCAACATGGCCAGACTGGTGGTGATTGTTCCGGCCGCCGGCCACAGTCGCCGGATGGGTCAGCCGAAGCTGTTGTTGCCTCTGGGGGATCGCCCGGTGATTGCCCGGCTGGTTGAGGCGTTCGATCATCCGTCGGTGCTCGACGTGCTGGTGGTCGTACGACCCGACGATACGGTGTTGGCCGAAGCGGCCGCGGCGGCCGGTGCCGTGGTGGTCCGTGCCCCCGAGCCCCCTCCGGACATGAAAGCCAGTGTCGGGTGGGGCATCGACGAGATGCGGAAGCGGTGGGGAGCCGGCGAGATCGACGGGTGGATGCTGGTACCGGCCGACCATCCGGTGCTCGATGCCGACCTGGTCGGGCGGGTGGCCGAAGCCTGGTCGGTGAACCGGCCACCGGTGCTGGTGCCGACCCACGACGGCCGGCGAGGACACCCGACGGTGTTCGGCGTCGAGTTGGCCTCGGAGGTTGCGTCCATCCCGGATGACAGCGGCCTGAACTGGCTGGTGGCTCGGTGCGGTGAGGCGGTCGAGGAGGTCGAGTTGGACCGGCCGGAGGTGCTGCTGGACCTGGACACGCCCGAGCAGTACGAGGCGTTGCGTCGGCGAATGGACGAGCAGGAAGGCTAGTTGTCGCGGGCGACCAGGAATTCGGCGATGACGTCCTCGTCGAGTTCCACGCCGAGTCCGGGAGCGTCGGGAACGGGGACGCGACCGTCGACCAGTGGCGGCAAGTTGGACACCAGTCGTCTCATCAGCGGTGAGGGTCTCAAGCAGTATTCGACCAGGTCTCCGTTGTCCATCGACGCCGCCCAGTGAAGGCTGGCAGCCAGGTTGATCCCGGTGCTGAAGCAGTGAGGGACGGCGCGGCGGCCCTGCTCGGCACACAATCGCCCGATGTCCCGACAGACGGTCAGGCCGCCGCAGAAGGCCACGTCGGGCTGGACGACGTGAAGGCCGCGTTCGACAAGGTCCTCGAAGTCGTACAGCGTCACGTCGCCCTCACCGGCGGCGATTGGCACCGGAGACTCGGCACACAGTTCGGCGTAGCCGCGGCGGTCATCCTGCGAAAGGGGCTCCTCCATCCAGGTCAGCCGGTAGGGTTCCAGAAGCCGCGCACGTTCCAGGGCCGTCCCGGCGTCCCACTTGCAGCCCACGTCAATCATCAGGTCGCGGTCGTCTCCGAGCGCTTCGCGGGCCGCTCGTGTGTGGGCCTCGTCTGTCTGGGGATCCTTTCCGAAGACCTCCCAGCCGAACTTCGCTGCGGTGAGTCCCTGCCCGACCGCCTCGGTCGCCAGGCGGGCGGTCTCTTCGGGCGTCTCGCCGAACAGCAGGCTGGCGTAGGCCCGGACGGTTGACCTGCGGGCACCGCCCAGCAGTTCGGAGACGGGGACGCCGCGGGCCTGGCCGAGCAGGTCCCACAGCGCGATGTCGGCACCACTGATGGCGTGGATCGCCGCACCGCGGCGACCGTACCGGTTCGTGTTGTAGTACATTCTCTGCCACAGTCGATCGACATCGTCGACCTCCTGCCCGACCAGGATCTCGGCCAACCCGTGCCGCCGCTCGGCCGATCGTGGTGCTTCGAAGATGGCCTGGCAGACATACGACTGGCTGGTCACTTCCCCGATGCCCGTGTTACCGGTGTCGGTGTGGATACGGACGACCAGCACATCCTGGGTTCCGTCGGCGATCTCGGCCACGTTCGGGAGTCTCAGGTGAAGCGTCTCAACGTCGGTGATAATCATGGCGAATGGGTCGAGGAATCAGGAAGGAGTTCGGACTGGTGATTGTCGTTGATCCGTTCTCGGCAATCCACTATTGAGGGTCTGCAGTTTAAGGGACACACTGATGTGATTGGTCTGTGAGCCCATTCAGACAATCGAGCCGGACCGAATGAAAATCCAGTTCCTCGAATCGTGCTTCGGTGATCCACTGTTACAGATGGCCACGACCTACGTTGTCAACGACCGTCTGGCCGTCGACGCCGGCTGTCTGGGCATGGCCAAAATCGGTCTACAGGACCGCGTCGGCGATGTCGTGGTGACCCACGTGCATGCCGACCACGTCGCCTCGTTGCCCATGTACGTGGTCAACCGGTTGCAGTTGGGTGTGGCGCCGGCCCGCATCCACGCACCGGCCGATGTGATCGAGATGGTCCGCGGCGAACTGTTCAACGACCGTTTCTGGCCCGATCTCGAACGCCTCTCCACCGAGGAATCGTGCCTGGTCGAGTTTCACGAGTTGCCGGTCGATCAGCCGGTCAATGTCGCCGGGATCGAAGTGGTGGCGATTCCGGTGGACCATGTCGTGCCGACCTACGGGTACCTGGTGAGTGAATCGGACCGTACGGTGGTCGTGGCCACCGACACGAGAGACACGGACCTGATCTGGGAGCGGGCGGCGGCGCGAGACAACCTGGCGGGGGTATTGATCGAGGCCAGTTTTCCCGAGTCGCAGAGCGAACTGGCTGAGGTTTCCGGACACCTCACGCCCAGTGGATCCGCCCGGCAACTCGAGAAGATTGGGCGTACGGTGCCGGCAATCGCGGTGCACCTGAAACCTTCGAACCGGGACGAATTGGTGGCCGAGATCGATGCACTGGGCTGCGACGGGCTGGAGGTGGGACGACCGGGAACGACGTATTCGTTCTGAGCGAAATCGTGATCGGATTCGCAATCGGTTTTTGTCCTCCGTATTGTGAGACATCGCTGATCGGGAAATGAGTTTTCCCGAGTCACGATTTTCCTGGTTTTCGGGAGAAGAACGGTGGACCGGACACGATTCGAGAAGCCACCGAGATGGTGGGGGCCACAACTCAGCCCACTGGGAGTGCGGCTTTCCGGCTGGTTGCGACGGATGATTATCAGCCAGGGCCCACGGATCTCGGAGGTCGAGGTGCGGGGGGACGAACATGTTCGCCGAGCGCTGGATGCCGGGAACGGAGTCCTGATCACCCCGAACCACTCGGTTCACGGTGACCCGATGATCGTCTACGCGGCGGCCGAGAAATTCGGCAGCCCGCTGTATTTCATGGGCGCCTGGCAGGTGCTGGGGCTCGTCAACCCCATCCGACGCGCGTTCCTCAGAATGCACGGGTGCTTCAGCGTCGATCGAGAGGGAACCGATCGCCAGGCGATGCAGCAGGCCCTCGACGTGCTGCAGAATCGCAAGGAACCGCTGGTGATCTTTCCGGAAGGAGAGGTCTACCACTGTAACGAACGGGTGACTCTGTTTCGGGAGGGACCGACGGCACTGGCGGTGATGGCTGCCCGCAAGGCCGACCGCGACGTGGTGATCGTCCCCTGCGGACTGCGGTACTACTACGTCGAGGATCCGCTGCCATCGCTTCTGGAGTTGATGGACGATGTGGAGGAAGCGTTGTTCTGGAGGCCGACGCCGGAGCAGCCGATGTCCGAGCGGCTCTACCGTGTTGCTGAAGGCATGTTGGCCCTGAAGGAACTGGAGTTTCTCGGGGAGGCTCGGCAGGGCCCGGTGCCCGAGCGGATCGCATTTCTGACCGACGGCGTGTTGAAACGGGTTGAGGAGAGGTACGAGATCTCGGTCGAGGGAAAGACGATTCCCGAGAGGATCAAGCAGGGGCGGCAACGGGCGATCTCGGCGATCACCGAGGTGGACGAGGCGGACGAGGAGTATCGCCGGTGTGCCGACGATCTCGACGACTGCTACCTGTGTGCCCAGTTGTACAGCTACCCGGGCGACTACGTTGCCGAGCATCCCAGCATCGATCGGCTGGCCGAGACGCTCGACAAGTTCGAGGAGGACATTCTCAAACGGGCGACGGCGACGGTGCGGGCTCGCCGCCGTGCCGTGGTGGTGCTGGGAGAACCGATCACGGTGCCCAAGGAAAAGAAGCGGGACGCGGCATCGGAGTTGACCCAACTCATCGAGGAGCGGGTCCAGTCGCTGCTTGACTCGGTTCAACTCCCCGAACGCAGCTTCGAACTGGTGCCGCCGCGTTCCGTCGAAGGCTAGCCGCCGACCGGATCACTCGGCCAACAGCTTCTTGATCATCGGTTCCTGCGCGGCGGCCCACATCTGGTAGCCCTTCTCGTTGGGGTGCAGCAGGTCGGGCATCACCGACTTCGGCAGTTTGCCGTCGTCGTCGAGGAAGGTGGCGTTGATGTCCAGGAAGTGAACGCGCTTTCCATCAGCGAAGGCCCGGATGCTCTTGTTGATCCCGTCGTTGATCTTCCTGAGCTTGTCGTCGGTGGTTGCTCCACGGGGAAAGACAGCCAGCAGCAGGACCCTGGTCTTGGGGAGTTTCTTCTTGAGCACGTCGAGGATCTTCTTGATGCCCGCAGCGGTTTGTTCGGGAGGATCCTGGCGGTGACCGGTGTTGTTGGTACCGATCATGATCACGGCGAGCTTGGGTGCGATCCCGTCGATCTCGCCGTGCTGCAACCGCCAGATCACGTGCTCGGTGCGGTCACCGCTGTAACCGATGTTGAAGGCATTCCGCTTGGCGTAGAATTCTGACCAGGCTGCCTTCCCGCGGTTTTCCCAGCCGTGTGTGATCGAGTCGCCGATCATCAGCAGGTCAACAGTCTTCTGCGCCTTGAGGTCGGCCAGTTTCTTGTCGTGCCGCTTGGTCCACCAGTCCGCCTTGCGGGATTCGGGTTTCACCGACTTGAAGGCCGGTTTCTTGTCGGGGTCGGCAGATTGCAGGGTGATGGCCGAGAGCGACAGGAGCGCCAGTCCCATCGAGAGGGTACGCGGGAACATGTGTGACTCCATGGGCTGGTCGAGACGGTCGCGGTGATCCGGAATCAACCTGGCCGGTTCACTTGGCCGGAACAAAAAAAAATGGAAGTCACTGTCAGAGAGCGACTTCCATGAGAATTCGCGAGAGCCGCCGGGGAGACTCGAACTCCCGACCTAGGCATTACGAATGCCTCGCTCTACCAACTGAGCTACAGCGGCTGAAGCGGGGTTAGCCTAGCGTCGCCCGGGGCTTGAGGCAAGGGGGGGGAGAGTTGGCCCAGAACCGGACACGGACCGCGGAAAAACGTCTTGACCCGTCTGGGGTGATCAATAGAATCCCGTCCTCTCTGTCTCACTTCTCCTTCACAATCCTTTCCGGTTTCTCGATACGGCCGTGCCGTTGGGCACGGGTTTCGTGTCGTGCGGTCCGGTTCGACGTCTTCACTCAATTCGATCTTCGCGACTCTCCCGGTGAAACTCACACTCCTGTTCATTCTGTCGTTTGGGCTCTTGCTCGCATCCTCCCGAGAGTGCGTCGCGGACCCGTTGCGCGGCAGTGTCCCGGTCGACGTGGAACTCGACTCGAACGGGACACTGACAGGCGAGGTCCATTCGGTTGATGGTCTGCTGCCGGGTGCCCGGAGAGTGTCGGTCTTCCGTGGATCTCACCTGGTTGCCGAGGCTCCGTTGGCCACCGACGGAGGCTTTCGGTTCGGGGGGCTCGACGGAGGGATCTACTGGGTGGCCACTCCTGGGACCGGACAGTCCGTTCGGGCCTGGGCAACCGGCACCGCTCCCCCGACCTCACAACACCGCCTGGTCCTGGTTCACGACGTGGTGACCCCCGTGTCCGTGACACAGCAGGCCGTTGTCGTGGCCCAGTTGCCCTACGGCCCGATGACGAACTACGTGGCCCAACCCATGCCGGCCTATCCCTTCCAGCCTTACCAGGTGCCCGGCGGCGGCATGATCTTCCCCGGCTACTACACTTCGCCCGGTGCGGCCTTCTTCGGTCCCCTGGTGACCACTGCGGTTGTGACCGCGGTGACCGGCGTGATCGTGGTGGCTGTTGACGATGACGATGACGAAAACCGTGCGGCCAGTCCCTGATCCGTCTTCAACCACCCCAAGTCTGTTTCCACTCATTGCCCTGTTGATTTTGCTCTTCGCAGTCGGAAGAGGTTCCAACCATGAATTGCCAATTCAATCGACGCCTGGTCGTATTGCTGATGGTGACCAGCCTGTTGGGCGTCCAGGTTCGTTTGCCCGCCGCCGGGCTGGTCTCATCGGTGAAGGTGGTTGACGTGGTGCTGTCGCCGGACGGGACCCTTGCCGGCCAGGTGGTCGATACCAGGAACCGGCCACGTGGCGGGACGATCGTCGATATCCACCGGGGTCGCCGCGTGGTCGCCCGGACTCGTACCGACGCCGATGGACGCTACGCGATCACCGATCTCCCCGGCGGGTTGTACCAATTTCGAGTCGGTGACAGCCAGACGCTGGTTCGAGCCTGGGCTGCCGGCACCGCTCCCCGGGGCGCTGACAGTCTCTTGCGTGTCGTGGCCGACGCACCGGTCGTCCGTGGCCAGCAGGAAGACCCTCCGTCCGAGAAGGCCGAGTCGTCCCCGGGGGACCTGTTCGCCAGCCCGATCACGTCGACCCTGTTGGTCTTTGCCGGAATTGCCGGAGTCATTTTCTTCATCGCTGAACTCGACGACGACGATCCCCCTCCAGCCAGTCCCTAGCGACTGGTTTCTCCGGCGAATCAGATCGCCGTCCACAGTTTTCCGACGACAGACACTGGTAGCTCATGATGCCTTTCCGACCAGATCGACACCCGGCCGGCATCCTGCTGTGGATGGCCGTTGCGGCCATGCTGGTGCCGGGGCCAACCTGGAGCCTGGCCGAGGCGGTGGATGCCGATTCCGTGCCGGAGAAACGAACGCGTGAGTCCGAGCAGGAGGCTGGGCCACCGGTCCGGATTCTCGATATTCAGCTCGGTTCCGGTGGCACCTTGTCAGGCCGTGTGCGGGACGAACAGGGGCGGCCGCTGGCCGGACTCACCGTTGTGGTTTCCCGGGCAAGACACGTGGTGGCCCGTGTGAAGACCGATGAGTTGGGTGACTATCGCGTGACCGGACTGGTCGGCGGCGTCTACTGCGTGCGGGCTGGTTCGTCGGTGACGATCGGCCGATTGTGGACGACAGATTCCGCTCCACCCCGGTCCCGCCAACGTCTGAACCTGGCCGCCGGAGCGGGTGTGGAGGTTCGTGGACAAAACGGAGAAGCGAGTGTCGATGATCGATTCGATCCGATCCACCGTTTCGGTCTCGATGGACGGGGTGGACTCGATTCCTTCGAAATCACGCTCCTGACGACTTCGATGATTTCCCTGACTCTCTCGGCCGTCATGCTCTCGCGGATCGATGAACTGCAGGACTCGATCGATCGTCTTTCGGCGAGCAATTGAGCAACAGGGCTTCGAGTCCCTGTTCCACCACGTCGAACCCCGAGACCCAGTTGAGTCCGGTGTCGACCGCCCACAGCGGGGTCGGGCCGAGCCGGCTGTGAGGGATCTTGACCAGGTCCTTGCGGGTTGTCAGTAGCAGGTCGGCCCCGGATTCGGCGGCCCATTGGGCCAGCGTGTCGAGGTCGTCGTCGGTGTAGAGATGGTGATCGGGAAACGCCCGCCTGGTGACGACGGGCAGGCTGTCGAAGAACGCCTCGGGGTTGCCGATCCCGCAGAACGCCGCCACCCGAACTCCCGAAAGCTCTTCGAGTGAACGGGTCGATCCGTCGGCATTGATCAGTCCGACGGTTGGGAATGAGACTTCGGCCACTCGGTCGTGTCCGGCCAACGCCATGACCTGTTGTTTGAGCGAATCGCGTTGCGGTGGGTCGAGGTGGTCGACCCGGGTCAGCACGATGATCGACGATCGGCCGAGTGAACCGATGGGTTCCCGAAGGATCCCTCGGGGCAACAAGTGGCCGTAGCCAAACGGGCATGTCGCATCGACCAGGACGATGTCCAGGTCACGATCGAGGCGACGGTGCTGGAAACCGTCGTCGAGGATCAGCACGTTGCAGCCGTGCACGTTGATTGCCCGGCCGGCCCCGGACACCCGGTCGGGATCCTGGACGTGCGGGATGTCACCGCAGAGTGCTTCGAGCAGTTTCTTCTCGTCATTGCCCGTCCCGTCTTCTTCGCCGCGGTAGCCCCGGCTGAGCAGCCCCACCCGGTGTCCGGTTTTGCGGAGATATTCGGCCAGCCAGGCCACCAGGGGAGTCTTGCCGGTGCCGCCGGTGGTCAGGTTGCCGATGCTGATGATCCGGGCGTCGACCGACTGGGACGGAAAGACTCGCAGGTGGTAGCCGAGGTTCCTGGCACCGATGACGGCGCGGTAAGGCCACTGCATCAGCCACAGCACGCACCGGAATCCCGCAGCGGCCGGGCCGCGGCGTTCACCGGAAACCAGTTCGCGGAAGGCCGTTTCGTCCACGACCGGGAGATACCAGAAACCACCGGTTGCGACCAGCGGGAATGTGGCAAGGCTGGCAAAGGCCACGTCCGACCGCCACAATGCGCCGTCCGTGCCGAGGGGACCGATGCTTCAGCGATTCCTCACCAACTACATCCAGCGACACACACATCCGCTCAACCGTTTGCTGCACCTGCTGGGTGTGCCGTTGACGTTTGTCGTGACCGCGATCCTGGTCTCGCGACAGCAGGAACCGTGGTGGTGGGCGGCGGCCAGTTTTGTCGGGGGTTACGTGCTTCAGTTCCTGGGTCACGCGATCGAGGGCAACGACGCGGGGGAGGTTGTGCTGATCAAAAGGTGGCTGGGGCGGCCGTACCGCGAGTTCGCACCGGGCAAGGAACCGGCCGGATCGAACCATGCCACCGACAACGATCGGGACTGAACCGGGTGGCTTGAGACGCTGCAGATGCTGTTAAGGTTTGACGGTCATTCCGTCGATACCGTTTGTAACGGTTGTAGCGTTGGCCATTGCGCGGCTCAGAAATGCCTGTTTTCAGTCTACCGGTGTCCCTAGTGTCGTTGTCGCGGTTTCCGGCGGTGCGTTGCGCGATGGCGGTGGTCATCGCGTTGGGCGGTTGCGCCGGACCCGGACGCGACGTGACATGGCTCGGTGATGCGACACTCGAACATTACCGTAACCGCGAGCTGTCGTTTTCGAGGCCGGTCGATGGTCCGGCCGTTTCTCCACGCAAGGGTTGGAAGCGGCCGCCGCGGACCATCACCGCTCCGACCGAGGACGTGATCCGTGACCTGGGACTGGCCGAAGCGCTGAAGCTGGCGCTGGAGAACAACCCGGTGATTCGCAGTCGCAACGGTTTTCTCTCGCCGGGCAACGCCATCCTGTCGTCACCGGATCGGGTCGCCTCGATCTGGGACCCGGCGATCCAGGAGACCGGGGTTCTGTTCGGAGGACGCGGAGTGACCGCCGCACTGGCGGCGTTCGATCCCGAATTCACCACGACGATGATCTGGGGTCGCAACGAGACGCCGCAGAACAACACCTTCATTTCCGGAGGTCTTTCCAGCACGGTTGGCGAGACGGGGAATTTCACCTCAACACTCCGCAAGCAACTTGGGTACGGTGCCAGTCTCTCGGTTGGTCACGACTGGTCGTATTTCGGTAGCAACATCCCCGCGACTACGTCGGTGGGTGGCGGCTCATTCAACCTGCACCCCTCGACCTACACCGGCAACGTCAACGTCGGCTACCGGCAACCGTTGCTGGCGGGTTCGGGAACCGAGTTCACTCGGATCGCCGGCCCGGTCACTCAGCAATTTCGTGGTCTCAGTGGCGTCAGCCAGGGTGTCCTGATTGCCCGGATCAACAATGACCTGACACTGACCCAGTTCGAACAGTCGGCGATCAACCTGGTCAAGGACGTCGAGGACATCTACTGGGAACTCTACCTGGCCTACCGCAAGTGGGACGCCGCAGTGACGGCTCGCAACAGTGCCCAGAAATCGTGGCGGGATACCAAGGTGATCCTCGACGGAGGTGGCAAGCAGGGATTCACCAACTCCGATGAACCCCTGGCCCGGGATCGCTTCTTCCAGACACGGGCGCAGGCCGAGGCGTCTCTCAGTGAACTCTACCGTGCCGAAACGGTCCTGCGGCGAATGCTCGGACTGCCGGCCAGCGATGGGACGGTGTTGAGACCTTCGGATGAACTGGTGACGGCTCGTTTCGAACCCAACTGGGAGGCGAACCTGGTCGAGGCACTGACGCAGCGCGTCGAACTGAGACGTCAACGCTGGTCGATTCGCAGCATGCAACTGCAACTCAGGGCCGCTCGCAGCCTGGTCCGACCGAGGCTGGACATGGTCGGCGGTTACAGGATCAACGCACTCGGCGACGACCTGTTTTCCAACAGTCGTGCCCCGCTGTCCAGCGGTTACCGCGGACTTTCCCACGCAGATCACACCGGCTGGAATCTCGGCGTCGAATTCACCGTGCCTCTGGGCATGAGATCCGCGAACGCCCAGGTCAAGAACCTTGAACTGCGACTGGCCAAGGCCCGTGCGGTGCTCGATGCACAGGAAATGGAGATCAGCCACGAACTCTCCGATGCGGTCCAGCAACTGGCCGCTCACGAAGCCGCCTCCCGCTCGAACTTCAACCGACGTGCCGCTGCCCAGGAGCGGGTCCGCCAGTTCGAGATCGAGGTGTTCAACGCCGGGACCAAGACACTGGATGATCTGCTGAGGGCCCAGGTCAGTCGTGCCGAGGCCGAGGTCGCCTACTACACCAGCCTGGTTGCCTACAACCAGGCCCTGACCAACCTGCACTTCCGAACGGGGAGACTGCTGGCGGTCAACAACGTCCAGTTGGCCGAGAGCGAATGGACGCCGGCGGCCTATCGCGACGCTCTGAGACGTGCGTGGGAACGCAGCCATGGCCTCGAGGCCGAAGGGTTGTTGGAACCCAGGCCATCGCCGTTTGCCGAACCCGGATCCGTTGATCAACTCGAGACACCCTCCAGGAGTCCCGAACCCGAGTCACCTGCACCGGAGGATTCCACTCGATTCGATCTGTCAGCCGGGTCCGGGGCCAGCGAGCAGCCGAAGGTCGTTCCGGCCACTCACAATGAACCGATTGATGGAACTCGCAAAACACCGCAACAGCCCGACGCTCAACCCAAAACGAAGCCGGTCGCTGTCGGAAAGCCAGCAACCTCCGAACCGGATGGTCCTGATCCGGTCTCTGCCAGTCCGGAGCCGCGATTGTTCCAGGTGCCGGCCACCGTCCGAGACCTTGCCGATCGTTTCCGCGTCACGAAAAGACGATTGAGTGAGCGATTGATTCCCAGGTTGGG
>DLVV01000366.1:1094-7320 GCA_003445035.1 Planctomycetaceae bacterium | reverse complement strand
AGGTGGCGGTCACCGTTGAGCAGTTGCAGAACGTGGAACTGCTCGGGCTGCAGCCTGAAGTACTTCAGGCCGACCGGGTCCTTGACGACCCAGTACGAGACGCCCAGGAATTCGATCCGCTCGAAGATCAGGTCGTCGCGGACCTGCAGCGGGATCGGCCGCCGGTTGGCGGTTGTCAGCGAGGCGGCCGAGCTCATGGGTTGCTGGCGGTGTCGATTTCGATCATCGCGGTCAGTCCGTGACGCAACAGCCCCCGCTGGTTGTTCACCCGGGCCCAGACCCTCACGTCCCGTTTGCCGACGAGATTGACTCCGGGATCAATGTAGACCAGTGTTCCCGGAAACCGTGCCTGCTTGAACTCACGTGGCAGTTCTCCCCGGCCGTCATCCTCGGAATCGATCAGCCGGACGGTGACCTTCTGGCCGGGCCTGAGTCGGATGGCTTCGGCCAGCGGAATCCGGCCCTCGACCTTCATCGACGAGATATCGACGAGTTCGATGATGGGATCTCCCTGGCCGACGGATTCGCCTTTCTGCTTGAACCGCCGGGTGACGATACCGTCGAAGGGCGCCCGAAGTTCGTAGGTGTTGACCTGGGCCTGTGCGAGCGTGCTGTCGAGCACCGCGACCGCCTGGTCGTGTGCGGCCTGCTCGATCTGCAACTGGCTGCGTTGCTCGGCCAGGATCAGCCGCTTGATTTCGATCAACGGTACGACAGCCATCCCGGCGGCCTTGTTGGCCAGGACGGCCTGTTCGCGTTCGTTCTTGGAAACGGCATAACTGGCGACCGCGTACCGGTTGTGCACGTCGTTGCTGGCTTTTTTCTTGGCACTGTTCAACGCGGCGTGGGCCACCTTGTCATCGAGCCTGGCGATGACCACCCCGGCCTGGATCCGTTTGCCCTCTTCGAGATCGAGCTGTTTGATGATGCCCACGCGGTCGAAACCGAGCAGGACCTGTCGCAGCAGCTTGATCCGGAAGCCGTCGCCGATGATCGTTCCGCCGTTGGCCGGGCGAGCGGCCGGCCGGGGCTTTTCAGGGATCGGCCGTCGACGGTCCTGTGCCGCGGCGTCCAACAGCCACGCGGTGCAGAGTGCCAGGGCCAGGGCCGATCCGACCAGTGCGGTGGCGCGAGGATTGTGCGTGATGCGGCTCATCGTGATTCTCCGTCGTCTCCAATAGCCGTGCGCCCGACAGTGTACTCGCGACCGGCGGGGAGACGGAACACGAGTTCGGGGCGGAAATTCGCGGTTGAGCGTCGTGGACGCTGGGCTTTCACCGCTCCAGACGCTGTAGCACCCGCTTGGCATCGATACGGATTCTTGCCGGCGTGTCATCCCCGGCGAGCAAGGTGACCGCCTTGACCAGCGAGGTCCGCTCGGAATCCGGAAGGGAATCGGGCAAGTTGCCGATCGCCTTGAGTGTCAATTGCAGCAGCAACCACCGCTGTTCGAAGGCCTCGATCTCGCTCTTGGAGTCGGGCTTCGAGAGGTCCAGCGACGTCCGATCGTCGGTGGCCATCCGGATCGTGTCACGGAAAACCGATAGCCCCTGCATCCGGCCCCGGCGGACCAGCGAGACCGCGGCGTTGTAACGGACGATCTCGTCGGAATCGCCCAGCAGGGAATCGAGCCGGTCGAGCGATTCTTCGGACGAAAACGTCCCCAGGGCGACGGTGGCGTCGCGGCGGAGGTCGGTCTCTTTGCCAGAGAGAATTCGGTCGATGCTGGAGATCAGCGTGGCCTCGTCGATGGCCGCCTCGCGGTCGATCGCCCGTTTTCCCACCGAGGCCAACGCCTGCAGTCCGGCCTGGCGGACGGCCGGGTCCTGGTCGTCTGAAAGCGATCGGTTGAGGACCGGCAGAGTCGAATCGGGGACATCGATCAGTCCGAGCAGGCGGACCAGCAGGACCACCTGTTGCAGATGATCGGCGGCCTCCTCGGGAGCCGGTTGTTCGGCCAGGGTCCGCGAGGCGAGATCGGACAGGGCGGTGGCCAGGGGGGGATGCTGACCCAGCGGAGTGCCGGTTTCGGTGGTCTTGCCCGAGTTGAGCAACTGGGCCAGGTCGTGGAAGGCGCGGCCACGGCGGTGAGCGTTGTCACGGCCGAGGCTGACGATCAGCGTCTGCCAGTCCTGGGTCTGGGACCCGCTCCAGCTGAACAGCAGGAACAGCCCGATGATGCCTCCGACAATCAGGGCCGGGATCAGGAACAGCTGGGCGATGAACCGTCCCGAGGGGGGTTCGACCGGCGGCAGGTCGATGTCGGCGGCAACCGCCGGTTCGCCCGCTTCGACGGTCCCGTGCCCGGGCGGCTGGTCCGCAGCGGGCTCGTTGGCCGAATCGTCGACGGGGTCGACCGGGACGTTGTTGTCGGGATCGCTGTTCATCGTGGTCACCGCCGCACATTCTGACGGGTGGGGGAACAAGCGTCGAGGGAGTGTTGGGCGGAGGTGAGCCCGCGAGGGACTTTCTCTTTGAAGGGGATTTCGTACAATCGACCTTCCCGAGCACCCCTAGCTCAATTGGATAGAGCATCGGTCTACGGAACCGAAGGTTAGAGGTTCGAGTCCTCTGGGGTGTACTGATTTTCGACGAGAAGTGACCAGGCCGTGACCCGACAACGGGGACGCGGTGAGACGGTCGCGCAGCGGGCTGTCAACTCGAGCCCATTTCCGGCCGCAGCACTTCAGGCAGGCCGGCCCGTCCGGAGACCGAAACGTATTGGCAGCTCCTTCACCGCTGTCCCAGTGCTGCGAGGCTTTGACGATGATTCGACCATCACCCGGCCCGTCCTGCGCAAGAAGAAACGCCAGGGGATGTCAGGCAGCGGTCGTGATGTCTGCAACATGGGTGATGGTGGCCTGTGCCGCACTGTCACCGGCTGTGGCACAGGTGCACATCGTCAAACAGGGCAAGACGGCGGCGGTGGTGGTGACGGCCAAGAAGGCTGCCACGGTGGCCACGTATGCCGCCCGGGAACTGGTGCATCACATCGAGAAGGCCACGGGACAGCGGCTTCAGGTTGTTGCCGAAACAAAGATCCCCGCGGGCGATGCCAGCCGGATTTTCGTCGGTGCCACCGAAGCGGCACGGAAACAGGGCATCGTTCCCGAAAAGATGAAACCGGACGAGTTTGTTGTTCGCACGGTGGGACGCGACCTGTACCTGGTCGGCATGGAGGACAGCCGTCGCGATGTCGTGCTGGGTGAACCCACCGACAGCGACTGGAAACACAAGATTCTCCACGACGGCATCTACGGTTATCGAGGCCCGTCGAGCATCTCCCCCAACGGCACACTGTTCGCTGTTTACGAGATCCTGGAGCGGTATGCGGGAGTCCGGTGGCTTTGGCCCGGTGAGCTGGGGACCCATGTCCCGCGGACCCGTGACGTTCGGATTGGCGAAGCTCTCGATGAGTTCCATGTTCCCAAGATCGCCTGGCGGCGCTTTGCGTGGTTTCATCTCGTTCACCCGCTGCGACGGCCGGATACCTATGATCGGCGGACCGAGAGGCTCGCTTTTTCGCGGCAGGGGCTGCGCAATTTCTGGCACGCGACGGGGATCTACCTCGGTCGTCACCGTATGGGAAATTCTTCTCATCCCCCCACCTTTCGGGAGGAATTTGCCCACAAGCCGTGGGTCGGTGCCGGAACGACACTGGTCGGGGAGCATCCGGAGTTTTATGCGATGGATGCCGGTGGAAAACGTCCGGGAGAACCTGGCTATGCCTATGGTCGACCGGACATGTGTGTCTCCAATCCCGATCTTCACCGTTTCATCCTGGAGAAGGTCTGGCGGGGACAAGGGACCCTGAAATTGGGCCAGGTCAACACGAGGCAATACTGCCATTGCAGCAGGTGTATGGACTGGGACGGCCCTCAACCCCAGCCCGGTGAGATCCCGAATTTCGAGCGGGGAGCCTACGGCCCGCGGGCGGTCTCACACCGTTACGCGCGGTTCTGGAAGACCGTTTACGCACTGGCTGCCAAACGCAATCCCAACACCCGGGCGACGGTTCTCATGTACGAGACGACTCTTCCCTCGCCTGGCGGCATCCGACTGAACAAGAACATCTACGGTGAATATTGCCCCTGGACGGGTGCAGCGACCATTTTCCCCATGCGCAGGGCGGTGGATCAATGGTCTCGCCAGCAGTGGCTCGGCTGGAAGAAGACGGGCATGAGCATGACCTGGCGCCCCAACCACCTGCACCTCGGCTACACGATGCCGTTCCTCAGCACCCGGCAGGTTGGCGAGTTCTTCAAGTTCACCTATCAGAACGGATTGAAAGGGTTCATGTTCGACAGTCTGCGGGTGAGTTGGGCGACACAGGGGCCGATGATCTACATTCACATGGCCCTGGGTTGGGACCCGGAGCTGGATGTCGAGAAACTCAGGAAGGATTTCTGGGCCGCGTTCGGTCCGGCGGCTCGTGAGGTCGAACGCTACTTCGATTTCTGGGAGGCGTATTCTCTCACCCATCCACAAGGGTCTCTGTACGACCCGATCAGGGCCAACACCGTTTACCCGCCCACGGTATTCACCAGCCAGGCGGCAGTGCTGAAGAGGGCGTTGAAGACCGTGGCCGGCCACCCCTTGCCCGAATTTGCCGAGCGTGTCCAGTTTCTGCAGGCGGGCCTGGAACACGCTCGACTCTCGGCAAAGTTCATGGGCACGCTTGATAAAGGGAAGGTGCCCGACGACGGAGATGGATTTCTCAGGGCCCGACAGGCGGTCCGGGAGCTGGCCGCGTTCCGGCGCGCCAAAGAGCATCTCTTCATTTCGGATTACGTGGACGCGGCCGCGTTCCGAGAGCGACGAACCGTGAAGGGCATCGATCGTCTCTTCGAGGATGCCGGGGCCGGTCGGCCGACCCGGTGATCGGCTTACTCGCCGGGACGGTTTCCGCCTGGATGATGTCGGTGAGTTCGTGTGGGCCGGTCGCCTGTTGAGTTGTCTTCCCGGCGGTCCAGAGTGGAAGATCGTGTCGGGTTCCATTCGAACAGAACATCTGCCGCGCACGCCGGGGCCATCACGAACCATGGCACAGACCGAAAGCTCCGGTGTCGCTGGTCGGCGCCAGCTGGGGATCAAGTTCCTGGCGTCGCTGGTCTTCACCGTCGTCTTGCTTGAGATCGCCCTCCGGCTGGTCGGGTTCGCCCCGGCAGCACCACCTCCGGTGATCGCCGACCTGGGCGGATTGCCGATCCGCGAACTCGTTGATCATGCCCATCGCAGCAAGTGGATCCACGAGCCGTCCTCACGAGAGCCGATGAATCTCCAGGGCGAGCATCCCGATGTGACGCTAGTACGAAACTGGTGCGGCTGCCGTGAAGATGACGAAACCCCTGTCGAGAAGCTTGCCGGGGTGCAGCGGATCGTCGTGCTCGGCGATTCTCATACCGACGGAATCGTGGCCAACCGGGACAGTTATGCCAACGTGCTGGAGCGGTCACTGGGTACGGGCCATGATGTCGTCAATTGCGGCCAGGGAGTCACTTCGCCGTACCAGCAGTTGTGGATCTATCGCGTGCTCTACAGTCGGTTCGAACCGGATCGGCTCGTGGTCGGCTTCTACGCCGGAAACGACCTGGTCGAGTTGACCCGGCAGCACGACCGGATCCATCTCGAGTGGGACGGCCGGCGATTCGTCCACTGCCAGCCGACTCGTCGGCCCGATGTCACGATGGAATGGTACGGGACCGGTCCGTTTCTGAGACGTCACCTGGCGACGGTGCACGTGCTGCAGCGTCTCGGCTGGATCGGTCCACCTTCCCGACCGGTCCGTGCCCGCCGTGATGCCCGGTTCAACGAGAGGATCCAGTCTGCCAGGGACCGGTTTCCGGCCGCCACCTGGCAGGGTCTCGGCCAGGCTCACTTCTTCAAGCACTTCCCCGACGAGTGGGAGAATGCTCTGGCGATGTTGCGCCACGTGGTGAAGCAGTTCCAGCAGGAATCTCCCAGCGGGGACATCGTGTTTGCCGTGATCCCCACGCTGCGGCAATTGACCCCTGAGGTGGTCGATGCTGCTGCCGAGGTCCTGGAACTCGAAGGGCAGGACCTCGAATGCGATGACCGGGTGTGCGAGGCCATGCTCGCGATTTGCCGTGAGCTGGATGTTGAGGCGATCGACCTGAGGCCGGCGATGCTCCGTGAGACGACGGCGTTGTTCTGGGACTTCGACCATCACGTCAACGTCGCAGGGCATCGGATCATCGCCCGGGCG
>DLVV01000366.1:0-685 GCA_003445035.1 Planctomycetaceae bacterium | reverse complement strand
TTTTGTCTGTGAGTTAGAATATTGTTGTTGAGGGTCAACATCAACTCCGTGGCTTTGTGGCAACGGGATGGTCCTTCTTCGATCTCGATCTGCTATTCCGGTACGGTTTCCATGTGTCCCACCGATCCCCACTGGCAGTTCGAAGCCTGGCGGCGCGAGTTCTATGTCGTCGGCTCACTGCTGCCTCCTCCGTTGGCTTGTCTCGATTGAGAGAGAACAAGCGAGAGCCCGGCTGATGGATTCCGGGCTGGAGAGTTGAGAACACGGAGGTGAGAGCATGCTGGTGTTGTCGAGAAAGGCGTCGCAGAGAATCACGATCGGAAACAACGTGGTGGTGACAGTGCTGCGGACGGATCGCGGGACGGTGAAGTTGGGGATCGACGCGCCGCCGGAGGTGCCGGTGGTTCGCGGCGAGATTGTGGGTCGGAATGAGCCGGAGACCCTGTCGGAGGTGATCCGGAGGTTGGATTTGATGGGCACAACCGGACACGAGTAGGCAGGCGTCGTCTATGCCGAGCGAACTGGAGATCGGGCGGTTGATCGGTGGCCTGCGGGTCGACCGGGGACTGACGCAGCGGAAACTGGCCGAGTTGGCCGGCACCAACCACACGTATCTCTCGAAGATCGAGAACGGTCGGCTGGGGACGTTGCCCAGTGCCGGCCTGCTGGTTTCGCTGGCTGATGT
>DLVV01000086.1 GCA_003445035.1 Planctomycetaceae bacterium | reverse complement strand
CGCCGAATCGTCGGCAAACTTCAGCGACGACCATGCCTCGGGTTGTTCAAGTCGCTCAAACAGCGGAGAGAAGGAACTGATCTCTTCGGGGCGTTTGTCGAAGCGTGCCACGTTCAATCGCCAGGTCTTTCCGGCTGCTGCGTCCCCCAACTCCGACAGCGGAATCGCGATCTCGGCCGTCCAGGCTCCGTCGCCTCTCTGAACCGCCGTGCGGATGCCGTCACAATTCCACGCCACATCGGCATCAAATCTGGAGAAACGACCCGGAGCAAACCCGGCCCGTTCGATCTCGTAAACGCACTTGCGGTCCAGCAACACGTTGGCCGCAGTCAGCACCAGGTGGTGATACGATCCGTCTTTGGTCGAGATGAAGACCTCGATTCGATCATCCTCAGCAACCCGGCGATCGTCCCGAGAACGTCGCTTGGCAACGATGGACGACACATCTGGCTCGACACACCGAGCCCCGATATAGAGGTTGTCGGCGTCATAGCTCAGGTGAACGGTCGTCTGATTCCCGGCCTGGCCGGCTTCGTAATCGAGCGTCGCGAAGTGATCCAGTGCCGGCCGACCGTTCCATGACACATCGTCGAGCCGCCCGTCGATGCTCGGTCGACTCGACGATCGCTGGACCGTCACGTCGTTTTTGAACCTCTTTCGTTCGGCAGCATACACCGCCCGGACCTCGTCCCCGGTCAATGCCCGCTTCAGAATGTAGGCCTTGCCCATTGTTCCGTCGAAGAAACCGTTCCCCAGCCAGTGGCCGAGGTAGACCCCCTTGGTGCCGCTGTAGCTGAGCGTGAGATCGTCGGGGACATCTCTTTCGGCAAACACCTGCCCGTCAACGAACAGCCGCTGCTTGCCGTTTCCACAGGTGGCCACGGCATGGTGCCACCTTCCGTCCGGCAGCCCCTTGCCGCTGCTTCCGATGTGGTAGAGCTTGTTGTCGACGCCCTTGGCGTCCATGTACATCGCCCGCGAATCGCCGTAGTAATAAATCCCGCAGCCGGTAAAGGCCGCGCCGCTCTTGATCAGGTACAGCGCGTTGTTCTTCGAACTGGTTGTCCGGAACCAGACCCCGAGCGAGTACGGCGGCTGCATGTGCAACTCCGCCGCATCCGGGACCATCACGAAATTCCGTTTCGCCCGCTCAAACTCCAGGCCGCGGCCCCAACTTCCGGAAACCCACCTGGCGCCGTGGATTCTGCCATCGTGACCGTTGCCACTCACATCACGCAGAACACCACCCGATCCGGCCGAGAAATCCCAGATCGCGACCGCGTCTTTCTTGAGGTCGGAGGCCTGGGCGGTTGGCCAGGACACCATCAACAGGGTCAGCACGCAGATCGACCGCATTTCCGGCACCCTCCAGTCCCTGTTTTTGCCTTGCCGCTCTCTTGACCCACCCAGTCTCTCTTAACATGAACTGAACCTTCAACCCGGACCCTGCCCCGTCGAGCGATGGGCCGGGGAAATGAGTGGACCATCGGGACGTGTTCAGCACCGAGATGTCCCAGGCCACAACCGTTCGGTCCGAACCGCCGGTGGCAATCCTCGTCCCGTCTTGAGTAACGGCTACGGACCAGTAGCGGACAGGATCGACTCGTCGACCGGTGATTAATGGCTGGTTGCTGGTGTCTTCGAGTGTACAATTCGCCACATCGTGCGGTCGCGAAGGTGGTGGATCACACTCATCGAGAACGGAATCGACGATGCCGCTGAAGATCTTGGCCACCGCGGACATTCATATCGGTCGGACCGCTTCGAAACTGCCATCCCATGTCGCGGCGGAACAGTTCTGCTGCAGGCAGGCGTGGACCGACATCGTCGAGTGCGCCCTGAAGCATTCGGTCGATGTCGTCCTGCTCGCCGGTGACGTCGTCGACCGCAAGAACCGATTCTTCGAGGCGTACGGACCGCTCGAAGCCGGAATACGCAAACTCAGTGAATCGAACATCGACACACTGGCCGTTGCCGGCAATCACGATCACGACGTGCTGCCGCGGTTGGCCCAACAGGTGTCCGAACAACGGTTCAGATTGCTCGGAGCGCACGGGACCTGGGAGTCGTACGACGTGGAACGCGACGGCAAGGTAGTGCTGCAGATCCACGGCTGGTCATTCCCGGAGGCCCATCACCTCATCAGTCCCCTGAACTCCTACCATCTCACCTGTCCCGACAACGTGCCGACCCTGGGCCTCCTGCACGCCGACCTCGACGTCCACAACAGCAAGTATGCCCCCGTCTCGACACAGGAACTTCAGAGAACGGACACGACGATCTGGGTACTGGGACACGTCCATGCACCGAAGCATTACGAACACACGGTGGGTCCGGACATCCTGTACCCCGGGTCACCGTTGGCAATGGACCCCGGAGAACCCGGACAACACGGTCCGTGGCTGATCGAGATCGACGGCGACCGTCCGCTCACCGTGACACCGCTGACCGGCTCTCCGGTGCGATACGAGACCGTCCCGATCGATGTTTCCGGCAGCGATGACCTGGAGGCGGTGGAAGGTCATATCACCAATGCGGTGCGCGAACGCGCCGCCAAGCTGGAGTCCGAGGACCCGGGTGTCGAACTGGTGATTCAGCGACTCAGGATCACCGGCCACACGAGTCAATGCCGCGGGATCTCGCAACTCGAGCACAAGCTGCCTCAGGACCTCGTGATCCTCGGACCCGAGGAACGATTGACGGCGGTGATCGAATCGGTCACCAACGACACTCTCCCGCCGATCGACTTGACGTCCCTGGCCGACCGAACAGACCTGCTTGGACAATTGTCCAGCTTGATCCTGGCACTCGACCGGCCCAGGCACGAAGACCAAGACGACCTTGAGCAGTTGATGCAAGACTGCCTCGGGCAGGTCGAACGCTGTTACGCAGCCTCGATCTATTCCTCTCTCGACACAGATGACAGGCCGGCTGAAGATGCCCTCCGCGATCACGTGAAGCGGTTGGGCATCGACCTCCTCGAAACACTCCGCAGCCAGGAGCTGATCTCGTGACTCAGCCGCCGGTGGTATTCCGAGAAATCGAGGTCCGGCG
>DLVV01000256.1 GCA_003445035.1 Planctomycetaceae bacterium | reverse complement strand
AACCGGACTGAGCTAAGGGACCGCAGGTCGCCATCCGGCGACGGCGGGTCAGTTTAGTTTCTGGGCGACGGGACGTCCACTTGGCGATCACCGGCGATCACCTACCGCTCCTCCGCCGCGTTGGCCCGTTCCTTCAACTGGTACAACGGCAGGAAGCGGTAATAGACCTCCAGGCACAGCGTACTGAGCGCCGTCGCGTAAATCCGGCCGCCATAGGTGCCCCAGGGGCCCCGCGGATCCCAACTGCCCCTGGCGTGTCCATCCTGTCGCTGGGTCGCCACCAGCAGATTCCTCAGGCTGCCATTCCACTTCTGCCACGGCTCACCGCCGTACTGGTACATCGCCAGTGTGCCGTAGTACCAGTAATAGAGGTTCGTGGCCGACAGCTTCGGCTTGTTGCTCGAGAGGTACTGCACGGCTTGCCTGCTGGCCGGATGGTCTCGCGCAATCCCCAGCATCTGTTTCGAGAACAACGCCTCGGCCGTCATCGTCGGAGTGACTTCTTCCTCGGGTCGATACGACGCCAACCCCTTGAACTTCCCCCGGCTGCGACTGTTGACGAAGTGAAACATCAGGTCCTTGGTTCGTTCGGGCACACGCAAGCCGGCAATCTCGGCACTCTTCAGCGCCATCAACTGCCAACCGAACATGCTCATGTCGCCCTCCTGGCCCTTCACGTAACGCCAGCCACCGGACATCGGGTGCTGCTGCGAAATGATATAAGCCACCGCCCGCAGGACGGCCTTCTTCAGCCGGGCGTTCTGCGTCTTGTCTGACTGCATCCCGTAGGCCTCGGCCAACGCGTAGGTCGCCATCGCATGACAGTAGTTCTGGGCATAACGGGTCGCCCGGCTGCCCAGGAAACCATCGAACCGCTGCTGGCCGATCAACCAGTCGATCGCACGTGTGATCTGTTCGGCATGCGGGCCTTCCTCGTGGGTGTACCCGGCCCCCAGGAATGCCAGCAGCGACAACGCCGTGATCCCCGCATCGGCATGCAGCCCGGCCCTTCGATCCGCCTCGGGCCGTTTGGGGTCACCGTGCAACCCGCGACCGCCGGGGTCCTGGCACTTCTGGCCACTCGGGCAAAGAATCGCGAATCCGTCCGAATCCCAGTAGCCGTCACGATGCTGGTGACGCGACAACCACACCAGGCTGGCCTCGACCGCCCGCTCGGACGCGTCGGTCCCGCCGAACTTCTGCGCCGCCAACCGTCTCTGCGACAGAGTTCTCAGGCGGTACGTCGCCGGCAAGCTCAATTCGCGCCGCCGAGGCGTCGTCGTCAGTCCCGGCCGCACCACGTTGGGCCGTGGCCCGGGCACCGGCAACCGGCTGGCGATTCCGTCGCGGACCGAACGTGTGGGACCCGGGCGTGGCGTTGGCGTGCGTGCGATCCGGCCCGGCGCCTGCCGCGTCGGCACACCGTCAGACCGACCGCCGGACCGGCGCCGCTTGATGCGAGTGAACCTCTCGGCAGAGGGCGAACCGGCGGCGGCACCAGGAGTGGTCTCGGCCGCATCGGCACCGGCCACGTCGAGATCGGCCGACCCGGCCACGGGCCCCTCGCGCCGCCGGATCGTGTCGCCGGGGGTGGCCCGCTTGATCGTGACGTCGGAGGACGGGACCCGGGGACTCTCGAGACCCATGGGTCGTGAGAGCTTCGACAGGTCCAGGGTCGGCCTCTCGACACTGCCACGGGTCGGAGCCCGGTCAATCGTCACGTTCTCCTGTAATCCCGCCTGCCCTTTCGTGCGTTTCAGCCGGCTCGTCGGCACGCTGACTTCCTGCCGGGCCTCGGCCGTCGGATCATCAACCCGGAACGGCACGTCGGCACGTTGTCGCCGCCCCCGCTCGGCCAACTCGATCGGCTCCGGCCGCGCTTCGGGCTGGTCGGGCACCTGGGCCACGTCCTTCAACTCGGGCTCGACCCGATCGGTCTCCTCGGACTCCCGTTCGGGAGTTGCCAGTTCTTCGAGTTCGGGCGGTGTCGGTGGGATTCGGTCAACCGGTTGCGGCTCGGTCTTGGGCACCTGCTGCCAGACGGGCGTGTTCCCCGGATCCGGTTCCGGAACCGGTTCATCGGCCTCGACCAGTTCGTGCTGGACATCCACTTCCACCGCCGGTTGTTGCACGTCGGGGATCGCCGGCGGCGGCGAAATCACCACCAGGCCCATTGCACACGAGACGTGGACCAGGACCGAAAAGACCAGGGACTTCCGGCTGGGATCGTTGTCGCCCCAGCGGGTCACCAGCATCGTGAACAGGTGAAGCGTTGCGCAGAACAGGCCCGCCAGCAGGCAGCCCCAGAGAACCTTCGCCACGAAGTCGGGCGAGATCCCCAGCAGGCTGCCGATATGTTGGGCGGCGTCTGCGACGGCCAGCACCATCACCTGCCCTCCCGATCGAACTTGTAGGCCAGTGAGATCCTGGTCACCTGCGACCGGTGACAGACACCCAGCACATCAATCACCGGCTGGTACAGTCCCTCGCCCTCTCCCCGAACCACAACCGCCTGGTCGTCGAAGTTCTTCTTCGCCTCCCCCAACTGCTCTTCCAGCTCCGTCAGCGACACCGCCTGGCTGCCCAACAGGATCGTTCCGTCCCGGCGGACATTGATCAGCAAGGGATCGGGTGTGCCGGTCAGGGGTTGGACTTCGGCCGAACTGGGCAGCTGGATGTCGTACTGCCGTTCCTGTTCGGTGAAACGGGCACCGACCATGAAGAAAATGACCAACAGGAAGACGATGTCGATCATCGGCGTCAGGTTGATTGCCGCCTCTTCAGTTCGTTCGGCGCCCTTGAGTGGCATCCCGTTCCTGCCTCCACCATCGGTCTCGAAGCGGCCCGCCCGCGCGACCCTCGTGTTGGCCCCTCTTACCCAGTATCGGCATCTCCGACGTTAGACGGTCACGTTTTCGTTGATCGTCCGCCCGGTGAAAACCACCTCGATGTCGGCAATCTCGAGCCACGCCGCTTCGCCAACCAACTTCTTGGCGACGTCCCGGGGTGACAACGTGACAACCACCCCGAGCCCTCGACCAATCGAAAAGTTGGCCCCGGGCTTGCTGCTGTCCAATCTCGCCAAAAACTCCAGCGTCACGAATTTGTCGTCCTGAAACGCTTCGGCCGTCAACTCGTGCGCCACCAGCGTCTGCCTCTGGGATGGATCCTTGACCAGGCTCGTATACCGGCAGAATTCCAGTTTCGCGGTGGCCAGTTTT
>DLVV01000195.1 GCA_003445035.1 Planctomycetaceae bacterium | reverse complement strand
GGGGCGGGGGCAACAGCGCCGACACACCCCGCCCCCCCCCCACCCCCCCCCCGGGGGCGGTCGTTCCCCCCGCCACGGCCACGCCGGTTCCGCCGCGTTCGAAATCCCGGTTCCGGAACGCCGGTGACAACGTGGACTACGTGGGATCGCAGCGATGTGCCGAATGCCACACCGACCAGCACGCAACCTGGTCGAAAACCACACACTCCCGGTCGATGTCCAGGATCACTCCAGAAGACGAACCACCCGACGCGAAGTTTGCCCATGAGAAGAGCGGACGGGCCTACGAGGTGGTCCGGGTGGAATCCCGGCTGCACCACCGCGAATCGCTGGTGCTCCAGGATGGCACCCATGTGCCGCTGGCCGATCATCAGCTCGATTTCCTGGTCGGATCCGGCCGCTTCTCAAGGACCTACCTTGTCGAACTCGATGGAGCCCTCGTCGAGTCCCCTGTCACGTGGTACGCGCAGCGAAAGGCCTGGGACATGTCGCCGGGTTACGACCACATGATCCACGATTCGTTCCGCCGCCGTGCCACCCACGGCTGCCTGATGTGTCACGCCGGCCTGGTCGAACCCCGCCAGCCACAGGGTTTCACGTTTCCGCACAACGAACTGTCGATTGGCTGCGAACGCTGTCACGGACCGGGATCTCTTCACACCCGCCGACACGCCGGAAAGGTGGCGAAACGTTCACCCGACGGCACGGGGACCAGCCACCCCGAGGATCCCACGATCGTCCACCCCGGCCGGCTGGATCGACCGCTGGCCGAGGCAATCTGCCAGCAGTGCCACCTGCAGGGGGACGTGAAGGTGACCGTTCGAGGACGTCGGCCGGGGGACTTCCGACCCGGACTGCCCCTTTCCGACCAACGCATCGAGTTCCGGTTGACCGGGGCGAGTTCCGAGATGACCGTCGTCGGCCATGTCGACCAGTTGCGAGCCAGCCGCTGCTACCAGCAGGACCAACGGCTTTCGTGCATGACCTGCCACGACCCGCACGACCCGCATCACCCCCGTGACGCCCTGACCCAGGCGACGTTCGGACGGAACCGGTGCCTGGAATGCCATCAGCCGACCGCCTGCGGTGAAGACGACAGCAGCCGGCAGGCCACCCGCCCACTGGCCGACTCGTGCACGGTCTGCCACATGCCGCAGGTCGATACCGACATCCCGCACATCGCCTTCACCCACCACCGCATTGCCGTCCACCGGAAAACAAAGGACCCCAAGTCCGACCTGTCCGACAACAGCGAACTGAAGACCATCCAGGACCTGTCCCGGTTTTCCGACATCGAACGGGACCGGATCCTGGGGCTGGGCTACTACCGGCTGCATTTCCAGCGACCCTGGTCGCACGACCGGTTCCTGGTTCGAGCCGACCGGCTGCTGGCGACCGCGATGAAGAAGATTTCCGGTGACGCGGTGATGACCGCAGCTCGCGCCGAAATCGCCTGGGAGGCTCGACGAGTTGCCGAAGCCGGGCGGTTGGCCGATGAGGTGATCTCCTCAAGGCATGTCGAACCCGTAACGCGTGCCGGGGCCCTGCACGTCAAGGTGCAGATTTTGCTCGAACGCCAAGACTTCCGCAAAGCGGTCCCGCTGCTGGAGGAACTGACCCGGCTGCGTCGGAACCCGATCGACTGGGCCCTGCTGGGCCACTGCCACTCGCAGACCGGGAAGACCTCCGAGGCGATCGCCGCGTTCGAAAAAGTGTTGACGATCGCACCCGGCCAGGGCGCCATTCACCAGGCGTTGGCACCGCTGTACCAGCGGGCCGGAGACGACCCGCTCGCCCGGAAACACCGGTCCGAGGCCCGTCGGTTACCGCCCGGTGGGTTCCGGCCCCGGTAGGCGATACGCCCGGGTACGACCCTCGACCAGCACCACCTCGCCGTCCAGCGGCAGTCCGTCGAAGACCTGTTGCCGACCCGACGGCCAGGTGACCCGCACCTCCGGAACACTTTTCGACGTGCCCAGGCCCAGCACCACCACACGCTGGTTGCTCGCCTGAAATCCATCCCCGGCAGTCAGCTGCCTCATGACCCGCCGTTGGCCCAAACGATAGGACAGCGTCGTGCCGATCGCGTCGCGGCCACCGACCGTGCCCACCAACCTCACCACCACTCGATGACCTCGCCCGGCACTCCGGTTGACCAACAACGCTGCCGGGCGATCCAGGTGGCTGATCGCCACGTCGGGCGCCCCGTCGCGGTCGAAGTCGAGCCGGGCCAATCCGCGACCCAGGTACGCTCCCCCAAAAAACTCGCCCAGGCCCTTGGCCGACAACTGCCGGTAGCGACCGGAACCGTCATTCCAGAAGAACTGAGGTGGCATGCGGAACGGCCGACCCTCCTCGCCGGTTTTCTCGATGTGCCCGTTGGTCACCACCAGGTCGAGCACCCCATCGAGGTCAGCGTCGAGGAACTGCGTGCCAAAACCCAGTTGGTGACGGCTCACCGATTCGAGACCCGCAGATCGCGTACGATCCGAGAAGCCTCCCTGGGCGTCCTGGCGGTACAGCGTGTTGGTCTCGTCAAGAAAATTGGTCACGAACAGATCCAGGCGACCATCGGAGTCGATATCGCCGACGGCGATCCCCATGCAGGCCTCGGCCCGCCCCGAGTCGTTCAGTGCCACGCCCCGGCCCAGCGC
>DLVV01000363.1:22473-45510 GCA_003445035.1 Planctomycetaceae bacterium | reverse complement strand
AGTGGTACGTGAGCTGGGTTTAAACCGTCGTGAGACAGGTTGGTCCCTATCTGCTATGGGCGTACGAAACTTGAGGGGTTTTCTCTTTAGTACGAGAGGATTTGGAGGGACGGACCTCTGGTGTTCCTGTTGTCACGCTCGTGGCACGGCAGGGTAGCTAAGTCCGGCACGGATAAGCGCTGAAAGCATCTAAGCGCGAAGCCTTTCCCGAGATCAGGTTTCGCTTGAGTCCCCTGGGAGACGACCAGGTTAATAGGCTGGGGGTGTAAGGCAGGTAACTGTCTCAGCTGACCAGTACTAATGGACAATCGGCTTGGCCATTTTGATCACTGGCTCGGACCATATGGTCCGGGTTCGAGATCATTCGGTCCTGTTGCCGAATTTACGAAAACGCTCGGATCGACAACGACAGCTCACAACGCTGTCTGCGCCGATCCTTATTGACACGCACGTCGAGATAAAGTCAGGTCCACTCGAAGACTACCGAATTGTCGAACAAGGATGGTTCGGTTCGGAAGGGCAGTTGCGAGGTCACGTCTAGTGGTGACAACGCGATCAGTGTCCGAACCGCTTTCCGGTGACTATACCCAGCAGGAAACACGCGTTCCCATTCCGAACACGACCGTTAAGCTGCCGGGGCCGATGATAGTGCCCACCAGTGCGAAAGTAGGTTATCGCCGGGATTTCTCAACGCGTCCCGAGTCCCCTCGTGGGGATTCGGGGCGTTTTTTGTGCGCCCTCATCAATACACTGCCCCTGTTGCTGTTGGGCCTGCTCGCCCAACCCGCCGGAATCTCAGCTGCCGGTCGCGCACAACCAGGTTCACCGGCCCCCGATGCGTCCGTCCGCCGACTGCTCGACGCCGTTCCTCAGCAACGACGTCATCACACGCTTCTGGACCGCGCCCGCGGGCGGCTTCAGGCCAACGATTCCAATAACGCAATCCTGATTCTTCAAGCCATCCTGGACAGCCCCGCCGACTCGTTCCTGTTTGACAAGGACCGAATTCGCAGTGCTCGACAGGTTGCCCTCGAACTGCTCCGCGGCCACCCAGCCGCCGGCACGCGACGCTACCGGGGCCTGTACCGGGAAACCGCAGCCGCCCTGTTGCGGCAAGCCGGCGAGTCTGAAGGGACCAAACGCCTCGAGTTACTTCGGACCATCGTTCGACGCTTCCGGCTGACAGACGCTGGATTTCGCGCCCTCAACCAACTCGCCACAATGTGGCTGGACCAGGGGCATTCCGAACTCGCCTGGCGAGCACTGCGAATGCTCGACTCCGAACCGTCCTTTCCGGGACGGTTGGCCCGCTCCTTCCAGCTCAAGTTCGCCTCCGCCGCGCGGCTGACCGGGCTCCCGTCTCCATCTTCAGGCGATTCCGTTGCCCTCGCACTCGGAAACCTCTCTCGCCAATCGCCCGTCGACTGGCCGCTGCCTTTCGGACCGGCCCGTCAACCTCGGGCGATCGATGCGGCCGCCCCGCATCTGTCCGAAGCCTGGCACACCCGGCTTTCCGAGCCCGGCGATTCATCTCCGCTGATCCCCTGGGCAACTTCCCAGTGGGCAGACGGTCGGCTCACCGGCGCCCTGGCGCTATACCCGATCGTTGTTGGTGACCAGGTCGTCCTCCGTGACCACCGCGGAATTCGGGGCCTGTCTTTGCTCACCGGCGCCACACTCTGGCGTTTCGCATCGCCTTGCACATGGCAGATGCGGCACCGGGCATTCGATCGCCTGGTCCCGGTCGTTCGCAGCGGGACCGACCGATTTTCGATGGCACTTGTCGGCAACCCCCGTTTTGGCATGATCACCAGTGATGGCCAACGGGTCTACGGCGTCCAACTCTCCACGCCCCCCGAAACACTTCCGGTCCCCCAGCGGCCAACACGAGCCCGAACGGCCCCCGATTTCGCCTGGCCCTCGCAACTCGTCGCCCTGACCATCCCTTCACCCAGGACCTCCGTCCCGCCATCGGGCATCTCACCCGCATGGTTGTTCCCTCCGGGTTCCGGTTCGCCAACCCGTAGTCGCACCGGCTCGCCAACCCCGGCACCGGAGACCGAACCAACCACGGTCCTCAGTCCGGCATTTCCGGCCGGCGGGCTGCTGTTCACGCTGGTCGAGCAACGGCGACAGATTGATCTGGTCGCGCTGGCACCACGCACCGGCCGCCGGCTGTGGTCCCAACCCCTGGTCCACAGCGATACGGGACTCGACGATGTCCGTGGTGTTGGGCGGCATTCGGCCGCATGCTTGCCGTCACAAGCCTCCGGGCTGGCAATCTGCACCACCGGCACCGGTGTCACCGTGGCCATCAACCTGGTTGACGGCACCCTCGCCTGGGCACACGACGGTCGCGGCCCCAGCCGTTCAAACGGTCGATATCGTTCAAACCGGTCGTCACTGACCCGCCCGCTACCCGGTGATGCGGGCCTGGCCAACCTGCCGCTGGTCACATCCGGTCACGCGATTCTGTTGTCGCCACTTGGTGATCGGATCACCAGCGTGAACCTGGAAACAGGCCGCTCGAGCTGGTCACGCGGACGGGAGGGCATCGAATACGTGGCCGCCGCCTCCCCGAAGACGCTGTTGGTTGTGGGTCCACGACAGGTCCAGGGTCTCGACCCCCTCACCGGCCGCGCCACCTGGCAACGGCGACCGGGACTCGTCTCGGGACGTGGCGTCCGCCTGGGCCAGGACCGCTACCTGATCCCACTGAAATCTGGTCGGATCACCTGTCTGGAAATCGACACCGGTCACGAAGTGGGGCTCAGCCTGCCACCCGCTCGACAACTGGGTGGCCCGGCAACCGACACCAGCGAGCCGGTGGGACTCCCTGCCTCCGGCGGTCTCCGTCCCGGCAACCTCATCGTCGGTGGCAAGTGGATCCTCTCGCTGACTGCTGACCGGATCACAGCCTTTCCGCAGGCCACACCGCAACTGTCGCATGTCCGCTCCGAGCTTCTCACCGATCCCGGCAACGACCGCCTGCGGTTGCATGCGGCCGAACTGACCCTGGCACTCGGCCAGCATGACGAGTCCCGAAAGCTGCTTGACTCGATCGTTGACAGCGACAACCCGGTGATCAGCCGAAGAGGACGCCGGATCCTCAGGGAGTTGTTGTTCCTGCAACTGGCCGCGGCTCGCACCCGCCCGGCTTCCGACGCCGGACCGTTGCTGAGTCGGCTCGCACAATTGGCCGACACGCCTCGCCAGTCGGCCCGTGTGCTGGTTGAGGAGGGCCGCTGGCACCTTGACCAGAATGACCCGGTGTCGGCTTTCGAATCCGCCACCCGACTCAACTCGCTGCGAACCCGACCCGTCGACGGCGGCATCACGGAGATCACTGCCGACCGTGACGGGATCCACGTGCTCTCTCACAGCACCTGGATCACCGCTCTCTCACGTCGCGCGCTGGCCGGAGCTGCAGCGCGCGATGCGGCCGCAGACCGAATGTTGCTGGACCGCCTCACGCGTCAAACCGCAGCACTGTCCAAGTCGGCCTCTCTGGACGACCAACTGTCGTTCGTGCGCCGCCACGCCAACAACCCTGTGGCCGACCCGGTCCGGCTCACAGTTGCCGCTCGGCTTGTTGAAATCGGCCGTTTCCAACAGGCCGAGTTGCTCTTGTTGGCGATTCGAAACCACGGAGGCCCGACATCCCGGCTCTCGGCAACCGTCGCACTGATCTCATTGTGGAGTCGCCTGGGACTCCAGGACGAGTGCGGTCCGCTGTTCGAAGAACTGGCCAACGGCCGCCTTGCCGACGTGGCCGGCATCGACGGTTTCACCGGCAGCCAGTGGGTGGCGCGGCGTCCACCCGACGACTTGGCCAAGGGGATCTGGCAAACCCACCATCACCCCACTCCCCGGGCGACCCGAGCCGAGATCACCATGGACACCTCGGTGGCCGCCATCGCCGAGCTGCCCAGGACCTACCAGAAAGTCCGCCGCCGCTTCAGTACCTCCGAACGGTCCACGTTCGACCTGCTGGAGACCTACACCAATTCCACCCGGCGAGTGACGTTGATGGACCGCCAGGTTGGTGTCGAGGCGGGCCATATCGACCTGCCTGCCCAGTTCAGCGTCCCGATCTGGTGGCACCAGTCTCGCAGCGGCCACCTGTTGCCGCTGGGGTCGCATTCCTCAATGCTCGGCCTCTCGTTGCTCGAACGCAGCGAGACCCGCCCTTTGTGGAAACGGACATTTGCTCCGCTGGCCACCCGGCCCGAGATGCTCCGAGTGGGCCCGTCCGGTGTCCTGGCCGTCACGTTCCAGTCGCGACAGCACCTGGTGGCGTGCAGCCCGATCGACGGGGAGCTGCTGTGGCGTCGAGGTGACCTGGAAACCGGCAGCGGCAGTTTCGCCGATGCCGCCTCGGGATTCTTCGGCGACGATCACGTGCTTGTCGTCAGCCGCGGCGACCGAATCAGCCACGACGTCTACGACACTCTCACCGGACACCGCCGGCTCCAGGCCCGCCTGCCCATCACCTCTCGCACCCGCCGCCGCGTGTTCGGTCGCCACCTGATGTACGTCACAACCGAGGGAAATGGCATGCAGCGAATCCGGGTGTGGGACCCGCTGACCAACCGCACGGTGATCGATGAACCGCTCAAAGACCGCATCTTCCCGGTTGCCACTCCCGACCACCACCTCGCCTGGATCGATTCTGACGGCCAACTCCAGGTCCACGACCTCGTCACCGACACACGGCAACTGAAACTCGAAGTGCTGGGCGACGGCGACGAACGGATAAGTTCCATCAAGGTCTTCCGCGACCGCGACTGCTGGTACATCGCGATGCTACCCGCCCAGGGCGCTGTGGCTCCCCGGGCCGTCAATGCTCCGGTCTATTTTGTCGGCGACACGATGCTGCCAGTCACTCACGTTCACGGGCACCTGTTGGCAATCAACGCCGACACCCGCACGATCCGCTGGCGGAGAACGGTGCCACTACGGAGCGTCGTCCGATTCCGACACGATCATCTCCCGGCCCTGATCCTGCTCGGCCGCACCAGGGACCGCGGCCGTGGAGGCAGACAACGGATGCTTGTCGAACTGCTTGATTCGAAAACCGGCCGAACCCTGTTGCTCGAAGACAAGCTTTCGACTGACCGCATCGTGCTGGCCTGGTACGACCCACGCGCCGCTCGCCTCGAGATGCAGGGCCTCAAGAGCCGTATCACGATCAAGTTCCAGTCGGACTGACAGGCCCCTCCGGGCTCCGCCTCTCAACCGCAGACCCCGGGACCGTTGTCCACTTCACGGTTGCCGGTCATATCAACTCGGCGAGAGGTCGCACGCCGTTGTCGACCAGGTAGTGTGGACGGCCATTCAGATCACTCACGGTGACCTGAGACACATCCAGACCAAGATTGCGATACAACGTCGCAAAGACTTCCTGGAAATGAACCGGGCGAGTCAGCGGCTCTTCGGCGTACCGGTTGGTCGTACCAATGACCTGTCCATTCGGCATGCCTCCGCCGGCCAGCAATGCGAAGGCATTGCGGCTCCAGTGGTCGCGTCCGGCATTCTTGTTGACCTTGGGCGTTCGTCCAAATTCCCCCCATGCCACCACGGTCACATCATCCTGCATGCCCAGTCGATGGAGGTCATCCACCAATGCGGTGAACCCCTGGTCGAACAGCGGGAGCACCTTGCGTCCGTTGGAGAAGTTGCCTCCGTGCCAGTCGAAATCCGCAAATGTGACCGAGACGCACCGGGCACCGGCCTGCACCAGGCGTCGAGCCGTCAGGAACTTGGACATGATGGCCTGGTAGCCCAGGTGCCCGTAAGACAACGCCTTGGGATCGTCCTTGCCGTAACTGTCGCGAATCTCCGGAGATTCCCTGGTCAGATCAAGAGCATCAGCCAGGCGGCTCGACGTCAGCACGTTGAGAGCCTGTTCGGCGAACGGATCCAGGCCGGCAGACTCCCGGGTGCCGTCGACCGAGCGACGGAAGCGATCAAAACCGGACAGCAAGTCTCGCCGCCGTCCCAGCCGATCGAGCGACACGCCCTTGTTGAGCGTCATGTTGGCGCGGGCATCCCCTTCGGCCTGAAAGGCCTGGTGAGCAGCCCCCAGAAATCCCGAGCCGGGGTGGTTGTAGGGACCGTGCGCCATCTTCATGAAGAGATTGATCCCGGGTGGAACCGCCGGGTGAGCCGGACCGTACAGCTGGGAAACGATCGATTCGAAACCGGGCCAGCCACCGGACGGCTGGTTGCTTCTGTTGCGACCGGTCACGCACTGAAAAGACGAATGGCCACCGGTGGAGCCCACCAGCGTCCGGATCGTCGTGATGCGATCCATCCGCCGGGCGATCCGCGGCAGGTGTTCGCTGACGTGCACGCCCGGCAGGTTCGTACTGATGGGCTGAAATTCGCCGCGAATATCGGCCGGAGCCTCCGGCTTCAGGTCCACCGTGTCCTGGTGAGGGGGCCCACCGGTCAGGTAGATCATGATCACGGCTTTGTGCGGGTTGCTGACTCCGGCGGCCGCTTCGGCCCGCAAGATGTCAGGCAACGTCAGGCCGCCAAGAGCCAATCCGCCAACCTGTAGAAAGGAACGGCGTGAGAGTCCGTCACAATGACGAAACGTCTTTTGGTCGGAGAATGTCAGCACGGCATGATCCCTCGAAACCTGGCTCTGCTCCCCTCAGTCTATATCGGCGGCGGAGACCGCGAAACCCGAAGGTGTGTTGACGAAGGCCAAAACTTCCAGAAGGGCGGGCCGGCAATCGCCCATGGTTCCCTGGCCGCACGCCGATTGACCCCGTTTGCACCGCCCCACAAAATACTGGACACGCCTGGACATCCATTCGCCGAGTGCCGACTTTGTCGTCGTTCGCTTCCCCGGTAGGACACACTGTGATGACAACCCTCGACCCTCAACAGGCGGTGCGACAACTTGGTGAACGGGGATACGTCATCCTGGAAAACGTGCTCTCGCCAACGATCATCGAACGATTACGCCAGGTTGTCGATGAACGGATGCATCAAGAACGAGTCACACCCTATGTGCCTGCCGAGGCCCCGAAGGCGGCCGGTGACGACCAGCTCGAGTCCTACCTCTCCGAGAGTTACACGGTCAGCCGTGAAGAACTCACCCGGCTGGTTCAGCGAATCCGCCACACCCGGGCCGTCAATCATGGGACGCCGTGGCCCGTCGAACCTGAACGCGTCAACAAGTGCTTCCTGCATCTGCCGACACTGTTCGACCGTGACCGTTCGCAGCGTGTCTGGAACCTGCTGACCAAGGGCGAGGAAATTGCCGATTTGGTCGAGCACCCCGAGGTGCTCGGAATTGTCCGCCAGGTGCTGGGCGATGACTGCATTCTCTCCGATGTCAGTGCCACCAGCATCGGCGGTGGAACCGACGGGGGTGCCTGGCACGTGGATGTTCCACTGGGACAGCTGCCCGAACCGTTACCCGATTTTCCCCTGACGACTCAGAACGCCTGGATGCTCGATGATTTCACCCCCGACAACGGCGCCACTCGAATCGTGCCCGGGAGCCATCTCTCGCGGAAAAAGCCGACCTGGTCCGGTGGAGAGATGGACGGGGAGGTGACCCTGTGCGCCCCCGCGGGATCGGTCGCTGTCTGGCTCTCCAACACCTGGCACCGTTCGGGCCCGAACACGACCGAACAGCCCCGCCGCGCGATCCTCTGCTACTACTGTCGCAGCTGGGTCCAGCCGTTCACCGATTACACACGGGACCTCACCGCCGAACAGGCGACCGGAATGTCACCGACCGTACGATACCTGGCGGGATTCGGGTCCCGCGGCCTTCGACGGGGCTGATCACGGGACGGGACCACGGCATGCGGTGAACAAGCGGCACACTTCGAATGAAAATCATTGAGGCTGGGCCTACTTGAACTGGAAGGCGTAGAAGCTCGCGTTTCTGAAATGGAAACGCAGCTTGATCGGCCTCCCCACCAGTGCACTCAGATCACTTCTTCCCTTCCACGACACGACCTGGTCGAGTCCTCCCTGGTGGACAGGGTCGAACTCCCTCATGCTGAAGCCCGGAATCGGGTGATGCGTCGTGTCCATGATCTCGACCCACATTCCGCAGGGTCCCGAGACACCTGCGCCGGTATACAGGTTGGCCTGGAGGTTCAGGTGCAACTGTTTCCCGGTGAATGAAAAGGTGCGGGTCACCACCTCGCTGTAGGGTTTCCGACCGGCTTCATCCGAAAACCGGGCCCCTTCAAAAGACACGAATCTGTCACGGGGACTCGTCGCCAGCCCGACCGCAAACGTCGTCTTGTCACCCAGGGCCCTCATCGTCGTGTTGTCCCGGTAGTTGCCACCGGTGTAGTAGAAGAGGATCCGATCGCCGTGGACGATGGGGTTGATCGGATAGACGACAGCGGCATCAAACGCGCCCTTGGCTCCGCGAGCGATGAAGGGTTCACGGTAGCTGCGGTTGTAGTGGATCCCGTCTCGGCTGAAGACGATCTGGGGAACGATCGTCGTTCGGATGGTACGAAATGTCCAAAGGAGGCCTACGTACAGGTTTTCGTAGGCCATGGCCGGCATGCAATAAAAGTCCATGTCCGACGGGTCTTGATCATCCGGAGCAATGATGGTCTCCGCTTCGCTCCAGTGAATCATGTCCGGGCTCTCCGCCCGACCGATCAATCGCCGTCCGGCTGGTGACCACCGATGGAGGCTGTTCTCATTGTGAACCGCGTAGACCTTGCGGATGGGATCCCATCCCATGAAGACGGTCGGCCCCCAGCGACCTCTGCGAGGCGAGGTGTCGATCACCGGGTTCTTGGAGAACGGGGTCCAATGAAACCCATCCGGTGAATAGTAGAGATCAAAGTGCATCGTCGTGGACAGAGAGCCGTGCCGCTCGAGTCCCTTGTACCGCTTGGCGGGGTCTGTTTCGTGCAGATCCTTGAAGAAGTAGGTCTTGACCTGTTCGGGCGGGAGAATGTTGTTCTGCTTGGACCCCTTGTATTCGACCAACCCGAGAACCGGCTTCTTCCAGTGCACACCATCCTTGGACGTGGCAAGGCAGGGTCCGGCATCGGAGCTGTACCACATGCGGAAGAGCTTCTCCTGCTCCTCGTAGATCACCGCGTCGACCCGCACCTCGCGGCCTTCCCAGGGTTTGTCCGCCCGCAGAACGGGATTGACATCAGACTTTTCCGAGGGATTCAGGACCCGCGTGGTGTCACGGAAGCTCTCCAGCAGATAGTCGTCGACGAAGAGTTGCTTCCGGGATCCGATGTTGATCAGGGTCGGTGGTCGAACCGCCTTGCGAACCACCTGCTTGGCGGGCGCATCGGATTCTTTCGCCAGGGAAACCACCTCGGTGACCTGGTCCGCCACCGCCTTGTTGCCATCGTCGAGGGGGGCTGGCTTCTGTGTCGTGGCCACACTGGCGTAGACACCGGCTTCCGATGACGAAGAGATCGCCACCACCGGTTTCCCGGTGTCACTCGCGGTCCACCTCGTGCTGCTGGCCTCTGGCTGACCACAACCGGACAGGATCATCAAGGCACAAAGGCTGCAAACTAGGGTGCCGAATCTGGCGTGAAGTGTGAATCGCATTTCCCATGTCCTTCTCTGAGACAATTGTCCGTCGAATGGCGAAGTTCGTATTAGCGTCAGTCTTACCGGCAGCGTCAACACTCTCGACCAGGACCGGCGCAGCGATGAATGCGAGTTTATGACCAGGGTACGGTGCCTCTCCGTGTCCACCACCGGTCTCCGTGCCGTGTGGGAATCCACATCGACCAGCCGCGCCGCCGGCGGCAGTTCGGGGTTGAGATTCAGGTGCCCAGAGCCGACAATCGTCTGCCACCAGGCGGCACAAACGGCCGACCAGGTCATCGGCCAACTGGAGATGGGCGTGGCCCGCTAGCGAGCGGAGCAGACGCAGGGTGCACAAGGCCACCTCGGAGGCTTCGTGACGACCAGGACCGCCAGTGAAAAGCGCCTATAGCATAATGGTAATGCTCCAGCTTCCCAAGCTGGCTACGGGGGTTCGATTCCCCCTAGGCGCTCTCGTACTGGCCCGTTTCTAGGCCAGCAGGGGCTCGACGATCCGGCCATGAACATCGGTCAGACGGTGATGCCGCCCCTGGTACTTGAAGGTCAGGCGGCGGTGGTCGATGCCCAGGCAGTGCAGCAGTGTGGCGTTCAGGTCGTGGACGTGAACCCCGTTTTCCGCGACGTTGTAGCTGAAGTCGTCGGTTGCTCCGTAGGTGGTCCCCGCGCGAACACCGCCGCCGGCCATCCACATCGAGAAACATCGCGGGTGGTGATCGCGGCCGTAGTTGGTTGAGGTCAACTCGCCTTGGCTGTAGACGGTGCGACCGAATTCCCCGGCCCAGATCACCAGCGTGTCATCGAGCAGCCCGCGCTGCTTCAGGTCGCGAAGCAGTCCGGCGGATGGCTGATCGGTGGCACGGCACAGTTCCCGAATGTCCCTGGGCAGGTTCGAGTGCTGATCCCATCCGCGGTGAAACAACTGGATGAAGCGGACACCTCGCTCCGACAGCCGCCGGGCCAGCAGGCAGTTGGAGGCGTACGACCCGCGGCGGGCGACATCGGGACCGTAAAGATCGAGCACGTGTCGGGGTTCGTCTGAAAAATCGACCAGTTCGGGAACCGACGTCTGCATCCGGAAGGCAAGCTCGTACTGCGCCATCCTCGTTTCGATCTCCGGATCCCCGAAACTGTCCAGTTTCAGGCGGTTGAGCCGGGCGACATCGTCGAGCAGTTCCCGACGCAGTCCCGACGCGATACCCGGGGGATTGGAAAGAAACAGAACGGGGTCGCCGACGGCGCGGAAGCGAACCCCCTGGTGACGGGTCGGCAGGAACCCGCTCCCCCAGAGCCGGTCGTAGAGCGGCTGGCCCCCCTTGAGACTCCACGACGTCAGGGCCACGAATGACGGCAGGTTGCGATTTTCGCTCCCCAGCCCGTAACTCAACCATGCTCCAAAGCTGGGCCGTCCCGCCTGCTGGCTGCCGGTCTGCAACAACGTGATCGCCGGATCGTGGTTGATCGCCTCGGTGTGCATCGAACGCACCAGGCACAACTCATCGGCCATCCGAGCCGTGAAAGGCAGTAACTCACTGATCATCGCACCACTGTGACCGTGCCGACGAAACCGGAAGACCGACGGCGCCACGGGAAACTGTTTCTGACCGGATGTCATCGTGGTCAGCCTCTGGCCCCGTCGAATCGATTCGGGCAGCGGCTGCCCGAATCGGGCGACCAGCCCCGGCTTGTGATCGAAGAGGTCCAACTGCGAAGGGGCCCCCGACTGGCAGAGGTAAATCACCCGACGGGCTCGCGGCGCCCTCGCCGGCTGACCGCCCGCCTCCTCACCCAGCAGGGTCGCCAGGGCGGCCGTCCCAACTCCGGTACCGATCCCCAGCGAGGACCGGCCCAGGAACAGGCGACGGCTGATCTTCTCCTGCCAAAGGCTGCCAACGGATTCACTCACGCGTCACGGCCTCGTCGAGATTCAGGATCACGTGACAGGTGGTGACCAGTGAGGCCCGGGCGGCCACGCCCTCGGGATCATGCAACCGGGCGCCACCGGCCGCCAACAGTTCCTTCCCCAGTCCGGGACGCTTCGAAAACCTCGCGAGTGACCGCAGATAACTGGCCATCAATACGCGTTGCTCCATCGCCGTCGGCCTCCGTCCCAGCACGTGGGCAAACGCCGAGTCAATCCGGTCAGCCACCTCGGCGCCGGCTGCCACTCGATCGGCCAGCCGGCGGGCTGCCTCGACGAACAGCGTGTCGTTCATCAGGGCCAGGGCCTGCAAGGGCGTATTCGTTCGCCCGCGGCGGACCGAACACGCCTCTCGACTCGGGGCATCGAAGGTCGCCATCATCGGAGGCGGAATCGTCCGCCGCCAGAAGGTGTACAGGCTGCGACGATACAGGCCGGGGCCCCGATCGGACTGGTATCCGTTCTTGTAGGCGCCCGACGCTCCGCCGGCAATTTCCTTCCAGAGACCGGGTGGCTGGTACGGCTTGACCGACGGCCCACCGAGTTGCTCGACGATCAGTCCCGAGGCAGCCAATGCCTGGTCTCGGATCGTCTCGGCCGAGAGTCTCAGCCGTGGCGCCCTCGCCAGCCACTGGTTGTCCGGATCAAGCTTCAGATCAACCGGACGGATCCTGGACGACTGGCGGAAGGTGTGACTGGTCACGATCAGCCGCAACAACCGCTTCACATCCCAGCCACCGTCCCGGAATTCGGAGGCCAACCAGTCGAGCAGGGCAGGGTGGGACGGACGGCCCCCTTGAGACCCGAAATCCTCCGGAGTCGTGACCAGACCACGACCGAACAACTGTTGCCAGACCCGATTGACAGCCACCCGGGCCGTCAGTGGATGCCGGTCGCTGACCAGCCATCGAGCCAGTCCGAGCCGATTGCGGGGCAGATTCCTGGCCATACCCGGCAACGATTCGGGCACCCCGGCGATCACTTTTTCCCCGTGACGGTCATAGCGGCCTCGAACCAGGACAAAGGTGTCCCGGCGGGGGCCTTCCTGCAGGACCATTGTCGATGGAACCGCCTTGAGCAGGTCCGCTCGCCGCGTTTCCAGGACCTGCCGTGCCTTGGTCGACTTCGGAAGTGCGTCGATTTGCCTGGAAAGAGAGGCCAGTTCGCCGGCAACCACTGACGTGGGAACCTTCACCAGGGGTGGGGTATTCCGACGGTAGATCCCTTTCTCGGGGATGTTGTTGAAGAAGGCGAACAGGCGGTAGAAGTCGCGCTGCGATAGTGGATCGTACTTGTGGTCGTGACACCGTGCACACGCCAAAGTCAGCCCCATCCAGGTGGTCGACAGCGTATCGAGCCGATCGATGATGTACTCGACCCGGAACTCTTCGGCGATGCTGCCCCCCTCGCCATTGGTCCGGTTGTTGCGATTGAAGCCCGTCGCCAGGACCTGTTCAGGCCGCGCACCGGGCAACAGGTCGCCGGCAAGCTGCTCGACCGTGAAACGATCAAAGGGCATATTGCCGTTGATCACATCGATGACCCAGTTCCGCCATCTCCACATCACTCGTGGCTCATCGTCCTGGTAACCATCGGTGTCGGCGTAGCGAGCCAAGTCGAGCCAGTGGCGGGCCAGGTGTTCACCGAACCGTGGTGAGGCCAGTAGGCGATCGACCAGCCGTTCGTACCAGTCGGCATCACCATCGGCCACTACCGCTGCCAACTGGTCCGGCTGCGGTGGCAGCCCGGTCAGGGCCAGCGTGACCCGCCTGGCCAGTCGCGGCCGGTCACTCGGCCTCGACGCCACAAGACCATTCCGCCTCAACCGGTCCTGGACAAAGTGATCGATGGCGTTGCGGGAACGACCTCCACCTCCGGGCACCGCCGCCGGCACCATCGCCCGGAGGATCGGGCGCAGCGACCAATGCCTGGTCCACCGTGCCCCCTGTGAGATCCAGGCCCGAACCCGCGACACCTGGGCCGATGTCAGGGATCGACCTGTCCCCGGTGGTGGCATACGGTGAGCAGGATCCGACGACGCAATCCGTTCCAGCAGCGTGCTTGTCGCGGGGCGTCCCGGGGTCACCTGGCCCAGCACACCCTTGCGACGATCCAGCCGCAACTTGGACTTCCTGGCGCGCTCGTCGGGACCATGACACTGAAAGCAGTTGTCTGCCAGCAGCGGACGGATCTCGCGGTCAAAGTCCACCGTCTGGGCCGGTTCCCGGCCACTCGCCGGCCCCCAGCCCAGGCCAATCACTCCGACCGCCGTGGCCAGAACCCGGACCGTGAACACCGGCAGCCGCGGGCACAGCCCGGGCCGTTGGACACGTTCAGCCCGCATCCGCCACCATCGCCTCCAGGCTCTCGTCAATCGCCGCAACCAGCCCATCAACATCCTCGGGCTCCATGGCCAGCGACAGGGCGTTCATGCCCAACGAATGGCTCAGGTAATACCCCTTCTCGACCAATTGATGAAACAACAGGGAATTCCACTCTTTCCGGCACGCGGCCAAGTCGCGGTAACTCCGGGGAGCGTGGTCGGCAAAGTAGAGGCTGAACAGCGATCCGGCCACCACCCAGCTCAAGGCCAGTTCGTGCCGGCCAGCGATTTCGGACAGCCCGTCATCGAGTCGGCGGCCCAGGGAATCGAGTGCACCGAAGGCCTCGGGAGTCATCTGTCTCAGCGTGGCCACCCCGGCGGCCATCGCCACCGGGTGGGCACTGAAGGTGCCACTCTGGTGAAACCCGGTCGAGCCTCCTCGCATATCGAGACGATCCATCACCTCGGCTCGTCCGCCGAAAGCCCCGATCGGAAAACCGCCGCCAACCAGCTTGCCATAAGTCGTCAGATCAGGCGTGATGCCCCGTGTTTGCTGCCAGCCACCACGGGCCAATCGAAACGCGACCACCTCATCGGCGATCAGGAGGATGTCGTGTTCTCCAGCCAGTGCCGACACCGTTTCCGCCAGCCCTTCGACCGGTTCCAGGATCCCCGCCTTGGGATCCAGCAGAATACAGGCCAACTCGTCAGCGTGGGTTTCGACCAGACGGGTAACCGCATCGACATCGTCGTAGGGCAAGACCAGCACCTCGCCGGTCGCTCCCGGAGCGATGCCCCGAACCCCGGCCACCGGAGTCGGAGCCGCAGGATCCCCCGCGTTTTCCAGCGGGGGCGCCACGCTGATCTCAACCGCGTCGTGGCTGCCGTGATATCCGCCCTCGAACTTGGCGATCCGGGACCGCCCGGTGATTCCGCGGGCCAGCCGGATCGCGTGCAGAGTGGCTTCGGTCCCCGAGTTGCAGAACCGCACCCGCTCCAGGCTCGCCACCCGGTCACACAATTCCTCAGCCAACTCGGTCTCCACACCCGTCGGCCCTCCCAGTACGACTCCCCGGGAGACCTGTGAATTGATCGCCTCGATCACGGCCGGGTGATTGTGACCCAGCACCTGCGCGGTGTGATGGTTGGCGCAGTCGAGAAACGTGCGGCCGTCGATATCGGTCAACCGACAGCCGTCACCACGCTCGAAGAACAGGGGGTAGGGCGAATAGAAGTACGCCCCCTTGGGACCGCCGGGCATCACCGCCGCCGCACGGTCAAAAGCGGCCCGCGACGCCGTCGTCACCGCCTCGTAGGAACCATCGACACCCTTGCCGGTTTCACCAATCGCCATCAACAGGTCCTCCACAACCGGGGTTACTCTACCAAGCCGATCGCACGACCGCGATGTGTGGCTCGCCCCGGCACCGGCCCTGGTTGAGAATTGTCCGGTCGGTGACGTAAGCTGGCCTACGAGGCAACACGAGACAGAATACGGAGACACGAGGATGTCGACGACGGACCGTCCGCTGCTGGTGATCCCGGGCGACGACCCGGTCCAGATCGCCGGATCCCCCCGGCTGGAAACCCTCGAAGAGCATTTCCAGATCCGGCTCTTCGACAATCGTCCGGCCGATGATGCCGAGAAACTCGAGCGAGCGGCCGGTGCCACCGCCATGATCAACTCGCGGGGAGCCGTCACCTGGCCGGGAGAGGTGCTCGAACAACTCCCCGAGCTGAAGTTCATCAGCACCTGCGGGATCGGCACCGACTCGATCGACCTGGTCGCCTGCCGCGAACTGGGCATCACTGTCTCGAACATCCCCGGCCGCACAGCCCCGGTTGTGGCCGAACACGCCTTCGCCCTGATGCTGGCCATCTCACGCAAAACCTCCTATTTCACTGCGGCGATGAAACGCAACGACTGGCACCAGATCCTCTCGACATCACTCTCCGGCAAAACGCTCGGAGTGATCGGCACCGGCAACATCGGGACCGAGATGATTCGGCTATCGCGGGCATTCGGAATGGAGGTCATCGCCTGGAGCTTCAATCCCGACGACGACAAGGCCCAACAACTGGGATTCCGGTATGTCGAGCGGGACAACGTCTTCTCGCAATCCGACGTTGTCAGCCTGCACGTGAAGCTGACCGACGACAGCCGCCACCTTGTCGGCGAAAGAGAATTGTCTCTGATGCCCGCCGGCAGCCTGCTGGTCAACACGGCCCGGGGCGCGGTGGTCGACACCGCGGCCCTGGTCGCCTCGCTGAATTCCGGCCACCTCGGAGGCGCGGCCCTGGACGTCTTCGAAACCGAACCGCTCGAGTCCGATCATCCGCTGACCCGCTGTGAACATGTCGTGTTGACGCCGCACTGTGCCGACCAGACCCCGGAGGGGAACGACCTGCTCAACCTGGGAGCGACCGAGAACGCGATCGCCTTCCTCGAGGGTCGTGCACAGAACGTGGTCAGCTGAATCGCACCGTTTCCCGGATCTCCCCATGCCCAGGCCTCTGCGAATCGGTGTCATCGGAGCCACCGGACAGGGCGGCTACGGTCACGGACTCGACCGGGCCTTCCAGGATGTCCCGAACACGAAGATCGTGGCCGTCGCAGACCAGAACCAAGAGGCCGGTCAGAAAAAAGCCGCCGCAATCGGGGCCAACCGCAGTTACACCGATTTCCGCAAGATGCTCGACACCGAGAAGCTCGACATTGTTTGCATCGGGCCGAGATGGTTGACGCGTCGAGTGGAGATGGTCGAGGCGGTGGCCGCGGCCGGCTGTCACATCTACTGCGAAAAGCCCTTTGCCCCCGACCTGGTCTCGGCAGACCGCATGAAAACGGCCTGCCGTCGGACCGGTATCAAACTGGCGATGGCGCATCAGTGGCGAGCGATGCCACCAATTCGCCAGGCGATCAAGGAGATCGCATCCGGACAGCACGGGCGACTGCTGAGAGCCTCGACCCGCCCCAAAGACGATCACCGCGGGGGAGGCGAAGAATTGCTGGTCCACGGCACACACTGGTTTGACCTGTTGATCACGATGGCCGGACTGCCTCGCTGGGCCAGTGGCCATATCCAGGTCGGTCACCGTGACGCCACGGTCAAGGATCGCACCGACGCCACCGAACCGGTCGGCCCCATCACGGGCGATTCGATCTCGGCCCTGTGGGGCTTCCCCGGCGGAGTCCGCGGTTATTTCGAATCAACAGCTCACCTGTCCATTCGTGGTAAGTCCAACTTCGACAACCTTTACGGAGTGTTTCTCGAATGCGAACGGGCCGCAATCCACTTTCGGCAACCGGGCGACGCATGGGTCTATCCGGCTCCGAAGGTGCTGCCAGACCAGAAACACCTCGCGTGGCAAAGAATCACGATCCCCGGATGGCACACCGACGGCAACGGCCGCCCCCGGAATGTCGGCCGGACGTGGATCCACCACGGAAACACAGTGTTGGCGGCCGACCTGGTCGAAGCCATCCGCCGGAACCAAGAACCCCTCTCGGGACTGGGCCACGCCATGGCGATCACCGAAATGGTACAGGGGGTTTACGCGTCACACCTGGCTGGTGGAAGTCGGATGCCAATCCCCCTGGTCAATCGCAAACATCCCCTGGAAGGCTGACCAACGGGGAGGAGGCCCGAATTTCCCGGGATTGACCCGTTTTTGGACAGCCAATAAACTGAGCGCCACAGGAGGCTATTCGGCCACCACCGGCCGATCCCGACGTTTTGCGTGCCCCCTGCCATTCCGGTCGGAGTCCCGATCGGCCGCCGGAACCCGGCATCGGAACTTGCAATGGAATTCCTCGAACGACTGGGCGACATTTTTGGCAGTGTCGTCGCCTGGTTCGAACAACTGCTCCGACGGTTATTCGGATCGGCCAACGACCGGCGAATCCGCCAGATGGGATTCGTGCGCCAGCCCGACGGACAGACCGAAGTGATAGCCGGATCGGTGCTCGACCGGATCAACTCCCACGAATCCGAAATCGAGTCCTGGTCCGACGAACGACTCGCCGAAACCGCGTCGCTGATGCGGGCCCGTCACGCCTCCGGCGAGTCGCTGGAGGCCTTGACGCCCGAGGTGTTTGCCGCGGTCCGCGAGGTGGGTCGCCGCCACCTGGAGATGCGGCACTACGACGTCCAGATGATCGGTGGCCAGATCCTGCACCACGGGATGATCGCCGAAATGGTCACCGGCGAGGGCAAGACACTGGTCGCCACGCTGCCGGCGGCGCTCAACGCCATCGCCGGCAAGGTGCACGTGATCACCGTCAACGATTACCTCGCCCGCCGCGACATGGAGTGGATGGCACCTGTCTACATGGGACTGGGCTTCACCGTCGGAGCGATCCAGTCGACGATGAGCCCCGCCGAAAGGCAACCGGCCTACGCCTGCGACATCACTTACGGCACCAACAACGAGTTCGGCTTCGATTACCTCCGTGACAACATGAAGCCCACCCGCAATCTGCAGGTGCAGGGGCCGCTGGATTTCGCAATCGTTGACGAGATCGACAACATCCTGATCGACGAGGCCCGCACGCCGCTGATCATCTCCGGTCCCGCCCAGGACGACGTCTCCAAGTACGCCCGCGCCGACAAAATCGCCCGACAGCTGACTCGCGTCGAACACTTCGAGGTCAAGGAGAAAGAACACAGCTGCCACATGACCGAGGATGGTATAAGGGCCGCCGAGCAACTGGTGGGAGTCGAGAGCTTCTACACGTCGGGCAACACCGAGTGGCCTCACCTGCTCGACAACTCTCTGAAGGCACACTACCTCTACAAGCTGAACGTCAACTACGTGATCGAAGGCGGTGACGTCGTCATCGTCGACGAGTTCACCGGCCGCAAGATGCCCGGTCGCCAGTGGAGTGACGGGCTGCACCAGGCGGTCGAGGCGAAGGAAGGTGTGACGATCAAGGAGGAGAGCCAGACGCTGGCCACAATCACTCTCCAGAACTACTTCAAGCTCTACGACAAACTCGCCGGCATGACCGGAACGGCCATGACCGAGGCCGGCGAGTTCCTCAAGATCTACAGCCTCGACGTCTTGGCCGTCCCGACCAACCGGCCACTCAACCGGGTCAACTTCCCCGACGTGATCTACCGGACCGAAGGCGAGAAATGGGACGCGGTGGTCGAGGAGGTGCGGCAGGTCCAGTCGGAGTCGGACCGACCGCTGCTGATCGGCACGGCATCGATCGAAAAATCCGAGGTCATCAGCAAGAAACTGGACCGCTACGGAATCGTGCACAACGTCCTCAACGCAAAAAACCACGAGCGTGAGGCGGAGATCGTGGCCCAGGCCGGCCGGAAGAACGCGGTGACCATTTCGACCAACATGGCCGGTCGTGGCACCGACATCATTCTCGGCGGGAACCCAGAACATCAGACCTGGCAGGAACTCTCCAAGGTCTACGAGACGCGGCTCGATGTTCCCAAGTCCGAATGGGACACCCTGACCGCTTCGATCGCCCAGCAGGGGGGCATGGCCGAGGAGGGACGTGAAATCGCCGGCGACGGTGGACTCTATGTCATTGGCACCGAACGCCACGACTCGCGACGGATCGACCTGCAACTCCGCGGCCGCGCCGGCCGCCAGGGCGACCCCGGCTCAAGCCGTTTCTTCCTCTCGATGGAAGACGACCTGATGCGGCTGTTCATCCCCGAACTGGCCATGAGGATGATCGACCGCACGATGCAGGACGGCGAGGCGATCGAGAGCCGGATGGTGACCAAGCGAATCGAGGGGGCGCAGAAAAAGGTCGAGGAACGCCACTTCGAGAGTCGCAAGCACCTGCTGGAATACGACGAGGTGATGGACGAGCAACGCAAGCGCGTCTACGCCTACCGTCAGCAGATCCTCGACGGGATCAACTGCCGTGAACTGATCATGGACATGATCTCCGAGCAGGCCCAGCGACGGGTCAGCGAGTTCCTCGACAGGGATTACCGTTGGGAGGTGGTCACCGAGTGGGCTGCCGCAGATTTCGGGATCCGGGTCAACATCGCCGAAATCCGCAACTCCACCCGGGAGGAACTGGAGATCGTGCTGCGGGACAGTGCCTTGAGACAGTCTCGGGAGGATGTCACCGACCAGATCGAGGAATGCCTGCTGCAGGATGTCGATGAGAGTGAATGGAACTGGCAGGCGCTGACTCGCTGGGCCAACTCCCGCTACAACCTCGGGCTCAATGACAAGAAACTGAGAGCCGAACCCCGCGAGGCCATCTTCGACCTGCTGACCGATCGCATCGAGCCGGTGATCGAGCGGTACGACTTTGCGACGGTCGACATTTTTCTCGAAGACCTCTTCCCGTTGCGGTCGATGTGCGAATGGTTGCGGCAGCAATACACTCTCGACGCGTCACCCGAACAGTTCAACCACGACACCGACGAAGAGGTGATCGAGACGACCCTCGGGTTGCTCGACCAACTCTACCGCGACAAGGAAGTCGAGTTCCCGGTCACCGTCGGCATCAACAACTTCCTGATCGCCCGACAGGCCGGTGGAGAACGCTCCGATCGTGAGGGGCTGGTGCAGTGGGCCAGCGACCGCTTCGATCAACCGATCACGATGAGCGACATCGCCAACCGTCAGCGAGACCAGATCCGAGCGGCCCTGCTGGACTTCAGCGAACGGTCGTTCGAGGCGGGCGAGAAACTTCGCGGAGAGATCGACGAGCTGTGCTTCAACGGGCAATCACCGACCAACGGTGAGACAACCGAGCTCGCACTGGCCACCGAGCTCCCCAGGATCACCGAATGGGTCCAGTCGTCCTTCGGCGTCACAATCGATTCCGACGATTGGACCGGCCTCGAACCGGAGGACGCGAGGCAGCGGCTGCTCTCTCTTTACGACAGCCGCTTCCGCCCCGAACTGGGCCAGGCCGAACGGTCGTTGATCCTCGAGATCCTCGACACCGCCTGGAAAGACCACCTCTATCACATGGACCACCTTCGGTCGGGCATCGGCCTGGTCGGCTACGCCCAGAAGGACCCCAAGACGGAGTACAAGCGCGAGGGCATGGCGGCCTTTGACCTGATGTGGGAGCGCATCGGAGAACAGGTCACCTCGTCAATCTTCCGCATCGAAATCCAGAGCCCCGAGTTCGTCGGGTCGCTCTGGGAAGTCGCGGCCACGTCGCATGCCGAAGCCGGATCGGTCTACGACGAGGTGGCAACCGAACAAACCGAGGGCGGCGGCCCGCAGCCGGGAGCCGAAGTCGAAGTGATCCAACCCATCCGCAACACAGCTCCCCGCGTCGGCCGAAACGATCCGTGCCCGTGTGGCAGCGGCAAGAAATACAAGAAATGCTGTGGCTCTCCGAACTAAACTAACCTGACGACAACCCGCACGGCCCGAGGCCACTGACGCCGCGAACGAGGGAATGGATGCCCTGGCTGCTCAATCTCGTCTACCTGGTCGTGCTCGTCACGGCAGCACCACTGCTGTTGTGGCAGCGAGTGGTGCGGGGGAAGCGGCGGCCGGGGCTCTGGAAAAAACTCACCGGCCGGGTCGCTCACCGCACTGGCAACGACCGCCTGGTGTGGTTCCACGCCGTTAGCGTGGGCGAGGTGCTGCAACTGGAGCCAATGATCGCCGAGTGCCGGCGGCTCTGGCCCTCGCTGCAGATACTGGTTACGACGACCACCGCCACGGGGCACCGCCTGGCGTGCGAACGATTTGCAGACTGTCGCGTCGACTGGTTTCCACTAGATTTCAGCTGGTCGGTCCGCCGGGCACTGCGGAGGATCCGTCCCGACCTGGTCGTCCTGGTCGAACTGGAACTCTGGCCGAATTTCATCCTCGCCGCACACCGCAAGGGAATCCCGCTGGCCCTGGTCAACGGGCGAGTCAGCGAGCCGAGCTTCGCGGGATACAGGCGACTCAGGTGGTTGTTCAGCCGGTTGCTGAACCGCTTCGACCAATTGGTCGCACAGAACACAATCTACGCCGAGCGGCTTGAAGCACTGGGGGGACCTCCCCAGCGAATCCAGGTCTCGGGATCGATCAAGTACGACCGGATTGAAACACGTCGCGACAACCCCGACACCCGGAACCTGGCCGCAACCCTGGGCATCTCACAGCGGTCCCCGGTGTTCGTGGCCGGCAGCACACAAGATCCTGAGGAGCGATTGGCGATCGAGGCCTGGGTCATAGCCAGGCAAACCCATCCGGACCTCAGGCTGGTGCTGGTGCCGCGGCACCCGGAACGCTTTGACGAGGTGGCCGAGACGGTCGTGTCCATGGGGCACCCGTTGCTGCGGCGCAGCCGGATCACCGACCAGGCTGCCTCCCAAACCGACGGGCCTGTCGTGCTGCTGGACACCGTCGGCGAACTGGCCGCCTGCTGGGGGCTGGCCGACGTGGCATTCGTGGGAGGGAGCCTGACCAACCGCGGCGGCCAGAACATGATCGAGCCAGCCGCATACGGAGCCGCGGTCCTTTTCGGACCGAACACGCAGAACTTCCAGGATGTCGTTGACGAACTGCTCGAACGTGGAGGAGCCCGCGTGGTTGCCGACGGGCCGTCGCTGGCGACCCGACTCGTCGAACTGCTCGACGACCCAACAACCGCAGCTGCTCTCGGAGACGCGGCCCGCAGACTTGTCCTCTCACGACAGGGTGCCACCGAGGCCACTCTCGGAATCCTGAACGAGTTGCTTCCCGAGGACATCCGCCTGAAGACGGGCTCATCTGACGACCCTCCGAACGCCAACGCCGCCTGAACCCCGCGATCAGGCTCAGTTGTGAGGATCGCTGACCCGCGCTACAATCCATCCTCTTGCGACTTTTCTCGTCTCGACCTGCCCCGATGGAGCCTGCCACCATGTCCGAATTCCTGTTCACCAGTGAATCGGTCAGCATGGGACATCCCGACAAGGTCTCCGACCAGGTCTCCGACGGAATACTCGATGCCTTGATTGCCGACGACCCGTCCTCACGAGTTGCCTGCGAGACCCTTTGCACCACCGACTACGTGCAGGTCTCCGGAGAAATCACCTCCGCGGGAGCCCGTGATGATGACGGCTATCGGGATGTGATCCGCCAGGTCCTGCGTGACATCGGTTACACGATCGACGGGATCGCGTTTCACGCCGACACATGCGAAATCGACGTGAAGCTTCACAGCCAAAGCGCCGACATCGCGCTGGGCGTGGACACCGGCGGTGCCGGTGACCAGGGATTGATGTTCGGC
>DLVV01000363.1:5385-22184 GCA_003445035.1 Planctomycetaceae bacterium | reverse complement strand
GTGACCAGGGATTGATGTTCGGCTACGCCTCCAACCAGACCGAGGAACTGATGCCGATGCCCATCGCATTGGCCCACCGGATCATCAACCGCCTGACCGACGTCCGTCAGCAAGGTGCCGTCGACTGGCTCCGCCCCGACAGCAAAAGCCAGGTCACCGTCGAGTATGTCGATGGGGCCCCACGGCGAGTCACGACGGTCGTGGTCTCCACGCAACACGCCGAGACGGTGTCCCAGGAGGAGATCGCCGAATTCATCCGTCGCGAGGTGGTGGTGCCGGTCGTACCAGGTGACTTTCTCGATGACCAGACCGTCTACCACGTCAATCCAACCGGGAGCTTCGTTGTCGGCGGACCTCACGGAGACACCGGACTGACCGGCCGGAAGATCATCGTCGACACCTACGGTGGCTGGGGCCGACACGGCGGAGGTGCCTTCAGCGGCAAAGACCCCACCAAGGTCGATCGCTCGGCCGCCTACATGGCTCGCTACATCGCCAAGAATGTCGTCGCCGCCGGATTAGCCGGTGAGTGCGAAATCCAACTGGCCTACGCCATCGGAGTCGCCGAACCGGTCAGCGTGACAATCGATTGCCACAACACCGCCTCGGTACCCGAGTCCGAAATCCAACAGCGAATCCGGGCGGTATTTCCGGCTCACGAACTGACACCGGCCGGAATCATCGAAACCCTGGACCTCAAACGTCCGATCTATAGAAAGACGGCTGCCGGTGGCCACTTTGGCCGCAACGACCCGGACTTCACATGGGAACGGACCGACCGTATCGACGCACTCTCCGGCCAATGACCGTGTGATCGAACCACGCCTCCATCGAGGCGACATTTCGCAGGACTCAAGGGAGTGAGTCCAATGAACTCGAGCCAACCGATCGAACGTGCCCGCTGGTCATTTCGACTGGCGGTGACAATCTGGACCAGCCTGCTGCTGGGCGGCTGGCTGCTGGCCGCCCGTTCGGTCGCCGGAGAGTTATCCACGTCGTTGAGCCCGTTGCATAGCTGGCTCGCGACGGGCTCGGTGGCCGTGCTGGGACTGCTGGCAGAGATCATCCACCGTCTCGGCAGTCCGTCGCCCGCCACCACGCCTCGGCCGCTGGCCGCCACGCTCACCCTGGCCCCCTTGCTGACCGTCGGACTCATCCTCGTGGACCTCGCGGATCCCATCGCAGGGACAGGTCTCGCGGTGACCGTAGTCGCCGCCACGCTCGTGCTGTACCGGAACACGCTGCGACGCCGGTTCGCTCGCAACCGATCCATGCTCCGCTCATCCCAGGCCCCTGACATATCCGTCACCCCGACCCAACCGGCCCTCGACCTGTCCCAGACCCTCCGACGGCACCGCGACTCCGACGGTGACCGGCTCGACGGCGACCTGACCGTGCATTGGCGAAATGGCCAACGACACCAACTGGTACACGTTCCGTTCGTTCCAGCCTTCGAGGATCTCCCGGAGGTAACCTGCACCTGCGAACACAACCAGCCCGACGAATCGGTGAGGGCCCGAGTGGCCGACGTGCAACGGTTCGGCACCCGGATTGAACTCCGACGTTCGGGACCGGCGGACCACCAGCAATCAACCGACCTGGGCTTCTCGGCCACCCTGAACGACTCCGCGCAGCGTGCCGCATGACCTGGCGGCAGTCAACGTTTCACTCACTCACGCATTCCAACCACACCGGTCCTGCCAGGCCGCCCGGATCGTCACCTTTCCACCGGACCGACAACCAGTTGTCAGTGGCCATCTCATCGGTGATATCCGCTCGCAGCCCGTCTGCTCCGTCGACGAGTTCAAGCGGAACCTCGTTGAGCAAGATCTCGGCTTCACCCGAAAGACCATCGATGACCAGCCAGACTCGTTCGCCGGCATCCAGTCGCCCGGGGCGGCCAAATCGTCTCGCCGCGCGAAAACTGGCTCCCCGAGAGCATTCGATCGGAAGGCGGGTGCGGAAGGCATCGGTGGCACTCTCCAATTGCCACGGACCGGCCAGGCGGATGGTGTGGACGCTCATGGAATCTCCGTCGCCGCGCCCCCTCGATTCGCGTTCCCCAGCCATCTTAGCGGATTCCAAAAATCCGAGGCACAGTCTTGGCAAACGTCGCGGAACCCGCTGGTTTCATTTCGACGAACGGGTTATACTCCGGCCAGCGTCAAAGGCACCCGGATGGAGACGGACTGTTCGCTGATGCAGCGTCCGAGCCCCCATTTTCCTGTTGAGTCGATCACTTCACGGGGACATTCGTCTCCTGACTCACCGCAGGTTGGGGTAATCGCGAAGACGGCTACCGAATCTCGTTCTACCGATCGGGAAAATACACGCAAGGTGTTCAGCCAGCGTACCAATTCTCTGCTCGGCATTCAGATCGTCGGCAGCGGCTCCTACGTGCCTGACCAGGTGGTCACCAACGAGGATCTGCAGGCCGAACGAGGTTTTGATCCGGACTGGATCAGCCAGCGGACGGGGATCCTTGAGCGGCGTCACGCTCCCGAAGGGCAAGCCACCAGCGATCTCTGCATCGAAGCCGCCCGCAGAGCAATCCGGTCGGCAAGGATCGACCCGTCCGAAATCGACCTGGTCTTGGTCGGCACGTTCACCCCCGACTACAACTGCCCCTCGACCGCCTGCATAGTCCAGGACAAACTCGGCCTCGACGCGGCGGCCGTCGACCTGCAGGCCGCCTGCTCGGGTTTCATCTACTCCATGGTGACCGGTGCCCAGTACGTGGCCACCGGCAACAGCAAGGTGGCGCTGGTTATCGGCGGCGACTGCAACTCCCGAATCGTCGATCCTCAGGATCGACGCATCGCCCCCCTGTTCGGCGACGGAGCCGGCGCCGTGCTGATGACCCGGGGCGAACCGCACCAGGGGTTGATCTGCTACCAGATGGGAGCCGACGGCAGTGGTGGCCCATTGCTGCAATGTGCCGTCGGCGGCACGCGCAACCCGGTGACCGTTGACGACGTTGAAGCTGGACGACAGTACCTGGCCATGGACGGCAGTGCCGTCTTCAAGTGGGCTGTTCGCGTCCTGACCGACACCATCGAACTGGTGCTGTCCAAGTCGGGCATGAGCATTCACGACGTGTCGCTGTACCTGGTGCACCAGGCCAACAAGCGAATTATCGATGCCGCCGTCTCCCAACTGGGAATTGACCCCGAACGGGTCTTCAGCAACCTCGAGCGGTACGGCAACACGTCCGGCGGATCGATCCCGCTGGCTCTCGACGAGGCGTTTCAGGCCGGGCGGATCAACCGGGGCGACACGATCCTGATGTGCGGCTTCGGGGCCGGCCTCACCTGGGGCACATCCCTGTTCCGCTGGTAGAGACCACCGGGTGCGGTTTCCGTCCAGCGGCAGCCTTGCTGCCCAATCGGTAGTACAATCGGGGAAGAAGTCCGCACCGCCGCGTGACTCACCTGCCAGGAGAATCGTGTCATGAAACCTGACCGGAAATCCGACCTGAAGCTGGGCATGGTCACCTATCTCTGGGGAGCCCAGTGGGATTTGCCAACACTGATCACCAACTGCGAGAAGACCGGGTTCGCCGGCGTCGAACTCCGTAGCACTCACAAGCACGGTGTCGAGGTCAGTCTGAACCGGGCGCAGAGAGCGGAGGTCAAAGCCCGTTTTGCCGACTCACCGGTCACCCTGGTTGGACTCGGGTCGGCCTGCGAATACCACAGTGCCGACCACGGCGTGGTCCAGCAGAACATCGATCTCACCCGCCGTTTTCTGGAACTCTCTCGGGATGTCGGTGGCAGCGGCATCAAGGTCCGCCCCAACGGATTCGTCAAGGGCGAGGACCGTGGACGGACGATCGAACGGATCGGCCGGGCGCTTCTGGTGTGTGCCAAATCAGCCGACGAATTCGGACAACAGATCCGCTTGGAAGTTCACGGGCGGGGAACAAAGGATCCGGCGGTGATTCGGCAGATTGTCGACATCGCCAACCATCCCCGCGTCACTGTCTGCTGGAATTCGAATCCCGGCGAGACCATAGACGGTTCATTGAAAACCCATTTCCACCGCCTGGCAGCAAGACTCGGAGATGTCGTCCACATCCACGACCTCTACGACCAGAGATATCCCTACCGAGAACTCTTCTCGCTGTTGACCGCACAGGGCTACAAGGGCTGGTGCCTTTCGGAAAGCCCCGCGACCAGCGATCCGTTGCGAGTGATGCGATACTACAGGGCGTTGTTCGAGCAACTGACCACCTGATTGGCGGTCAGTCCGGCTCGTCTGACGACACGCTCTGGTCTTCGCCTGGTTCGAGGATGACGTCCCCGCCGAGAGATTCTGGCGGGGTGTCGTCAGACTCCAGCCACATTTGTGTCATCGGTATCCCGTCGGCACTGTCCCGGACCACCAGATAGAGACCGGTCACAACTCCCCAGAAGACACCACCGACGTATCCGACGAACAGCAGGTGAGCCGCCCGGATCCAGAAGACGAGAAACGTCGAGGAAAACGGGATGTCAGCCGACTCACCGGAACCCGCAGCCACCAACCGGGCCGGCACTTCGCCTCCTCCCACCAGGCTGGCCTCGGAAAGAGAATTCGAGACAACCTGCAGTTCACTCCTGGAATCGAATGCATCCAGTCCGGAACTGACCGCCGAACCCGAAAACCAGATGGTCAACGACAGTGCCAGCCATCCCAGGCAGGCAGCGACCGACGCCACGATCGTCGCGATCACGGCATGGCTCGCCAGCAACAGCGGGCGATCGGTCAGGAAACCGTGCGCGTGTGAAAACCCGTCAAACCCGTCACTGTCCTCGACCCCGATCGTGGCCACCATCAACGGCCAGCCAACCACGAAACCCAGGGCCACGATCGTCATCAACAGCCCCAACACCAACGGAATGAACCACAATAGCGAGACGACCAATGGGCCGACTGACGGAATCTTGGCCAACAGCCCCCCCAGAACGGCCAGGCCCCACAGCACTCCGAAACACGACACGCTGATCAGGGATGCCGAGAGCAGTGATCCGGACTGTCTGAACCCGAAACCCACCGCCTGCGCCAACGACACCGACTCACCGCGAACCACGTCGGCCGCGGTCATCCGAACCAGGATGACTCCGGCCAGTGACCAGACGATCACCGCCACCAGGAATCGCGACCAGTTGATTGCTGTCTCGGACCACGACTCCCTCGCCCCGACGATCCGCACCGCCGGCCTCATGACATCCCGCAACGGGCGTCCCACCAGCTCCGGATTCCAGGCCACCCGCACCGCCGTGGCAATCGGCTGACCGCCGGCCGCCGACAACAGCGAATCCACCTTGCGATCGCCATCCAGCGTGCCCAGTTCGATGCTCCAGGGCCATTCGGTAGGCTGATCGGACCCCGACAAGTTGTCCAGGACCACGCCCCCGGCAGCCACCATCAAGGCAGCCAGGCCTCCGATCAGCCAACGACGAGGATCCAACGCGCTGCGGGCCACCGCCAGCATTACTCTCAGCCTGTCCCGCACCGTTGCCGGGCCGACCGGTTGTGGCTCCCGTTCATCACTCGTCATGACCTGGTCCCCTCCTGTCCACGGCCCTCACCCCATCACTTGTCCGGTCAATCAGTCGAAAATTATAGCGACTCGGACCGATCCGCGACGTGGGCCGCCAGGGGCCGCCGGCCGGGACGAACGATGTGACAGACGATCGGGATGGCCAGCAACGTGATCAGCGACCCCGACAGCAGCCCGCCGATCACCACGCGAGCCATCGGAGCCTGCAATTCGCCCCCCTCTCCCCATCCCCACGCAATCGGCAGCATTGCCAGCACGGTCGTCAAAGTCGTCATCAGGATCGGCCGGAACCGCCGCACACTCGCTCCGACAATCACCTCGGTGAAATCTCCACCCACCTGGCCCTCCAGCCTCTGCTTGATGCAGTCGACCAGGACGATCGCGTTGTTGACGACGATGCCAGCCAGCATCACCGTCCCGATAAAGGACTGTGCGTTCAACGTTGTGTCGGTCAGGAGCAACGCCAGGATGACCCCGATCGCTCCCAGGGGAATCGTCACCAGGATCACCAGCGGATCCCGAAACGACTCGAACTGCGAGGCCATCACCATGTACATCAGCACAACCGCCAGCACCAATCCCTTGGTCAGTTCACGAAAGCTTCGCTGCTGTTCCTCGTAGTCTCCGACAATGCGGTAGGTAAACCCTCTTGGCCACGTACCATCATCCAGCAACCCGGTCAGGTCGGAGACGACTCCACCGAGATCTCGATCGGCCACGTCGGCAGAAACCTGAACCACGCGTTGACGGGCACTGCGGTTAATCCTCAATGGCGAATTGCCAGTATCGAACCCGACGAGATCTCGCAGCGCCACCACTCGACCACCACCGGTCGTCACCCCAACCCGCTCGATGTCGGGCAGTCCGTCGCGATCCGAGTCCCGAAGCCGGACCAGCACGTTGAATTCATCTCCATCCTCGCGGAACAACGTGGCCTCGGTTCCACGGATCGTCGTATCAAGGGTCTCGGCGATGTCCTGGACACTGACCCCCACCAAACTGGCCTTCACCCGGTCGACATGGACTGACAATTCCGGCCGCCGGTCGGGACGTTGGATATTGACGTTGATCAGCCCCGGCACCTTCCTCATCATTTCCGCCACCCGGCCAGCCATCCGATCGGCTTTCTCCAGGTCGTACCCGCGAATTTCAACCTCGACATCGTCCCCACCAAAACTCAACATCCTCGCCAGCATCATCTCGGTCTGAGCCTTCACACCCACTCTCATTCCCGGAATCGGTCCAATCGCAGCCGCCAACTCTGTCCGAACCTCCTGGACCGACTGGCGGCGCTGGCTGCGGGGAACCAATTTGACTCTCAACCAACACTCGTTCCAGTCCTCCGAATCGTCCCGATCGCCCCCGATGAAGGACGCCACGGTCGTACGCTGTTCAGGCGGGACTGCCGACAAAATCCTCTTCTCGATCTCTATGGCCTGCCGCTCGAGATGCTCGAACTGGATCCCCGGGGCCATGTGGCCGCGGACCCGCAGATCGCCTTCGTCAGCCTTGGGCATGTACTCTGTCCCGATGCGAGGCGCCAGCCCGACCGTTACCGCAAAAATCAGCAGCAGCACCGAAAGCACCACGCCTCGACGACGAAGCGCCTGCCGCAACACCGAAGCGTAGACTGCCTCGATCATCGAAAAGACGCTCTGGGCGACTGCCGCCAACCGGTCCGACAGCACGCCCCCCCTCAACGAATCCGGATCCGAATCCCGCTTCTTGCCACCCCAGTGAGCCGCCAGCATCGGCGTCAGCGTCAGGCTGGCCAACAGCGAACAGGTCAGGGCAAAACACACCACCCAGGCCAATTGGTGTAACAACACTCCGGTTGTCCCCTCGATGAAGATCAGGGGCACAAACACGATCAGGGTCGTCAGGGTACTGGCCACGATCGCCGAACCGACCTCGGTGGTGCCGTCGATGGCCGCCTGCTTGATGGGCTGCCCATCGTCGCGACGGCGATAGATCGATTCGAGGACAACGATGGAGTTGTCGACCAGCAGGCCCAGGCCCAATGCGAGACCACCAAAGGACACAACGTTCAGAGAAAAGTCCTGGGCGTAAATCAGTACGAATGTTGCCATTACCGAAAAGGGCATTGTCACGCCGATCACGACCGTACTGCGAAAACTGCGGAGGAAGATCACCAGCACCACCGCGGCCAGGCCCATTCCAGAGACAGCCGTCCGACGGATATTCTCGATCGCCTGGACGACGAACTCGGACTTGTCGATCCGGATCGAGAGTTCCAGTCCGGTCAATCGGCGATTCAGTCGTGCGACCGCTTCACGAATCAACCGACTCACGGCCACCGTGTTCCCGTCGGACTGCTTGTGGATGTAGATCAACAGGCCTTCTCGTCCGTTGACGCGGCTGGAATCGGTCCGCTCTTCAATCCCGTCGGTCACCTCACCGATGTCTGACAGACGCACGATGGCCCCGTCGCGTTCACGAACCACCGTGTCCCGCATCTCGCCGAGATTGCGGAACTGGCCATGGCTCCGCACCAGTCGCTGGACGTTCCCCTCGTCGAAGTCGCCGGCCGGACGGTTGATGTTCTGTCGCCTCAGCGCCGCCACCACCTCGTTGACACCCAGATGCATCGATTCGAGTTTCTGGCGATCCAGGTCAACCTGGATTTCCCGACGGACGGCGCCCCGCAACCTCACATAACCGACCCCGGGCACTTTCTCCAGTTCGGGAATAATTTCCGTCTCGGCTCGCTTCGTCGTCTCAATCGCCGACCGACGATCGCCTGAAGCCGACGCACCCACTCGCTCCAATCCCAGGTAGATGATCGGCGAATCACTCTCGTTGAAGCGGCGGAAATACGGGCCTTCAACCCCGTCGGGCAGTTGCCGTCTCACCTTCTGCACCGCCTGCCGCATATCGCCGAGAGCCACATCGAGATCGACGCCCCAGTTCATGCGGATCCGGATCGTGCTCGCCCCCTCGGCACTCGTGCTCGAAATCTCCTCCGAGCCCTTGATCGAACTCAACGCCTGCTCGAGCGGCCTGGTCAGCAGGGTTTCAATTTCCCCGGGCGCCGCACCGCGATAGAGCGTCTCAACCTGCACGGTGGGATAATCGAGCTTGGGCAGAAGATCCACCGCCAGGCGTTCAACCGCCACATATCCCAGCAGCGTGATGACCAGTCCGATCATCAAGGTCGTCACAGGTCGGTTTACGGCCAGGCGGGTCAGCGTCATGGTGACTCAGTCCACGACCTCCACGACCTGACCGTCCCTGACCAGGTGGCTGCCCAGCGTGACAACACGGTCGGAAGGAGTAATCCCGCTGAGAACCTCGACCATTGTCTGGTCGGCAAGCCCGAGACGAACACTCACCTGACTCACCCGCTCTCCATCGTCGGCAAGCACAAAGACAGTCGAGCCGCTCGTCGTTTCGACCACCGACGCCAAAGGCACTGCGGTGGCCTGTTCGTGTCGGTCGAGCACAACGCGAACGCGGGCGTGCATACCCGGCTTGAGCAACCCATTGGGATTGTCAACGGCGATGTAAACGACCGCCGTCCGTGTCTCGGGATCCAGCACCGGCGCCAGCCTCACGAGTCGCCCCGGGAAAGGGTCCGGGTAGGTGTCGACCCGAACCTCGGCCGACTGGCCCTCTCGCAACTGCCTGTAGTCGCTTTCTCCGACATGGACCGCAGTGCGAACCGTCGAGAGATCAACAATCCGCAAGAGCCCCAGGTCGGACTTGGCGAGGTCACCGACCTGAACCTTCCGGCTGGCAACCTGTCCGGCCAACGGCGACGCGATCCGACGTTCGGCCAACTCCAGACGACTCTGCTCCAGTTCCGTCTCGGCCTGGGCCACCTTAGAAGCAGCGAGTCGTGACTCGGCTTCGGCAATAGACAACTTTGACTCGGCCGCCTCCAGTTGCTGAGCGGTCCCGACCCGCTTCTTGACCAGGTTCTTCTGGCGATCGTGGTCACGTCGCGCCGCAATCACACGCAGGTCCTGGGTCGACTTCTCAGCCGCCGCGACACGGATCGCCGCCTCCGCGCGACGCACCATTTCCCGCTGCTGCAGATCGTCGATCTGGATCAGCAACTGGCCCTTGCTGATGCGGTCACCGACGTCAACAACCAGTTCCTCGATCCGTCCGCTGACTCGCGAGCGGATCTCAACATCGCGATCCGCTTCGAGACTCCCAACCAACTCCAGGGCCTCGACAATGTCCCGCGTCTGCAGACCGGTCACCTTGACCGCGTGGACCTCCTCACCACTCGGCGACGTTCCGCCTCCGACCTGGTGCTGAGAATCAACAAAAACGGCCCAACCGATGCCCAGGCACGAAGCCAAAACGCACGGCACAACAATGAACTTCATCGAGACTCGCGGGCGACAGGACGTCGCACAGGGTGGGGTAAGTTGGTGGGTTGGCCTACTTTAGCCGCATCGCAACCGATAAGGCAATACTCATGCATGCCGCTCGAATCACCGAACCACGATCGTTACAGTGGGATCCATATCTGACAACCGGTCGCTCTGACGACCGGCCCCGCGGGAGAGAACGATGGACCTGTTGAGCACATTGAGCGGATCGTTGATGGAGAGTTTTCTTCCGTCGGGCTGGGACCTGGCCAAGATCGACAGCTGTGTTGGCGACGATCCGGCAACCATCACGCAACGGCAGCCGTGGTGGAACGAGGGTTTTGAACCGATTCCCTGCAACACCCTGTCCGACTTCGACACGATGCTTGGCCACGAAATTGCCCTGACAATCTCCCGGGCCCGAACCGACGGCCATTCCCTGGCAATGATCCTGCCGGTCGGCCCGATGGGGATGTACCGCTGGGCCGTCTACTTCCTCAAAGAATGGGGTGTCTCCTGCGATCACGTTCATGGTTTCAACATGGACGAATGGAGTGATTCGGACGGAAACACCTTGCCCTCCGATCACCCCGGCGCCTTCGAAAACGCCATGTCCGATGCGTTCTACGGTCCGCTGGGCGACCTGACGGTTCCACCCGAACAACGGCATTTCGCCTCAAAGGACTCCCTGCCACACTTCGCCGATCAGATCGCCGAGATCCGTGCCGGGGGCGGCAAGTTGGTGGTGCTGTTCGGAATCGGCCGAGTCTGCCACATCGCCTTCTGGGAACCCCAGTTCGCAGCCGAGTACGACAGCGCCGACGCCTGGCGGGCCGACACACACCGCATCGGAGCCCAGTTGCATCCGCTGACGATCGAGCAGAACGCGGTGACGAGCTTCAAGAGCCGGACCACGCTGGTCCCGGCATTCGCCAACACGATCGGACCCGGGCTGTTCCTGGGCGCCGACAAGATCATTGGTGGTGCCGACGGGACGTTTTCGCGGGGCATGATGTGGCAGGGCCTGAGCCTGTGGATGACACTCCGGCACGACCCCACGCCCTGGATCCCCTCGACGTTCATGCCCACTCAGCCCGGCCGATTGTTCTTCCTCGAGGAACTCGCCGGCCCGCTTCAGCCCGAGTGCAACTAGTCGTTGCCTAGCCCACTTCGGCCAGCACGTCCTCGTGCACATAGATCGGCAGCGGCGGATCGTAGTGGACAGAAATCGCCAGGGCGTCGCTTGGCCGACTGTCGACCTCGATCAACTCGCCGTCAAACCGGATCCTGAGCACGGCGAAATAGGTGTGGTTGCGAAGATCGGTGATCACGACGTCCTCGATCTCTCCTCCCAGCTCCTCGACCGTCGACCTCAGCAGGTCGTGAGTCAGTGGACGAGGCGGAGGATCCTCGGTGATTCGCCGATTGATCGCCCCCGCCTCAAACAACCCGATCAGGATCGGGAAGGAGCGGCCACCTTCGATCTCCCGCAGGAACACGACCTGCTGATCACCGATGTCGTTGATCACGATACGGGCGAGTTCCATCGGGACGAGCAAAGCGGTATTCCCTGTTGTCGCCAGAGGTGAACCGGGGCAGGGGAGAGACCCCACGGACCCGGTGGTCTGCGCGATGGATTATAGCCCGCCGCCACTGGCGTTCAAGACGCCGGAATGGATCAGGCACCGTCGAGTTGTTCGAGAATGTCGTTGACCCGCTCGAGCTGTTCCCTGAGACCGGCAAGCGTCTCGCGGACACCATCAACGACCTCTGCCGGAGCCTTTGACACGAAGTTCTCGTTGGCCAGCTTCTTCTCGTGACCGGTGATCACCCCAGTCAATTTTTCACGCTCCCTGACGTGCTTGTCGCGTTCGGCCTCGCGGTCGACGACCCCCTCGAGATCGATGTAGCCGTCGGCTTCTCCCAACGCGAAGCTCGCCGCCCCGGCCGGCTGACCGACATCCGGCCCCACGGCCATCAACCCGGTATTGGACAGGTTGAGGAACTGCCCGGCCACCGCTTCGAGATCGCCCACCACCCCCTCGCCACATCTCACTGACAACGACAACTGGGTGCTGCGAGGGATGTTGTATGTGGAGCGGACATTACGAACCGCCACGATGATCTCCTGCAACCGCTCGAACCGAGCTTCCAGGGCCTCGTCGTGCCACTGCTCGGGCAGATCCAACCACTCGGCCCGCATGACGCTTTCGGCAACCGGCCCCGGCACGGGCAATCCGCGTTCCGGAGCCCACTCGGCCAGGCGTTGCCAGAGCTCTTCGGCAATGAAGGGGGTGGTCGGTGCGAGCAGTCGCAACAATGCGTCGAGCACTCCGACCAGGACGCGCTGGGCGATGCCCCTGGCTTCCGGGTCGGCCGCCTCGTCCTGCAACCGCGGCTTGACCATTTCGAGGTACCAGTCGCAGAACTCATTCCACGTGAAGTCACGCAGCGTCCTGGTCGCCTGGTCGAACTGGTAACGGTCGAGGTATGAAGTGACCTGGGCAGCGGTGCGAGCCAATCGACTGAGAATCCAGCGATCCTCGATCGCCAGGCCGTCACTGTCACTGATCGCCGGCAGGCTGCCAGGCTCGTAGCCCTCGAGATTGAGCATAGCGAAGCGAGCGGCGTTCCAGAACTTGTTGCAGAAGTTTCGCCCCGCCTCGAACCGCTCGGCCACCATCCGTGCCACCGGCTCCCCTTCGTCGGGGTCGTACCATGGACTGGTGTACTGCCACGACTTCCCACACCCTCCGCAGTCGATCCGCGGCTTCTCGCTGCCGCCGGGCACCGCCTTCTGGTGTTTCAATTCCTGGGCGGTGACGTGGCCGCACTCAGGACACTCGTAACCGACCGGGAGCCGGATATCCTGCGTCTCGCCGGCAAACGAGGCAATCGTGAACCGTACGGCATCGGCACCGTAGCGATCGATCAGGTCCATCGGATCGACGCCGTTGCCCTTCGACTTCGACATCGTCTGGCCGAACCCGTCGAGGATCTTCGGATGGACACAGACGTGCGAGAAAGGAATATCGCCCATGTTGTAGAGCCCGGACAGCACCATCCGGGCCACCCACAAGGTGATGATGTCACGGCTGGTGACCAGCACGCTGCCGGGATAGAAGTAGTCGAGACTCTCGGTCGACTCGGGCCATCCCAACGTCGAATGGGGCCACAGCGCCGAGCTGAACCAGGTGTCCAGCACATCCTCGTCCTGGACCAGCTCGTGGTCCGCGCCCAACTCATTCCCGGCCAGGTCGGTCTCGGCGCAGACCAACCACCCACCGTTCTCCTGGTCTTCGTGCCAGCAGACATCATCGCGTTGGCCAAAGGCCGCCTCCAGGTCCTGCCGTTCACAGGTGAGGCAGTACCAGATCGGGATCTGGTGCCCCCACCACAATTGACGCGACACGCACCAGTCCCGTTTTTCGCCGAGCCAGTCGAGATAGGTCTTGGCGTATCGTGTCGGGAAAAATGTCACCCGGCCGTCGTCGACCGCATCGATTGCGTCCTGGGCGAGGTCATTCATCTTCACGAACCACTGGTCCGAGAGATACGGCTCGATGGGAGTCTTGGAGCGATCACTGTGGGCCAGGTCGATCGCTCGTTCCTCGACCCCCTCGGAGAAGCCCAACTCCTCCATGGCCTGAACGACCTGCTTGCGGGCCTCGTAGCGATCCTGCCCGGCAAATCTCCCGCCGTTCTCGTTGATCGTGCCATCGGATTCCAGGATGTTGATCATCGGCAGGTCGTTGCGGAGACCACAGGCGTAGTCGTTGGGATCGTGGGCGGGGGTCACCTTGACCGCCCCGGTCCCCATCTCCTTCTTGGCCAACAACGCGTCAGCAATGATCGGAATCTCCCGATCAACCAGGGGAACACGGACTGTCCGGCCCACCAGGTGGGTGTAGCGTTCGTCGGAGGGGTGCACGCAGACTGCTGTGTCGCCGAGCATCGTTTCGGGCCGAGTCGTCGAGAACGCGATGGTCTCGTCCGAACCGACCACCGGGTAGCGAAATGTCCAGAACCCTCCGGAGACCTCCTCGTAGAACACCTCGTCGTCGGCCACCGCCGTCTGGAGAAAGGAATCCCAGTTGACGAGCCGCTTGCCACGGTAGATCAACCCGTCGGAGAACAGTTTGAAGAAGGTCCTGCGAACGGCCCTGGAACACATCTCGTCGAGCGTGAAGCGAGTCCTTCTCCAGTCGCAGCTGGCCCCGATCAGTTTCAGCTGCGAGAGAATCCGCTGTTCGTAGGCATCCTTCCACTTCCAGATCCGCTCGACCAGGGCCTCCCGGCCGATGTCGTGACGCGTCAGCCCCTCCTCTTCGAGCATACGGCGTTCGACGACGGCCTGAGTGGCGATGCCGGCGTGGTCGGTCCCCGGCATCCACAGGGCTTCAAATCCCTGCATCCGCTTCCAGCGAGTGATCAGATCCTGGAGCGTCCCGTTGAGCGCGTGCCCCATGTGCAACGCCCCGGTGACGTTGGGCAGGGGAATCATGATCGTGTGCTGGGGTCGCTCCGGATTTGGCTCAGCGTCGAAATAGCCCCGTTCGGACCACTCGGCGTACCACCGCTGTTGGGCACCGGCCGGATCGTACTGCTTGGGGATTTCGGCTGCCATCACACATCGTCCCGAACTGCGGCCGAATCCACGAATTGCGACGAATCGTCGCCAGCGTCCTCGTCCTTGAACAGCTTGTACTCCACGCTGTCAACCAGCGCCAGCCAGCTGGCCTCGATTATGTTCTCACTGACGCCCACCGTTCTCCAGACCTCGTCGGCGTCACGACTCTCGATCACCACTCGCACCCGCGCGGCGGTGCCCTCACTCGAATTGATCACCCTGACCTTGTAGTCGACCAACTGCATCGACGTCAGGCCGGGAAAGGTGTCACACAGCGCCTTCCGCAACGCGGTGTCCAACGCGTTGACCGGACCATCGCCCTCGGCGACAACGTGCTTCACCGAATTTGCGACCTTCAGTTTCACGGTCGCCTCGGTCGCCGGGTCCTCTTCCACGGCGTCGGTCTCGACGTTGACCCGGTAGTGAATTCTTTCGAACAACGAGCGGTAAGTCCCGGCAACTTTCTTGACCAGCAGATCGAAAGACGCCTCGGCCGCTTCGAACTGGTAGCCTTCGTTCTCGAGGTCCTGCACCCGCTCGAGAATCCTGGCCATCAGATCGTCGTCCTGCTGCATCCGGTGCCGCGTGGTCACGGCGACGATGTTGGACCGCCCCGAGAGCTCACTGACCAGCACGCGGCGGACGTTGCCGACCGAATCGGGTGGAATGTGTTCGTAACTGGCGGCGACACGATTGACGGCGTGGACATGCATCCCGCCCTTGTGAGCAAAGGCGCTGGGGCCGACAAATGGCTGCCCCGGGCGAAAGTTCATGTTCGCCAGTTCGTAGACGAATCGAGACAGTTCGGCCAGGTGCTCGACCCCCCCCGTGGCGAGCACCTCGAAGCCGTCTTTCTTCAGCGCGAGATTGGCAATCACGCTGACCAGATCGGCATTGCCACAACGTTCACCGATGCCGTTGATGGTGCCCTGAACGTGTGTGACGCCCTGGTCGATGGCGGCCAGCGAGTTGGCAACCCCAACATCGCTGTCGTTGTGGCAGTGGATGCCCAACGGAACCGACAACTCCGCTGACGCCGCTTCGACACCGGCTGAAATCTCTTCGGGCAGCCGGCCCCCGTTGGTGTCGCACAGCACGACCGAACGAGCCCCGGCCGCTGTTGCCGCCGAAATGGTCTTCAACGCATAATCCGGATCGGCAGCCCAGCCGTCGAAAAAGTGCTCCGCGTCGTAGATCACCTCGCGGCCTTCGCCGACAAGAAAGGCGACCGAATCGGCGAGCATGGCGAGATTCTCATCGAGTTCTACACGCAGGACCTCGGTCACGTGCAGGCCCCAGGACTTGCCGACCACGGTGCACACCGGTGCCAGGGAATCCCGCAATGCCAGCATCCCGATGTCGTCCTCGGCCGCGACATCGCGACGCCGTGTCATCCCGAACGCCGCCACGCGGACGTGGTCAAGATCGAGATCACGGACCGCCTGGAAGTACTCGGCGTCCTTCGGGTTGGAGAGTGGGTACCCTCCCTCGACGAAGTCAAAACCCAGCGCATCGAGCCGCGTGGTGATCTGCAGCTTGTCCTGCAGCGAGAAGTTGATCCCCTCGCCCTGGCTGCCGTCACGCAAGGTCGTGTCGTAGATCTCGATACGCGGCATCGGGCGGTCCCGTCCGCTTCGGGGAAACAAAAAAACCCCAGGCACACAGCCGCCCGAGGCAAAACCCATGATAGGTCAGTGACGATGGACCGTCAAACCCCGTCGGAGACGACCGCCGAGAGGCTCTCCAGCGGCTCCTCATCGCCATTTTGAAAGGCCTCCCACTCCTCGGAGGTGTACAGAACCTCTCGGGCCTGCGAGCCGTTGTAGTCGCCGACAATCCCGTCCTCGGCCATGTAGTCAACCAGCCGAGCCGCCCGGCCGTATCCGATGCCCAGGCAACGCTGCAGCAACGACACGCTTCCTCGACCTTCGCGAATCACCACCTCAATGGCCTGCGTATACAACTCATCCCGGTTCTTGAGACCCTCGAGTCCCGCCCCGGCCGGCCCACCATCGGCCGGAAGTGCGGCGAGTTCATTGGAGTACTGGGGTTCGACCTCGCTGAAGAAGTCGATCACCTCGTTGACCTCCTCATCGCTGACGAACGTCCCCTGGGCCCGGACCAGATGGCTGGTTCCCGGAGTCAGGTAGAGCATGTCACCATTTCCGAGCAACTTGTCGGCACCGATCTCGTCAAGCACGACGCGACTGTCGGTCCGGCTGGCGACCTGGAATGACACCCTCGCCGGCAGGTTCGACTTGATCAGGCCGGTGATCACATC
>DLVV01000363.1:0-4995 GCA_003445035.1 Planctomycetaceae bacterium | reverse complement strand
CGCTCGACATCTTTTCCAGCCGACATCATCAGGTCGGCAATCTCGTCGGCGACAATCACGATGTACGGCATCGACTCGGGAATCTCCTCGGCTTCGAGATCCTCATCGTCGTCGAGTCCCAGTCGATCCAGGACCTTGTCCCGGCCCAGAGCGTTGTAGCTGTCCAGATGCCGGACACCACAGCGAGCCAACAGGTCGTACCGCTCCTCCATCTTGTCCACCGCCCACGCCAGGACCGCTTCCGCCTTCTTCATGTCAGTGATGACCGGGTGCATCAGGTGAGGGATCCTCCGGTAGGGGCTCAGCTCGACCATCTTCGGATCGATCATCAACATCCGCACCTCGTCGGGACGGCGGGTCATCAGCATCGAGAGAATCAACGCATTCAGGCAGACACTCTTGCCCGTCCCGGTCCGCCCGGCGATCAACAGGTGAGGCATGCTTGCCAGATCGATCGTCAGGGGACGCCCACTGACATCCTTGCCCAGGAACACCGGCAACCGTTTCTCCTCGATCTCGCGGGGACTTGTCTCGATCAACTCCCGCAACCGCACCATCACCCGCCGATCGTTGGGCACCTCGATCCCCACGGTGTTCTTTCCAGGAATGGGGGCAACCACTCGAACCGATGGCACTCGCAGGGCGATCGCCAAATCGTCAGCCAATCGACTGACCTTCGAGAGTCGCAAACCGGCTTCGAGTTCGAGTTCAAACTGGGTGATCACCGGACCGGTGTCGATGGCGACAACTCGTACGTTGAGGCCGAATTCGCAGAAGGACTGCTCCAGCGTGATCGCGGCCACCTGGGCCTTTTTTGCCAGAAGGGCGTAGGGAACTTCCTCGGGTTCATCCAGCATATCCAGATCGGGCAGGTCATGCTTGTCGTCATCGTCTCGGCTGACGGCCTCAAGTTGATCGTAGACCTCCTGGCGTTCGCATCCGATCGCCGACGGTGGGTTGACCCGAACCGGTTGACGTGGAGTGTCCTCCAATTCGCCGTCGATCCGATGTGTCGCCGGATCCGGATCGGGCTCCTCGGCCGGTTCTGCCTCCACCGACATCCCACCCACTCTCATCGCCGGCCCGTCGTGGGCCAGGGACCGCTGAACTTCAGCCATCAATGCTTCGGACACCTGCGGCGGAATTTCAGGCACCTGTGACAGTTCCGACCGATTGTTTTCCGCTGCCAAACGACCGGCCCTCATCAGGCCCCGGCCCATCCAGGCCACCGGCGCCATCACCACTCGAACCAGGAACCACAACCGCGGGATTTCTCCGGACAGCACCACCCCAGCGAGAGCCATCGAACCAATCAGCAGTCGACACCCGTCGACCGTCAATTGCTCGGAAATCCAGATCATCGACCAGGCCCCGACGAACCCTCCACTGCCGGCGACAAGCCCACCGGCCAGAGATGGTGCCACCGCGTGCAGAGAGGCACAGGCGGACACCAGCACCAGGCCCCATCCAGCCAGCCATTGCCAGGTGGACACGACCGGCTCGTGCCGAATCATCCGTATCCCCAGTGAACCAACGGCGGCAGCGACCAGCCAGGCCCCCACACCCAATCCCGACAGAAGCCAGAACGCAGCATGCGCGCCAGCCACCCCCGCAAGGTTGCGGACCAGCTCATTGGGAGGATGAACCTGTTGAGCTGGAGAATCAGCCAAGTCGGCCGAGGCCAGGCTGACCAACAGGCCCAGGCCCAGGCCCAACACCAGCATGGCCGCCAGGCGTTTTGTGATTGGCTGTTTACGCACGTCTACGTCCCCGTTCCTCCAGCCCCTGGTTGTGGGCACGGCCAATCTTCGATACGGAATCCCCCGGCAAACCGTTGCCGCGGACAAGAAAGACCGGCCCTGCGGAAGGCTAACACCCGGTCGCGGCTCGGGAACCCTTCGAGGGCACCTGGGCGTCGTCTTTCGTCAACGCAACCGCACGACCCGGACGGTCGTGACGATTGCGCAGGCTCTTCGGGCCCACCGCAGCAATTCGTATCACCCCGATGCCCAGCGACCGTCAATCCACTCGACAAGCCGCGTCGCGAGTTCGCTCTTGGGTCCCGACCACGACGCCACCACCGACCCGCTGTCGTCGATCAATTCGATCGAATTCTCCTCGGACCCGATCGCCGCGGGACCGTTGAGGACGATTGCGTCACAGTTCTTGGCTCGCAACTTCTGCAACGCGCCCTCGCGCGGATTGGAGGCTTCCAGCGCGAATCCGATGACGAAACGATCGGCCTTGCCGGCTCCCAGGGAGGCCAGCACATCATCGGTCTCGATCATCTCGATTGAAATCGGCTCCCCCGTCTTGGTCAACTTCCCCTCACTCCGGACTAGTGGACGGTAATCACACACCGCCGCAACAGCCACGACGCCATCACTCTCCTCGAATGCGTCACGGCACGCCCGGCCCATCTCCGCGGTCGTCTCGACGTACGTCACGTGGCACCCGGCCGGGGGAACCAGAGCCACCGGGCCGGAGATCAAGATGACCTCGTGTCCGGCCGCCACGGCCGCAGACGCAATCGCGTAACCCATCCGACCGCTGCTGGCATTGGAAAGGTACCTGACATCGTCGAGGTACTCACGTGTCGGACCGGCAGTGATCAGGAGCCGCATCCGTCCACCTCACCACCGGACTCCCCAACCCCTCCGAGTGACGCGCACGACGCTGCGATTCGCTCGAGAATGTCGTCGGGTTCGGCCATCCGCCCCGCTCCCACCTGGCCACAACTGAGCCACCCCTCGCCCGGGCCGATCATCTCGTAGCCGTCGTCGACCAGCGTGGTGACGTTGCGCTGCACCGAGGCCTTGGCCCACATTTCGCAGTTCATCGCCGGAGCCAGCAGCACCGGACCGGTGAAGCACAGCAGGGTGGTCGACAACAGGTCATCGGCCAGGCCGTGAGCCAGGCGAGCCAGGGTCTGGGCCGTGGCCGGCGACACGATTGCCAAATCGGCCCGACGTGCCAACCCGATGTGTTCTCCCTGGTAGTGCTCCCTGGGAGAAAACACATCCGACTGCACCGGTCTGCCGGTGAGGGCTTCGAATGTGGTGGCACCGATGAACCGCGTGGCCGAGGGGGTCATGATCACCGAGACCCCGGCCCCGGCCTGGACGAGACCACTGGCGACTGCAGCGGCCTTATAGGCTGCCACACCGCCACTGACTCCCAACAGTATCTCCCGCCCCCGCATCGGCCCGTCTCCGGCTGTCGACCAGGTCGGCCTACAGTTCGTTGAAGTCCGGCCCCGGTTCCTGCAGGATCTGGTCCAGGTCGGGAGCCCCGTCAGCAATGGCCACGTTGCCGGTGTTGTCGAGGTAGATCTTGTCGTTGAGAATCTCCTCGACGACGATCATCATCGGGTTGTTGGCCACCACGTCCACCAAAGGACGGGCTCCCCGGTTGAGTGCCACCATTCGCTTCTGGATCAGGGCCGAGAGCTTGAACCGGCCTCCAACCTTCCTGACGATCGTCTCTTCTCTGAACGCATCAAGCATGGATCTTCTCCTCCCACGCTAACAAGATTTCTGTAATTTCCAGTACCGCCCGATCCAGGTCGTCGTTGACGACCTGGTACCGGTAACGATCAGCTCGTTGCACCTCGTCTCCGGCGGTCCCGATCCGTCGCTCGATCGCGTCCTGGGATTCGGTCCCGCGTGACTCCAATCTGCTGCGGTATTCCCCCATTGACGGGGCTAGCAGGAAAATCGTCAAGGCATCAGGGTAACGATCCATCACCGCCAGCGCCCCTTCGACGTCGATCTCCAGTAATGCCCATGCGTTTTCGTCATGGGCAAGCTGAATTTCGGTAGCAAGAGTTCCGTACCAGTCGCCCACACCGTGAACTTCTGCGCACTCGACAAATTCCCCTCGCTGCTGCCTCGCGGCAAACTCCTCCTGGCTCAGAAAGTAGTAGTCCTTCCCATCGACCTCGGTTGGGCGAGGACTTCGCGTCGTCGCCGACACCGCTTCGCGAACCGACACACCGCTGTCGGCCAACAGCCTGTCGACTATCGTCGACTTGCCACTGCCACTGGGTCCAGAGAGAACCAGCACACGACTGACGGTTTCCGGAACGTCGATCGTCAAAGCGACTCACTCCACGTTCTGAAGGTTTTCACGCATCCGTTCGATCGCCAACTTGATCTCGACCACCCGGTGAGCAATCTCGACGTCGTTGGCTTTCGATCCGATGGTATTGGTTTCTCGGAACATCTCCTGGGCAAGAAAATCGAGCTTGCGGCCCTCAGAACTGTCCCCGTCGAGGATCTGTCGGAATTGGACCAGGTGGGCGTCCATCCTCGACAGTTCCTCGTTGATGTCACAGCGGTCGGCGAACAGGCTCACCTCACGAATCACGTCCGTCTCGGACACCTTCGCGACCGTACCGGCCAACGCGTTGCCAACCCGTTCGAGCAACTTCTGGCGGTACGCTTCGGCAACCTTCGGTGACCGCAATCGGACGGCTTCGAGTTCGGTCCCGACCACGCCACACTGGTGACCGAGATCCGCTTCGATCGTCACACCTTCCTGGGTTCGAAAACTCGCCAGTTGTTCCAGTGCTTCCTGGAGCGAGGCTTCGAGTCCCGGCCACATTTCTTCACCCCCGCCGGCCCGCGAGTGGTCGTCCCCGATCACGCCGGGCAACGACAACAGCGTGTCCAAAGTCAGTTCGCCGGACAGCCCGAGTCGCTCCGCCATGCCCCGGAACTGCTCGGCGTAATCGGCAATCAACCCCTCGTCGGCCAACGAACGAGAACTTTTCGAACTCGAGTGGATTCGGACAAAGACATTGACCGTGCCACGGCCGATGCGATCCCGCACCATCCGCTCGACCCGGCCATCAAAAGAAACGCAGGACTCGGGAAGACGAGAAACCACTTTCAGGAAACGGTTGTTGACGGTCCGCACCTCGACGGTGAACAGGGCGTCGCCAGCCTGGTGCGTCGCAGCACCGAATCCCGTCATGCTCAACAGCACAATCGT
>DLVV01000314.1:5769-18195 GCA_003445035.1 Planctomycetaceae bacterium | reverse complement strand
AAGATCCGTGAGCAGAAACGGGATGGTTACCGGATCGAGCACCTGGTGCTCAGGACGATTCGCACCGGCGACGGTTGGATCGAGATGCCGGCCAATGCCTATGTGCCCGAGGTGTCTTCCGGGAACGCAAAGCGAATGCCGGCGGTCTTGTGCGTGCATGGCCACTGGAGCGGCGCCAAGCAGGACCCGGTGGTTCAGTCCCGCTGCATCGGCCTGGCCAAGCTCGGTTTCTTTGTGCTCGCCGTCGATGCCTTCGGTGCCGGTGAACGGGGCCTGAAGACCGGGCTCGGCGAATACCACGGCGAGATGGTTGCCGCGACGTTGTGGCCGACAGGCACGCTGCTGTGCGGGATCCAGGTCTGGGAGAATATGCGGGCAGTGGATTACCTGCAGACACGACCGGAGGTGGATCCGGGACGCCTGGGAGTGACGGGGACCTCCGGAGGTGGCAACCAGACGATTTACGCAGGGGCATTGGACGAGCGATTGAAGTGCGTGGTGCCGGTCTGTTCGGTCGGCAACTACCAGGCTTACCTCGGGGCCGCCTGTTGTATGTGCGAACTGGTTCCGGGCGTGTTGACCTTCGCTGACCAATGGCAGGTGCTGGGCCTCGTCGCTCCCCGAGCCCTGATGGTGATCAACGCCACCCGGGACGCCGTGCAGTTTTCGGTTCGAGAGGCGAAGAAGTCGATCGCCGGAGCCCGTCCGGTCTTTGAACTGTACGACCGCGGCAATGTGATCCGTCACGTGCCGGTCAATTCGGGGCACGCCTACAACCAGCCGATGCGAGAGGCGATGTACGGCTGGATGACCAGGCACCTGAAGGGGATTGGCGACGGGTCACCGATTCCCGAACCGAAACTTCAGCCCGATGAACGAGAAGCTGTGAGGGTCTGGCCGAAGAGTTCGCGGCCCCGGACGCATATCAGCCTGCCGCAATACGCTCGCCAACTGGCCGTTGAGGCGATGAAAAAGCAGGTTGAACCGGTCCACGCCGAGCACTGGGAGTCGGAGGCCGAATGGCGAGTGGCACACCTGAAACGGCTGTGCCGGGTGCCCGGAGAGATCGGGGCGGGCGACGGCAAGGTCCAGGTGACCAAGTCCGGCAAGTCCGTTGCTCTGCAACTGGAGGTGGAACCCGGCATCACGGTGACCACCCGATGGCATCCGGGTGGAGAATCCTCGCCGGGACTGGCCCTGGTTCTGGACCTGGACGGTGCGATGTCGGCGGTGAAGTCGACGGAGTACACCGAGGCGCTGAAGGCGGGGTGGGATGTGGCCGTGGTGGAATTGCGGGCCACTGGCGCGCTGGCACCCAAAGGGAACCGGGTTCGGCGTGCCGTCGACCACAACTCCAGCCAATGGGCGATGTGGATCGGTCGACCGTTGATCACCCAGTGGGTCTCCGACATTCACCGCGCACTGGATGGTCTCGGCAAGCTGATCTACAAGGGGCGGCTGCCGAAAGTCCGTGCCGTGGGGCGGGGCGGGGCGGGGCCGCTGGCCGTTGTGGCCACCGCGATCGATTCGAGAATCGGTGAGGTGCACACTCACGGCGCTCCCGTGTCGGTGATCACCGATCAGCCGTATGGAGACGGACCGATCGGGACGCTGATTCCCGGAAGCCTGAAGACGGTCGGCGATCTGCCCCAGTGGATGTCGCTGCTGGCACCCCGTCCGCTGCGGGTCGTCAATCCGGTCACAGCCGGTGGAAAACCGCTCGGGGCCGATGCCGCCCGCCGGGAGTTGAAGCACACCCTGGCGACGTACCGGGTGATGAAGGCGGAGAAGTCACTGGAGATAGAAGCCGGTTCGTAGTGAATCGTCCGCTACAGGTGGCAACTGCCCAGGCCTCGCTTTTCGAGGTACTGCTGGTGGTACTCCTCGGCGCGAAAGAAGGTCGAGGCTCCGGTGATCTCGGTGGCGATGGGGCGGGAAATCCGCTCCTGGGCCGCAGCCCGGGAGACTTCGGCCACCTGCTGTTGCTCGGGAGAGTGGAAGAAGATGGCCGACCGGTATTGCGTGCCGACGTCGGGTCCCTGCCGGTTCAGCGTCGTCGGGTCGTGGCATTGCCAGAACAGGTCCAGGAGTGTCTCGAACGAGACCTGGTCGGGTTCGAATTCGACTTCGACCACCTCGGCGTGACCGGTCGTCCCGGTGCAGACATCCTGGTAGGTGGGATTTTCGAGATTTCCGCCGCAATAACCCACGGCCGCGTCACTCACGCCCGGCAGTTGCCGGAAGGCCACCTCCACTCCCCAGAAACAGCCCGCCCCGAACGTCGCCAGTGCCATCGTCTCACTCCCTGCAGTCAGAATTGGTTCCACAGCCGTTGCGGAATGGAATCACCCGTGGACAACGGTTAGCATCAGGCCCGTGCGGTCCGAGGGCAAGTCTTGGACACGAGTTTCTTGAAGGAGTAGGGCAGATGAACGTGCGATTGGGCTCGGTGGTTGTCGGACTGTCGTTGGTGGCCACCGTGGTTGTGAATGGGATCGGTCTCGAGACCGGAGTTGCCCAGGACAAGCCCAAAGCCAAGAAGGCACAGAAACCGCAATATGACTTCGAGAAGGAGTCGATTCCGGGCGCGTCCATCGATGAACCGGTGCTCAAGGAGTTCTCGGCCGCCAAGGCCGCCGCTTACATCGAGAAAGGCAACAAGCTGTGGTGGAAGAAGCGAAAATGTATCGCTTGCCACACCTCCGGCGTCTACGGCGTGATGCGGCCGTCCCTCTCGACTTATCTCGGCAAGCCCGATCCGGCTCTCCGCATGAACCTGGTCAATGATCTGGCCAAGATGAAGAAGATGAAGATCGAGGCGCTGCGAAAGGGGATTCGGCCCACCCAGGTGGCCTACCTGGCCGGCGGACTGGCAGAATGGGACAAGCATGTCACCGGGAAACTTTCCCTCGAAACGGATGAGGCCCTTCGGCTGATGCTCTCGCTTCAGTCTGACAACGGCGCATTCAACAACATCGGTTGCTGGCCACCTTTCGAATCCAGTGCCTACCACGGCACAACGGTCGCTGCCATGGCACTCGAGGCGGCTCCCGGATGGCTGGCAGGGCTCAAGGACAGCGACCTGATGGCCCGGGTTGCCAAGACGCACAACTATCTCAAGACCACCAAGCCGCCTCACGACTACGGTCGGCTGCTGTTGCTGTGGACATCGACCCGAGTGCCCGGCCTGGTGGGCGCGAAGAAGCGCCAAGCGCTGATCGACATGGTCATGAAGCACCAGCAGTCGGATGGGGGCTGGTCGATCCGCACGTTTGCCACGCCAGAGACATGGGGTGATGGCAGCCGGGCAGCGAAATTGAAGGAGGAGCCTGAATTCAAGAACCCGCCCAGCGACGGTCACCAGACGGGCCTGGCCCTGCTGGTCCTCCGTGAGGCCGGTATTGCGTCCAAGGATCAGCGGATCCAGCGAGGTGTGAAGTGGCTGAAACAGAACCAGCGGAAGTCGGGGCGCTGGTGGACTCGTTCGTTGAACACCGACGGTTTCCACTTCATCACCTTCAGCGGCAGCTGTTACCCGCTGTTGGCGCTGGGCATGTGCGGTGAATTGCCGGACAAGGTACGCGTCAGCGCTGCTCCGTAAAATGGCGTGCGACTGCCGGGATCACGCGACGGCACCCCGGGTGTCCGTCGTTGGTGGCTAATGCCGTCGGCATGTTGGAGTGCGCAACGTCGATCTTCGAATGTCGGGAGATTCCGGGATGAGGACAGCGAACGAGATCCGGTGTGGCTTCGGATGGACAACCGCACTGGTGTGGCTGGCAGCTGGGTTGCCGGGAATCGGCGGACTGGAACTCGCAGCAGCGCCGAGAACCGACGAGATTCGTGATATCGGTTCGCGGCGCGAACTGATGATCGACGACTTCCTGGTAGATCGCCTGGTCGGTGCCGCTCGCCTGCGACTCCACAACCCCGTCCGCCGCGAGATCGCGATCGTCCACGACGCGCCGTGGGAAGGGAACGGCTGCAACTATTACACCGTGTTCTTCGACAAGGGGTACCGCGGGACCGGGCGATACCGGATGTACTACCACGCCTGGCACATTCCCTCGGACGGTAACCAGTCGCACCCGCTGCGAATTGCCTACGCCGAGAGCATGGACGGAATTCACTGGGTGAAGCCGAAACTCGGCTTCTTCGAGCACGCCGGATCCAAGCAGAACAATATCGTGTTGTCCGAAATCAACGGTCAGCAGCCGCACGATTTCTCGGTTTTCAAGGACCACAACCCCGGTGTGAAGCCGGAAGCGAAATACAAGGCGATCGGTTACGGGAACAACCCGTCGGGACTGTATGCCTTCCAATCGCCCGACGGTCTCCGATGGACACCGATGAACAATTCGAAGCCGGTCATGACCGGTCATGCTTTCGATACCCAGAACATCGCCTTCTGGGACTCTCGCATTGGCAAGTACCGCAGCTTCGTCCGAGACTTCGATGGAAAAATCCGTGGCATCAGGACGGCCACCTCCAAGGATCTCGTGAACTGGACCAGGCGAGACTGGCTGGAATATCCGGGGACCCCGGTTGAACAGCTCTACACCAACCAGATTCTCCCCTATTACCGGGCCCCTCATCTGCTGATCGGGTTTCCCGTTCGCTACGTGGATCGCGGGTGGGTCCCGGGCACCAGGCGGCTGCCGTCGTTGAAACAGCGAGAGCAGAGATCGCGGTCCAACAAGCGTTACGGATCGGCGGTGACCGACACGGTCCTGATGACCAGCCGCGATGGTCGGAGCTTCCATCGGTGGAACCAGGCTTTCCTGAGACCCGGCTTGAGAACCCGCCACAACTGGGCCTACGGCGACAACTACATGGCATGGCAAATGGTGGAAACCGAATCGCCCGAAGATGACAGCCCCCGGGAGTTGTCGATGTACGCCACCGAAAGTTACTTCACGGGAAAGACGTCGCGGCTAAGGCGGTACACGTTGAGGCTCGACGGGTTTGCCTCGTTGTTTGCGCCGCGCGAGGGGGGCGAGTTGATCACCCGCCCACTCCGTTTTCGTGGCGACCGGTTGTCGGTCAACGTGGCGACATCGGCAGCGGGTTCGGTTCGAGTGGAAATCCTGGACGCTGCAGGGAAACCCATTCCTGGTTTTGGCCTGGCCGATTCGCACGAGATTTTCGGTGATGCGGTGGACTATCCGGTCGAGTGGAAATCGACCTCCAGTGTGGCCCGGTTGGCCGGAAAACCGATTCGCCTGCGATTCGTCCTTCGTGAGGCGGATCTGTATGCATTGAAGTTCTCCACCAGGGACGAATCGCCATCACCGGAGAAACCGCAGGTTTCGAAGTCCCTGCAGGATCGCTGCCTGAAGGTTCTCCAGGATGGTTTGCGCGGCGAGGACTTTTGGCCGGCGATCCACGCGGCCGAAGGCCTGACACTGGGCGGAGGGCAGCAGGTCGTGATCGATTTCCTGCGTCCCAAGCTCGATGACGAAAGTGACTCACAGAAAAGGTGTGGGCTGGCACGGGAGCTGGTCCGGGCCGGGGAACGGAAATACGTTGCCGAGATGGTCCGAATCCTTGGGGAGAAAGATTCTCACGGGCACATCCATGCCGCGGAAAGCCTTTACAAGGTGCACGGCTGTGGAGATGGACGTGATCTGGAGCGGGCGTGGAAGACCAGTGACAACATGATTCTCCGGCTGATGGCCGCCGCCGCCCTGGCGAGAGCCGGACGCGGTGATGCACTGGATTTCGTCCGGAACCAACTGGCGAATCCGGACCACAAGATCTCGAGAATCGCCGCGTGGATCGTCGCGAGGGTCGGTGACCGCACCGACGTTTCACGGCTGAAACGAGGGATCAAACCGATCAAGGATCCACTGAGCCGATGTTACTTCGAACACGGACTGGCACTTCTGGGTGACGCCTCCGGACGACGGGTGCTGATGAAGAATCTGGCGTCCGATCGCCCGGATATCCGCACCTACGCCGCCGTGTTCGCAGGAGAAGCGAGGATGGTCGAGGCGATTCCCGTGCTGGTCGGTCTGCTGGACGATTCGTTTCCGGATGTCCGTTATCGGTCGGCACAGGCGCTGCTGGAACTCTCTCGTCCTCAGCCGGCATCCCGGTTTCTGCTAAGGAGAACACAGGTTGAAGGGGGAAATGGTCCAACGGTTGCGGTTGGCGTGGAGAATGCTCACCTGGTCCACACGACTCAGCTGCTGCCCGGGAGTCGAGCCGACAATGCGGAGGAGCAGATCCGGTCGGTCCTGGATCAACTGGATGCCTTGATGACCGGGTATCGGACACCTCGGAGCCAACTCGTCAAACTCAACGTGTATGTGACCGGTCGGCTGGTGCGGCAGGTCGTGGAGAAATCCCTGGAGAGCTGGTTGCCGACAGGTTGTCGGCCGGCCGTGGCCCATGTCCAGACACCGTTGGCTGATCCCCGGGCCAGGGTGGCGATCGACGCGGTTTTTCCGGCCCAGCAGGTTCAGGTCACCGACGGGGTGAAGCACACACCGGGTGTCCAGAAGGGCCGTGCGTCGCGGTTTGCCCGGTCGAGTGTTTTGCCGCGGGGAGACGTGGTTTATGTGTCGGGACAAGCCCGGCCCGGATCTCTGTCGGTGGCGACGACGGCAACGATGAGAGGACTCTTTGCGACCCTGAAATTCATGAAGGTCCGCAAGCAGGACATCGTCCAGATCAAGTGCTTTGCCAATCCGATCAAGGACGCCGCGACAGTGATGGATGCGATTGCCAGTGTGTTTGCCGGTGAGACGATTCCGCCGGTCAGCCTGGTGGAATGGCAGCACAGTTCACTGCCCATCGAGATAGAAGTGGTGGCCTGGCGTCCGGGAGGTCGATCGAAGGAGCCGGTGAGTTTTGCGACGCCGCCCGGTTTGTCGTCGTCACCGGTTTTCAGCCGCGTGGCGACCATCCACAGCCAGAACCGGATTTACGTGGCCGGATTGCATTCGTCGGGTCAACAGGCGGATGTGTCACAGGTGAAGTCGGTGTTCGACCAGTTGACGTCCAGCCTGTCGTCTCATCGGTCGGATTTGCGACACGTTGCCAAGGCGACCTACTACGTGACGACTCCGGGTGCCAGTGGAGAGCTGAACCGGCTGCGACCGTCTCTTTATGATCCCAAACGGCCACCGGCAGCCTCCAAGGCGATGGTCAGCGGTGTCGGGTACAAGGGACAGACGATCTCGATCGACATGATTGCCACGGGATTGGTCGCGCCGTGAACAGCGGCGTCCTGTGAACCACATTTCCTTGGCGAAGCCGGGGACAACGCCGGGTGGAGATCTGACATGAACCGACTCGTGAAGGCGTGTGTGATCTGGGCCGGCAGCGTCGCCTGTGTCGTCGCGGCTGACCAGCCAGGGCCGAAGGCTCCTTTGCCGTTGTCCCCCTCGCAGAGTGTCCGGGAACTCAGGTTGCCCGAGGGATTCCGTATCGAACTGGTGGCCAGCGAGCCGCTGGTTGTCGAGCCCTCGTGTGTCGTATTCGACGGTCGAGGCCGGATGTTCGTCAGCGAGATTCACGGTTTCAACCTTGAGGGCGAAATCGATGTGAAGGAACTGAACAAGTCGGGGAAGGTCGACCGCACGGTCCGCCGGATCCGCTGGGAACGTGTCGGTGGGCCGATCGCCGAACAGGCCAAACGTGGACAATTCGGCACGGTCAAGCTGCTGGTCGACTCCGACGGCGATGGTCGGATGGACAGGGCCGACGTGTGGGCCGACCGACTGCCGCCATGCTACGGCATGCTGCCGTTGCGAGATGGACTGGTGGTCGTGTGTGCTCCGGACATCCTGTTCCTGGCCGATCGAGACGGTGATGGGAAGGCGGAAGTCCGTGAGACCCTGTTGACGGGATTTCGTCGTGAGTTCATCGAACGGGGGATCAACAACCCACGGTGGGGACTCGACAACTGGATCTACGTGGGCTCGGGAGGTGACGGAGGCACGATCCGTGGTCCCCGTCTCAAGACACCCGTCAAGCTGGGGCGAACCGATTTCCGCATCAAGCCGGACGGATCGGCCATCGAGCCGGTCACCGGAACCGTCCGGACTTTCGGCTGGGGAATGAATGCGATCGGAGATCGCTTCACGACGGCTGGCGGAACCCCGGTTTCGGCCAATCTGCCGCTGCCCTATCGCTACCTGGGCCGCAATCCCTTCGTCTCTTCTCCGGCGGTGGCCTACACCGCATCGAACTACAATCGTGTGTTCGGTGTCTGTCCACCGCACCCGTGGCGAGTGGTTCGGGGTCGAGACCCGAACTGGGTCAAGTTCTACGGGCAGAGGGAGACCTCCGGCGGGTACTTCACAAGTGGTTGCGGGACGGAGATTTACCAGGGGCGTCTCTTTCCCCGGGACATGGTCGGACAACTGTTCTGTTGCGAGCCGTCCAACAACGTGATTCATCGAAGTGGGCTGACACTGGACGGTTCGTCTTACCGGGCGCGGCGGAAGGCGTCCGAGGCCGCGTCGGAATTCCTGGCCTCCGGTGATCCCTGGTTCCGACCTGTGAACCTGCGAGTCGGTCCGGACGGTGCGATGTACATCGTCGACATGTATCGCGAGATCGTCGAAGACTACTCGGCGATTCCGCGGTTTCTTCAGCAACGTTACGGCTTGGCCGGAGGCCGCAAACGGGGTCGCATCTGGCGGCTGATTCCTGAGAAAGCCCAACTGCGACCTGCCGTCAATTGGCAGAAAGCGTCCAACGAGGTCCTGCTGGCAGCGTTGGAAGACGAAAACGCCTGGCGTCGCTTCACCGCTCAGCGGATGCTGATCACCCGGGGCGGGCGGACGGCTATCAGTGGATTGACGAAGTTGGTTCGTCAGGGGCGGTCGGCCACCGGACGGCTGCATGCGCTCTGCACACTTGATGGCCTCGGAGTTCTTCGTCCCCCCGAAATTGCAGCGGCTCTTGGCGACTCGGACCTGGGAGTGAGATTGCACGGATTGCGGCTGTCCGAACGCGTGTTGCCGGACAACGCCGAGACCGTTGGCCTGGTGGCAAGCCTGGCGTCAGCCTCCGAACCCCGAGTCCGACTGCAGGTGGCGCTGACGCTTGGCGAGTCGAACACCTCTGCAGCGGATATCGCCCTGCTGCAGCTTGCCCGCCGATTCGGACAACAGCGGTGGATGTCGGCGGCAATTCTCTCGGGAGCACGAGATCGTGCTGCGGATCTGCTGGCCGGACTGCTTTCCGGAAAGACGGTCGGGCGGGGAGGGCGTGAACTGGTCGGCCCACTGGCGGCCACTCTCGGTGGACGTCGACGGTTCTCCGAATGGGGGCCGGTTCTCGAGGCGGTGGCTTCCCACGATGTTGCCGTCAAGACGGCGTGCCTCGAGGGGCTGACCACCGGATTGGGGGCCGACACGGAGAAACACGACGGTGTTGAGCCGATGTGGACGTCTCTGGCTCGGTTGGTGACCGACCGGTCTCCGAAGATTCGGTACCTGGCCATCGGATTGGCATCTCGTCTGGGATTCGGCAGCCGTCCGGCCGTTCGCCGGGAGATCCGGCGAGCCGTGGATCTTGCAGAGGACGTCAGGGTTCCGGTTCCCGATCGGGCCAGGGCGATACGGACGTTGGCCTTTGCGTCGTTCGAACAGGTGGCCAGGACGTTCGGGAAATTGCTGGATCCCGGCCAGCCGCTGGATCTGCAGTTGACGGCCGTCGCCGCAATGAACGCGTCGAACGACCGACGTGCCATCGTGGCGATGTTGGCCGGATGGAGCCGTTACACTCCCCGGCTTCGGAAGGACGTACTGGATGCCGTGATGTCCCGAGAGAATCGGTTGCCGTTGCTGGTCGGTGCACTCGAAATGAAGACGGTGGCCGTTGCCGAATTGAACGCATCTCGCCGTGAGCAGTTGGTGGCGAGTCGCAATCCGAAGGTATCGGCGCGGGCCCGCCGCCTGTTTGCCGAGAGGCCGTTGGAGACGGAATTGCGGGCGCGTGTTGCTCGCTACCAGAAAGCCCTGGTGGGGAAACGCGACCTGAAGCGGGGTCGCGAGGTGTTTGCCCGGCACTGCCTGGCCTGTCACAAGTTGAAGAAGGAGGGGCACGCCGTTGGCCCCGACCTGGGTGGTGTCATCAAGAAGCCTGATGAGGCGATCCTGCTCGAGTTCCTCAACCCCAGTGCGACGATCGAGCCGGCCTTCCAGAGTTACACCGTGGTGACCACCGCTGGGCGGATCTACACAGGAACCATGGCCGCCGAATCGGCCACCAGTCTCACGTTACGGAAGGAGAAGGGACTGACCGATACGGTGCTGAGAAAGGAAATCGATTCGGTCAAGGCCTCGGCGGTGTCACTGATGCCGTCGAACCTGTACGAGAAGATCGGTCCCGCCGAAATCGCCGATGCGATCGCCTATCTCAGAGAGGCGTTAAGGCCCTAGACGGCCGGATTTGCGACGTGCGACTTCCGGTGGTGATCAGCCGGCAATCCACGTACGTTGGGGCAGTTCGTTCAGGCGGCCAGGGAGAAACCATGTTCACGATCGCTGAGTCCTTCTGTTTGAAACCTGGTTGCTACGACGAATACAAACAGGCCCACGATGAGTTGTGGCCGGACATCGCCGAGAGCATGGCCGAACACAATGTGAGCATGGCCATCTACCTGCGAGACGACCGGCTGTTCCTGCACGGAGTGGCTCCCAGTCGCGAACACTGGGACAGGATGCGAGAGTATCCCGGGCTGCCGAAATGGCACGCTTACATGGCCACACTGATGGTGACCGATGACCAGGGGCACACGGTCGTCGAGGAACTCGAGGAAGCGTTCGTGTTCGGGATCTTTGCCGAATAGGCCCGGATCCCGGTCCGTCGCCGGTTGCTACCGAGATGCGGGCCAGTCGTCGGGAAGTTTCAGGGACCAGACCTCGCTGCTGAGCGGCCTCGCGTGGCCACCGGCGATCCAGAGCTTGCCGCCCAGGACGTAGGCGGAATGTTCGTGCCGCGCCTTCCACGTCGTTGAGGTCTTGTATTCGGTCCAGGTCTTTCCGTCCTTCGAGTACCAGGCATCTCCCCAGTTTTTCGACGGGTTGTTGGACCAGCCGCCCAGCACCCACATGCGGTTGCGGTAGACGACCGACGTGAACCACAGTCGCGGGTGCCATGCCGCCTTTTCGGTCACCCGTGTCCAGTGGACGCCATCGGTGGAACTCCAGACATCGTTGAAGGCCTCGTATTCCGGCACGTAGTTGCCGCCACCGAAGACGAACATCCGGTCACCCAGCACTGCCGCCTGGTGGTAGGCCCGGGGTGTCCAGCCGGCATTGTCGGTGGCTCGCGTCCAGGTCTTGCCGTCGGCCGAGGACCAGACATCGTTCTTGAGGCTCTTCTTGTCGCCGAAGTAGTAGTTCTCGGTGCCTCCCAGCATCCACATCCGACCCTTGAACTCGACGAGGGCGGCGGCCAGTCGAGGAGTCCATCCGGCGGCCTTGGTGGCCCGGGTCCACGCCTTGCCGTCGGTCGACGACCAGACCTGGTTGCTGGCCGAATGTCCCGGCAGTCGACCGTTGTACCAGCCACCCATGAACCACATGCGGTCCTTGAAGGTCAACGACATCGAGAGGTCGCTGTGGATCCAGGGAGCCCTGGCCGTGACCTGGGTCCATTTCTTTCCGTCGGCCGAGGACCAGACATCTCGCGGAGGGGCCTCGAACGAATTCATCCAGCCACCGAACAGCCAGAGCCGGTTCTTGTAGACGAGTTCGCCCTGCGAGTCCCGGGCGGTCCATCCGGCCTTTTCCGTGACGCGGACCCAGGGAGGCTGCGGCGTGTCGGCGGCGGTCACCGGCGATACGAGCAACAGGCAGGTGACGATCGAACGGATGGCGTGTCGTGTGGCGAGCATCGTCACTTGGAGACCTGTTTCACGAGCTTGTGAACCGAGGTGGCGATGCGTTTCTCGACATCACCCGCCCAGCGGTAGGCCGGCCGACCGTATTCGTAGAGCCGGGCCCCACCCTCGTAGCCGCCCTCTTCCCAGACTCGACGCGAGGGGATGTAGGAGATCATGTCGTCGGCGTAACCGCAGACCCACGTCCGCGGGCCGAACTCGTTCTTGAAACGCAGTGCGAAGTCGACGACCGTTTCGGCTCCCATGCCAATCATCAGCGTGTCCTTGCCCAGCCGCCAGGCGTGAACGGGGTACGGGTAGGTGGGCGAGAACTTCGCCCCGTTGTCGAGCTTGCCCAGCAGTCGCCCGGCCCAGCGACGTTCGATCCGATTGTTGCTTTTCTGGGCCTTGGTCAGCATCTCGCGGGTGACGAGTTTCTGGTAAGCCAGCGGGACGTATTCGAAGGCGGTCTTCAAGCCGGGAGCGACCGGGCGGAGCGGTTGTTTCTTCAGGGCCTCTTCGACGCCCACGGCCAGCATGTGCCCGTACTTCTTGCAGAGCTCCAGCTTACGGCGGGGCAG
>DLVV01000314.1:539-5436 GCA_003445035.1 Planctomycetaceae bacterium | reverse complement strand
CCACAGGTGTTGACGAACATCGCCAATGCGCCGGGATGGTTTTTCTCGATCTCGACCTGGGCGTAACCGGGGTAGTCGCCGCACCACTTGGTGAAACTGAGCGTGGTCGGGTGGCAGGCGTAGCCGAACAGGATCGCTCGCAGGCTGCCGTTTTTTCCGGTGACCGTCATCACGGGCACGGTGTGGTCGACGGGGCCGACCAGGGGCTTGCCGGCGGCCAGCAGCGCCGGCACGTCGGCCTCCCGGTTGTTTCGCCGGTTGACCCCGAAAGTCGCACGACCCTGTCCGGTGTGAATCGTCGCCGGCTTCAGGTCGGCCAGGGCACGGCCGATCAGTTCGACACTGCTCGTGACCATCCGGTCGGTGTATTTCCGGACCAGTTCCTCCTGCGCCTCTTCGACCGGGTAGTAATCAATCAGGTCTTCACCCAGTCTCGGGCCACAATGGTTGTGCGAGAAAGTGAACATGATCTGGTGGCGATCGAGCTGGAATTTCTTCTTCACCTGCTGGAAGACCCGGTCGCTCATTCCCTTGGGCACTCCCTGGAAGTCGCTGGTGATCAGCACCACCCGGTGGCCCTTCCCGTCATCCAGGGCCAGGGCTTTCATCCACAACTCGTGCAGTGTCTCGGTGGCGACTCGCCTGCCGCCGTAGCCGGCCAGCCAGACATCGGTCCTGGGAGTCAGGACGGCCTTGGCCAGCCCGGCTTTCCATCCCGCTTCGAGTGGAGCCGACCCGGCCAACAGCAGGGTGCAGGTGATGGTCAACGCCAGGGCCAGCGGCCCCGATGTGCGTGTTCGTGAAACGGGCGATCCGGGTGTCGCCTGACAACGATCGGTGGAATTCATGGTCATGCTCCCGCTTCCGTCACAGTGTGGATACTCTGAGTCTCAACGAATGCCCGGCGATCCACCGAGTGGATGAGCCGGAAACCGGCAATCGGTCAGCACTGATGATACGAGGAAACCGTCGAGATGGCACATTCGCAGGAGCCGGGATTCACTCGTCGGGACTTGTTGACGGCCGCGGCCGGTCTGGCAGCGGGCGTTTCAGCGGGTGGAAACGGTGAGGTGAGTTCGGCCGAGTTGGCCACGCCGTCCACGCCAAATCCCGAAATGCTCCACTTCTCGAACCTCAACCAGCCGCAACGGTACCAGTACACCCGGTCCAATGACCTGGCTGGTCGACGACGGTTTGCGTTTCTGGATACCCGCCAGGTCCGTGAAATCTCGGGTGCGGAACTTCAGTTTCACGCGGCCGAGAAACACGGTGACCCGGTTCTGGAGTGTGATCCCACACTGGAGACGGGCGTACTGGTCTACGGCAGCGTGCTGCATGATGGGCAACGGTTCCGAATGTGGTACCAGCCGATTGCTCGCAAAACTGGTCCCGGCAATCCCTATGACGTCTCGTATGCCGAGAGCACTGATGGGGTTCACTGGGAGCGTCCGGAACTGGGGGTGGTGTCCCGGGGCGGTTCGAAAAAGAACAACCTGGTCAACATGCGGGGACATGGGCCGAGTGTGATGGACCTGGGCTCCGCGGCTCCACCCGAGCGACGTTACCTGGGGATCGCGGTGGGATTTGCTCCGATTCTGGGAGTCCCCGAGGCTCTCGATCACCCACAGACCCGCAGACACCACGGCTACTGGATGTATTATTCGGCCGACGGATTCCGCTGGCGGCTCTACGAACGACCGGATTGCGGCATCCTGCACCACATGTCCGACACCGCGTGTTTCGTCCACGATCCGCATCGTGGTCGAGTGCTGGGCAGCGTGAAACTGGAACCCCGGGTCGGACTCTTCGACCGTCGCAGCGTGACAATCGCCTCCGCCGCGACAAGTGACCTGGCCCAATGGTCCTCACCTCGCCTGGCGGTTTATCCCGACGAACTGGATGACCGGATGGCGGTCGAACGGGGGGCACGGTTTCTCGAATTCTATGGCATGGGAATGTTGCCGACCCGGGATGTGCTGATCGGTTTTCCCGAAGCGTATTGGGTGAAAGGGGACCTGCATCCATCCCAGGTGGCGGGCGTGCGACTGGGATGGGAGGGAAAGTGCGACATCCAGATGGCCTACAGCTACGACGGCCACGCGTGGCATCGGTCGCTGGGCCGTCAGCCGTTGATCGCGTTGGGCAAGCCCGGGTCGTGGGACGCCGGGTTTCTGACCATGCAGGGATCGGCGGTCGAGGTCGATGGCATGACCCACCTCTACTACAGTGCCAATCCGGGTGGCCACGCGTTTCCCCCTCGGTTGAACACTCGCAAGATCGGCCTGGCCCGGGTTCGGCAGGATCGCTTCGCGTCAATCGGGACCAACGATCGGGGGATGGTCGAGGTGTTTCATGGTCGACGTGCGGGGAGCGGATTGGCGGTCAATTCTGTGAGCCGGGATGGTGGCGAGGTACGGGTGGAAGTTCGACGGCCCCGCGGAAAGCGGAGCGAGCCAATAGAGGGGTTTTCGGCCGCCGACTGCCGTCCGGTTCGCGGGGATGGGATCCGCCAATCCGTGGCCTGGAAGAACAGGGCGTGGCAGGATCTGCCGGCAGGCGAGAACCTTTTGTTGAGATTTCAGCTGGTCAACTCGGACGTGTTCGCCTACGAACTGTTGTCCTGACCGGTCAGTCCGCAGCGGGCCTGGCCAGCAGCCGGTCGGCGATCGCGTCGGCGAGCATGCGGTTGCCGAGTTGGTTGTAGTGGCAGCAGTCGTCGATGTAGATCGCTTCGGGTGTGCGGGCGAAGACCATCGTCAGGTCGAGAAAATCGACCCCCGCATCAGTCAATTGGCGTCCGGCGGCCTGCAGCCGTGGATATCCGTCGATGACACCCGGGCGGTATTTGTGCTTGGGCTCGAAGGCCACCTTGCGTTCCGTTTTGCTCATCGGCTTGGAGCCCTCGACGTACTGGTTGGGCTGCAGAACGTGCAGGTAGCGGATGCCGTTGGCATGACAGAGACGTTCGAGTTGTTGCGAGCTGCGTTGCCAGAGCGTGACCATCTGGTCGTACATCGTGTCGGGATCGTCATAGGAATTGTCAGGGCCGGTGTGCATGTAGACCTCGGCCTGGTTGAGCCATTGCGAGGTGATGATGCCGAGATCGTGGTCCAGCTGCTGCCGAAACCAGTTGTCCCGGGTTCGCCAGAGAAAATTGAGCATCGGCGAATACTGGAGTGGTTGGTCGACGAACCAATTGGCCCAGCGTCGGCGGTTGATCCGGAAGGAGGCGTGTCGGTAGAGCGTGTGGACAATTTCTGATCGAGGCAGTTCGCGGACACGTTCGTGCCAGCCACGGGGGTAGGCCACGTGGACCTGCTTGGGATGGTTTTCCGTCGGGTGCAACACGACCTCGTTGAAGCCGTCGATGTTGACGACGATGTCGTATTCGCCACCCAGCGAGAGCACCCAGGCCAGGGTCATCAGTTGCTGGGGTTGCTTGTAGCCGGAAAGAGCCAGCGACAGGACGTCGATGTGGCGATCGCGGAAGTCCGGCCCCTGGCCCAGTCGCCTGGCGAGTTGTTCCCGGCCGTGCATCGAGAAGTACCAGGCCACAGAGCCACCGATGATGGCCACGCGGAGGCGGTCGTCGGACCGCCGGGCCAGGGGATCACCCTGGTCGAGGAACCCGAGCTGGTTGACCGGGAACCGGGTCTTGGCGACTTCGGCTCCTCCCTGTGAATCGGCGTTGAGTACCCAGCCCAGGTGGGGATGGAGTACCTCCTCGAGTGGCGGAGGCGCGTTGCGTTCGAAGCCGGCGGCCCGCTCACGCTGATCGTCGTGCACCGAGGCGAAGTTGAGTTTCCCGTCGACGATCACCAGCCCGACCAGGCCGATCAATTCGCAGGCGAGCACGACCAGCGTCGCGGTGGCCAGCACAATGGCGCACCGCCGTCGTCTCGACCGTTTGGGAGGCCCGGAGCGGTTGCAGGATTTGTTCATCGGCATCGCCGGGTCAGCACTTGGCCGTCTTGCGTTTCTTGCCCAGTCGTCCGGCCGTCTCGGCCTTCGCGATGTACTCGGTCGCCAGGGGGACCTTGCATGCGGTCTCACCGGGGTCGACCGAGACGTTGCCCATTTTCTTGGCCGCGGACTTGGCCGCTTTCAGGCACGGGGAGACATAGACCCCGACGGAAATCACGAAACCGTTCATCGTGTAGCGGACCCGGTTGGGGGTACCGGCAATTTCCGCGACGACCTGTTTGAGCAGCCGGCGGATCTCGGGCAGGTCCAGTTCGTCGTCGGGGAGAATGGAAATCAACGACGAGTACGTGCTCCAGCCGCTGGAGGCCACGGATTCATTCTTTGACGCCATCCACTTCAGTGACAGGTCCCGGGCGTGCTGGCTCTCGCAGGTGACCCACGGGACCGTGTACTCGCTGAGCATGTTCCAGTCCGACTCCCGGCACCATGCGTCCAGTTGCTTTTTGGTCATCAGGGATCCGTCGGCGACCAGGCCGGCCAGGTACCGGGCATCGGCGTTGCCGGTGGCGTAGAGTTCCAGGGCGAGGTCCTGTGCTCCACGGATCTGTTTGACGATCGTTTTCAGGTCGGCCACCTTGACGCCGAACATGTTCTCGGGTGCCCCATGACGCTGAAACGTCCGGCGAGTCTGTTCGCTGCCCAGTTTCTTCAACTGGGCCATCACCTGCTTGAGTGTTGTCATGGCAGTGTGCTCTGTCGGAGCCGATGGTGAACCGGTGTGCGATCGTCCATCACGGCCCGATTGTGGTCGACTCGGTTGCGACCACGCCAGTCCGTGATGTGGTCGCTGCGAACCGGTTCAGTCGGTCTGTGGCTTCAGCGAACGGTGTAGCCATTCCCTCAGGGCTTTGCGGGCCGGTGAAGGTCTCAGGGTCCAGGCGTCGTTGTGATTGCGGAAGCCGGTCGACTGGAA
>DLVV01000314.1:0-193 GCA_003445035.1 Planctomycetaceae bacterium | reverse complement strand
GGTGGCCAGGTACTTTCGCGTGGCTTCCAGGCTCATGGCCGCGTTGGCGTGTGACTCGTGGCAGATGAACTGGGGTCGCTTGCCCAGGCGTTTCAGCCGGATTCGGGCCGAATGCCGATCGGCCCCGGGGTACCCCCAGCGTTCGAAGACCCCGTCGTAATGGCTGTAAGGAATCATCACGGCCCAGAGCTTG
>DLVV01000139.1 GCA_003445035.1 Planctomycetaceae bacterium | reverse complement strand
CTGGCCGTCGGGCTGGCGTTTTCCGGAATGCTGGCCGTACCGGTCCAAACGGCCGAGCCCACGGCGAGCCTGAAATTCAAGATGAAGTCGATCGACGGCAAACCCGTCGACATGAAGAAGTACAACGGACGCGTGATGCTGGTGGTCAACCTGGCCAGCCAGTGAGGCCTGACGCCTCAGTACCTGCAGTTGCAGGCCATGCACGCCAAGTACAACAAGTCGGGCCTCTCGGTGCTCGGCTTCCCCTGTAACCAGTTCGGCAAACAGGAGCCTGGCACGAACGCCGAGATCAAGGAATTCTGTAAGTCGAAATACGAAGTCAGCTTCGACATGTTCTCGAAAGTGAACGTCAACGGCAAAGACGCCGCACCGTTCTACAAGCACCTGACCAAACAGGCCGCCAAGCCCAAAGGGGCCGGCAAGGTCGCGTGGAACTTCGAGAAATTCGTGATCGATCGTCAGGGCAAGGTGATCGGCCGCTTCGGTCCGCGGACCAAGCCCAACGATCCCGCCGTGCTCAAGCTGATCGAGGGTGCTTTGGCGAAGAAGAAGTAACCGACGTGCCGATTCTGCTCACGGGCCCCGCGGCGAAGTCTCTTCACCGCGGGGCTCTTTGCATCTCCACTGTCCATCCCTCTCTGTGCTGACAGGTTCTCCACCATGCTGATTGTCGACGGACATCTCGACCTGGCGATGAACGCCCTGAAGGAAAATCGCGACCTGCTGGTCAACGTCTGGACCACGAGGGTCCGCGAAAGCCACGAAACGGCCAAGGGAAAGGGAAAGAGCACCGTCTCGCTGGAGGAGATGCGTCGCGGACGAGTGGCGCTGTGCTTCACCACCGCCCACGCCTTCGCCACCACCGGCCGGTTCATCCCTCACATGGACTTTGGGTCCCCCGAACAGGCCTTCGCCGTCGCGAGAGGACAGTTGGCCTACTACGAAGCGCTGGAACGGCAGGGACACGCCAGGATCATCCGTTCCGCCGAATCCCTCGACGACCACATGGCCGAGTGGACCCGGTGGGACGCCGGGGACAACCCCGATCCAGCGGTGTCACCCCCGCTGGGACTGGTCGTCAGCATGGAGTGCGCCGACGCACTGCTCGACCCCGCACAGCTCGAAGACTGGTGGAACTGGGGCCTGAGACTGATCGGGCCGGCGCACTCGGCCGAGGGCCGCTACGCCGGGGGCACCGGCAGCGCCAGTGGCCTGACCGATCTCGGCCCGCCCCTGCTGGCCGAGATGCAGCGACTGGGCATTCCGCTGGACCTGACCCACTGCTCGGACGCAGCTTTCCGGGAATGCCTGCAACATTACGACGGACCGGTCCTGGCCAGCCACTCCAACAGCCGCGTCCTGGTGCCACATCAGCGTGAGCTCGACGACGGCCAGATCCAGGCCATCCTCGACCGCGACGGTGTGATCGGCGTCACGCTCGGCAACTGGCAACTGCAGTACGAGTGGAAATGCCTTGGAGACAACCGCCACCTGCGAGTGATGCTCGAACGGGCTGTTGACCACATCGACTACATCTGCCAGATGGCCGGCGACCACCTGCACGTCGCCATCGGCAGTGACCTGGACGGCGGCGTCGGCACCGACGAATTTCCCGCCGATCTCGACACGATCGCCGACCTGCAGGGGTTCGTCGAGTTGCTCGACAGCCGTGGGTACTCGACCGAAGCCACCGAGGCGATCCTCAACGGGAACTGGCTGAGGTTCCTGCGAGACGCCTGGGCCGGGTGATCGGCTCGCCGACAGGCACCGGGCCTATTTCGCCAGGGGCATCTCGTACAACCCGACCACCCCCTGGTCTCCGTACGTGCGTGGCCCCCCCATCTGGGCGACGAGGATGTGTCGGCCGTCGGGGTGCAGGTCCATTCCGTAGGCCGGACCGGACACCTTGACGCTGGCCAGTTTCTCGTCTTTTTCCGGTGTCCAGAACCAGATCTCTCCGGTCTGGGCACCGACCCCGGCTGTCACATAGAACCCCTGGGGGTGGAAGAGCAGGTGGTGAAAGATCGAATTGGTGAACGTCGACACCTGCTTGCGGATCTGCTGCCCACTCTTCCAGTCGAACTGCAGCACCAGGCCCGGGCGAGCGTAACTGTCGCGTCCGCAGCAGAAGACCACGGCTCCATCGGGTGTGAAGGCCAGGTCACGGACACCTCCGTAATTGATGTCCGTCCCGCCCTTGTAGTTCGACAGGTCCTTCGCATCGAATTCCCGGATCTGCTTCCCAGCTGCAAAATCCCACTGCCTGATCTTCTGGTCACCTCGGTCGCCGGACAGCAGATGGGTTCCGTCGGGATGAAAAGCCAGGCTGAATACCGGACAGGTGTGACCGGTCAATTCGCGGACCGCACGTCCATCAGTGATCGACCAGAGTCGGACCACGCCATCCCCACCACCGGTGGCGACGTGTTTTCCGTCACGGGAGACCGTGACGGTTCGCAGGGTCCCGTGCCCGGTCTCGATGCTCCAGCGGACCGACGGCCACTCTCCCAG
>DLVV01000395.1 GCA_003445035.1 Planctomycetaceae bacterium | reverse complement strand
CTGGGGACGGCACTGGCTCGACGTGGTTCGCTATGCCGATACGGCTGGCGAGACGGCGGACTTTCCGACACCGCTTTCGTACAAGTACCGCAACTGGGTGATCGACGCGATCAACGACGATCTGTCCTACGATCGGTTCCTGCTGCACCAACTGGCAGGCGACCTGGTTGCCGAAGCCGACAAGTCTCTCGGTGATGATGATTACCGTCGGCTGCGGATCGCCACCGGCTTCGTGGCCATCTCGCGTCGGTTCGGTTTCAACTCCGAGAAGTATCACAACCTGACGATCCAGGACACGATCGACACTCTGGGACAGGCCGTGTTGGGGCTGTCGCTGGGATGTGCCCGGTGTCATGACCACAAGTACGACCCGGTCAACACCGAGGACTACTATTCGTGGTACGGCATATTCGCGAGCACGCGGTACTCGTTTCCCGGTTCCGAGGAGAAGAAGAAGCCCTACGATCTCTATCCCGTTGTCCGTGCTGATCGTGTCGAACAGGCCAGGATGGCCCACGACGCCCAACGGAAGAAACTGGACGATGAGATCCGGCCGCTGGCATTGCAGTTCAGCCTGTTGAAGATTGGGTTGGCCGACGCGGAGGCTGCCCATCCGGCAGAGCGAAAGCGAACGGTGACGATCAGTCCGTGGCGGGCTTACCTGGCCCAACGGTTGCTGAATCAGCACGTTCGCAACCGGAACGCACACCAGGGATTCCACGTCTGGCATCGTGACAACCTGCCGATGATCGGTGTCAACGTGTCCAAAATCCCCCTGAAAGTGCCTGGCGACGTGCCGCCCCGGACGCTGGTTGTTCACCCCGCAGAAAAGGACGGAGTGGGGATTGCCTGGCGGAGTCCGATTTCCGGACGGGTTCGGATCTCGGGCCGAGTCATCGACCGGCACGATTGCGGGGACAGCGTGCGGTGGCACGTCGACCGGCTGGACCGATCCGGCTTGCAGCCACTGGCCTCGGCGGGAAACACGCGGGCTGGAACCACGCCGATTTCCGGAGAGGCCCTGGAGTCGGTTGCCGTCAAAGCTGGCGATTACCTGCAACTGGTCCTGGTTCCGCAGGGCAACCACGGATGTGACCTGACGCAGGTCGAACTGGAGATTCGCGAGAACGGCAAGGCCGACGGGACCCCGCGTCGTTGGCGGCTGGTTCCGGATGTGATCGATCGGTTTCAGGTGTCCAACCCGCACCCGGGGCGTGGCGAAACGGGCGAGACCTGGTCGTTCTTCCGTGCCCAGGTCGATCGCGGCGTCGGCTGGGCCAACACAAACGAACTGAAACCCCTGGTGTTGGAACTGGACGGTGGCAAGGCCGCACTGGCGGCATTGGCCCGGCGGTTGGAGGGTCTCCAACGGAAGCGAAAGGCCCTGGCACTGCGTGAACCGGTTGGTCTGCACTATGGGGTGATCGACCAGGACAAGCCGGTTGACGCCAGGATCCAGATCCGGGGCGACCGGGCGAAGCTGGGAGAATCGGTCGTGCGGCGAAACCTCGAGATTCTCGGAGGTGAAAAACTGGCCCGGCCGGCTGGAAGTGGTCGGCTCGAACTGGCTCGCTGGCTGACCCGGGCTTCGAATCCACTGATGTCGCGGGTGATGGCCAATCGGGTTTGGAGAGGACATTTCGGCCGGGGCCTGGTGGCCACCGAGAACGACTTCGGTGTTCGTGGCGAACAGCCTTCGCATCCGGAGTTGCTCGACTGGCTCGCGTCTCGATTCCGCGAGGCGAAGTTTTCGGTCAAGGCCATTCACCGGCTGATCATGAATTCGGCCGCCTACCGAAGATCGAGCCGGTTTGATGAATCGGCGGCCGGGATCGATCCGAATGCCCGGTTGCTGTGGCGGTTCAATCGCCGTCGACTGTCTGCCGAGGAGATCCGGGATTCGATCCTGTTCGTCAGTGGCGATCTCGACCCGAGCTTCGGCGGAGCCCATCCGTTCCCGGCCGAAGGCAGCTGGACTTCCTTCTCACAACACTCACCGTTCTACGGGCTGTATCCCTCCAGCCGTCGCAGCCTGTTCCTGATGCAGCAGCGGTTGAAGCGGCACCCGTTCCTGGCCCTCTTCGACGGCGCCGATCCGAACGTCAGTACGCCGCGGCGAGAGCTGACCACCGTGCCGACCCAGTCGCTGTACCTGATGAACAGCGAATTCGTGCACCGGCAGTCGGCCGCCCTGGCGGGTCGGGTGTTGGCGGGGTCGGCGAGTCGTTCCGAGAGATTGCAGCGTGGCTGGCGAATGACCCTGTCTCGGTCGGCGACCAGCCAGGAGCAAGCCGAGGCCCGGAGATTCCTGTTGGCTTACACCGAGTCGTTGGACGAGGCCGTTGGTGATCGGTCTCGCCGGATGGCGTGGGCGGCATTGATGCGGACGCTGTTGACCCGCAACGAGTTTCTGTACGTGGACTGATGCGATGAATCGCCTGATGACCTCCCGGGAAGGTTTTCCGAGCCGCCGCCGAGCCCTGGCCAACTTTGCCGGGGGCTTTGGCTCGTTGGCCCTTGCTGGCCTGTTGTCCGAGGACGTCCGGTCGGCCCCGAGCGGTGTCGAGGACCCGTTGGCTCCCCGGCAGCCGCATCACACGGCGAAGGCCAAGCGGGTGATCTTCCTGTTCATGACCGGTGGCGTGTCGCACGTGGACAGCTTCGATCCGAAGTCGGAATTGGTCTCCGGTCACGGCCGGTCCATCACCGTCGACAACTGGCAGGGCAAACTCGGCGAATTCAAGCGCCACCTGAAACGTCCCGACTGGACGTTTCGTCCGGGCGGAGAGAGCGGGATCGAAGTCAGCGATCTGTTTCCCCGTGTGCGGTCGATCGTTGATGACCTGTGCGTGATTCGATCGATGGCTACCGATCACACCAATCACTACGAGAGCACGCTGGGAATGCACTGCGGTTCGTGGACGTTCGCCCGTCCGTCGATCGGGGCCTGGTGCAGTTACGGACTGGGGACAATCAACCGCAACCTGCCCTCGTTCATGGTGCTGGCTCCCAGGACGCCCTACGCCGGGGCACAGACCTGGGGCAGTGATTTTCTGCCCGGGTGCCACCAGGGGACATGGGTTGTTCCCGGGGCCAACCCGATCCCCAATCTTCGTCCACGAACATCCAATGATCGCCTGCAGCGGCTGGAACTGGAACTGCTGGGCAAGGCGAACCGGCGGCACCTGGAGCAACGGACTGCCGACCGAGCCCTGGAAGCGAGGATCCGTTCGTTCGAGACCGCCTTCGGTATGCAACGGGAGGCCCCCGAAGCGATGGACCTGGGCGGCGAGACCGCTTCGACGCTGGCGATGTACGGCATCAAGCCGGGCCAGACATCCGGCTTCGGGTGGCAGTGCCTGGTCGCCAGGAGACTGGCCGAGCGGGGTGTGCGGTTTATCGAGTTGATCGACGTGGGTTCATCGGCAAACTGGGACGCACACGGCGACATGGCCACCCACGGCCCCCTGGCCAGAAATGTTGACGGACCGATCACTGCGCTGGTGACGGACCTGAAACGTCGGGGCATGCTCGACGACACGCTGGTGGTCTGGACGACAGAATTCGGTCGCACGCCGTACCACGAAAAGGCCGATCACCGTGGTCGGGAACACCACCACCAGGTGTTCAGTTCGTGGATGGCCGGCGGCGGGGTGAAACCGGGCATGGTCTACGGGTCATCGGATCCGCTTGGAATCGACGTGGCCGAGCAGAAGGTCCACGTGCACGATTTTCACGCGACGATTCTGCACTTGCTCGGACTGGACCACCAGCGGTTGACCTACCGTTACGCCGGTCGGGATTATCGCCTGACCGACGTTCACGGGGACGTGGTGCAGGGGATCCTGGCCTAGCCGCCGGGCGTTTCCCGGGACCTAGAGCAGTTCTCGAGGAACCTTGCCGCCGTAGACCAGGTGCACCGGACGTCCGCCGGGATCGACAATTTCCTCGTCACCGGTCATGCCGATGCCGCGGTAGACAATCCGGCAGAAGTCGGCCACGTCGACCTTGCGGGAGGTCGGTCGGGCGGCCTCCTTGTCGGTGCTGCCGATCACCTGGCCTCCGCGGTAACCACCGCCGGCCACCAGGATGCTCTGGGCCTGTGGCCAGTGGTCGCGGCCGGCATTGCCGTTGATCTTGGGCGTACGGCCGAACTCGCCGGCCGTCACCACCAGGGTGTTTTCGAGCATTCCTCGCTGGGCCAGGTCTTCGATTAGCACGCCGACGGCCCGGTCGTGTCGGGGCATCTTGTTGTCGAGTGCCCCCTTGAGGTTGCTGTGGTCGTCCCAGTAACCGGTATTGAGACTGACAAAGCGGGCTCCCGCCTCGATCAGCCGGCGACACAGCAGCGCCTGTTCGCCCCAGCCGGGACCGTATTTCTCTCGGGTCTTCTTGTCTTCCCGGTCGAGCTCGAATGCGGCCTTGGCCTTGCCCGACATCAGGATGTCGACCGCCTGCTGGTCGATCTCGTCGATGCTGTCAAACACTGGCGACTCGTCGACCTGACGTCGGAAGCGGTCGAATTGTCGCGAGAGGCCCAGGCGGTCGCCGAGGCGGACCTTCGAAAGTCCGTCGACCAGCGTGAAGCTCTTGTGGTCGGCCGTCGGCAGGCGTCCCGCCTCGTTGCCGTAGCTGAACTCGCCGAGCCGGAACGGGTTGTGGGCGACTCCGAGATAGGCTCCGCCGTGGAAGCCGAAGCCGCCATCATTGAAGTTCACCGTGGCGGGAACGCCGGGGTCGCGGGGGCCGAGGAGTTTCGAGACGCAGGCCCCTATCGAAGGGTTACGGGGACGCCGGTCCGATCCGTTGGCTCCCACGAAGGCGGTCAGCATCCAGTGGGCCGCAGCCCAGTGGTCGCCGTTGCCATGTGAGAAACTGCGGATCACCGACACCTTGTCCATGATCTTGGCCTGGTAGGGCAGCAACTCTCCGACCCGCAGGCCCGGCAGCGACGAGGCGATCGAACTGTAGGGGCCGCGGATGTTCGACGGTGCCAGTGGCTTCATGTCGAAGGTATCGAGTTGGCTGGGCCCGCCGTGTTGCCAGATCAGGATCACGGACTTGTCGGACTTGTACTGGGATCCCCGAGATTCGGCTCGCAGCAGATCCGAGAGAGTCAGCCCGAAAACTCCGAGCGACCCCACTTCGAGAAACCGGCGACGGTTGATGCCGTCGCAGAAACCACCCCGGTCAAAATCGCGACCCGTCACACGTAGCATCACGGCTTTTCCTGTTGGACCTGTTGTCGCAGCCTATCCGGTATCGGTCGCAACGAATATATCAGCGCCGCCCCGTCCGGCTCAACGGTTTCCGGCCGTCTGTCGTGCAGTCGGCCTACTCTGGGGATCGACAGAAACGCCTGTGGGGATTCAGCGGGATATGTGCCGGCGGATTCGGTTGGGCTTCGATGTGCCGGTGGCCAACCGAGTCGCACGGCTGTGATGGCAGCCGGTCCGATTATTCGACCCGTATGGCCCCTGCGGGTGGGACCGATCGAGAAGGCGGATTCCGCGGCACGGCCGGTCTAACCCGCCTCGAGTCTCCAATTGTCTGTGCCGCGGACGGCTTTCTCGCCCTGCCATGCGGCTGGACTGACGATGTTGTTTGTGCGACCGACACCCTCACCTTTTCCTGTCGGTTGCAGAGGACCTTTGCTGCCTTCCCTCCGACGAGAGGCCTTTTGGCTTTTCGGCGGTCCTCACACAACTGAGATCGGCACCTGTGAGTAGAGCCCTGCCGGCCATGTGGCCGGCAGGGCTCGTTTTTGTTCGGGGCTGCTCGGAAGACGGGACAGATTCCGTGTACGGTGGCCGAGCCAGTCCACGGGCAGTATCCTCGGCATCCCTCTGCCGCCCGTATTCCCCATCCAGAGTTCTGCACCGTGAAGATCGAACACCTGGCCTGGAACGTCGAAGATCCCATCAGCGTGGCCCGCTGGTATGTCGAGAATCTCGGTTTCACCATCAAGCGTCAGATTGACGCCCCCCCCTGGATCCACTTCCTGGCCGACGACAGCGGCGCGGTGATGCTGGAACTCTATGGCAACACCGCCGTCGAGGTACACGGTTTCGCCGAGATTCCCGTGATGGCGTTGCACCTGGCGCTGGTCAGCCATGACATCGATGCGGACATGGCTCGCCTGGCCGCGGCCGGTGGGACTCCCGATGGCGAGATCAACACCAACGAGGCGGGGGATCGCCTGGGCATGATCCGTGATCCGTGGGGATTCTGTCTGCAACTGGTCCAACGCGCCGAGCCGATGATCTGACCATGTCCCCGTCGCTTGCTTCGGGTCACGTGGCTCGCTGGTGGTGGGAGGGGTTCTTCGAGGCACTGGTTCATGACAACCACGTGAGGCGATGATGAGTGATTTTGCGGAGCGACATGTTCTGATCACCGGCGGCACTCGCGGCATCGGCAAGGCGTTGGCCGTGATGTTGGCTGCCGAGGGAGCCAAGCTTTCACTCAACTACGTGTCGCGGGCCGAAGACGCCGCGGCAGCGGTTGCCGAGGTCGAGGCGGCCGGAGGGCAAGGGGTCGCGGTGGCCGGAGACGTCTCGACTCCCGAGGGAGCCGACGGGATCGTGTCGGCGGCCCGAGAGGCATTCGGGCCGATTGACATGCTGGTTTGCTCGGCGGGGACCAGCAGCCCGACCCCGGCGGATGAGATCACCTGGGACCTCTGGAAACACGAACTCAACGTCAATCTGGACGGCACGTTCACGATGATCTACGCGGTCAAGGACGAGATGATCGAGCGGGGCTTCGGGCGGATTGTCACGGTCAGCTCGATTGCGGGTCTCCGGGAACGGATGAACCAGGTGCCCTATTCGACGTCGAAGGCCGGAGTGATCGCGCTGACTCGCTGCACGGCGCATGCGTGGGCCGGTCAGAACGTGAGGGTCAACTGCCTGTGTCCGGGGCTGACCGAGACCGAGATGGCCCATACGCTTGGTGACGACGCCATGGCCCACATCATCGAGAACACTCCGATCGGTCGGATCGGCCAGCCCGAGGAGCTCGCCTCGGTGGCCCGCTTCCTGCTCTCCGAGGAGTCGAGCTACATGACCGGTCAGACGATCGTTGCCAGCGGCGGCCGCTGCATGCTGCCGGGTTAGTCGAGGAACGCGCGCATGGTTGGCGGAACGGTGGTCGGCGACCTGCAGGTCCTGTATCAGCCGGATCGTCCTGAACTGGGCTACCTGCCGGAGGGGCCAATCGGGTGCGGGTCGGGTGAGATCAGCTGGGTGGCCATCCAGCACGGACCCGAGCAGGACGTGGGGTCACTGAATGTGCTGGACCCCGCCGCCGGGTTCAATCGCCACGTCGAACTTCCCGGCCGACCGGGGTTCGCGTTTCCCACCGACGATCCGGACGTGTTCCTGGTCGGCGTCGAACGGAATGTCTGCCGTGTCCATCTGGGAAGCGGGGAGTGCGAACCGGTTAGCGACGAGGTCGACGGTGGTGTCGAGAACACGATCATCAATGACGGGGTCGAGATCGACGAGGGGCTGGTGTTCGGATGCAAGGACCTGGCCTTTGACGACTTCAAGGCGGGGCTTTATTTCTGGCGAGCTGCCGACCGACGGGTTTTCCAACTCCGCGATGACCAATTGTGCTCCAACGGTAAGGTGGTCAGACGCGATGGCACGGGGTGGTGGATCTGGGACATCGATTCACCAACCAAGGTCGTGGTCCGCTATCGGCTCGACCCGGCCAGCGGCACGCTGAGCGATCCGGACACCGCGCTGGACCTGACCCACCTTCCGTTCTTTCCCGACGGGATGGTCGAGGGACGGACACCGTCGACTGTGATCATCGCCTTCTACAACCCCGAATCGGTCGAAGACGGCGAGGTGCACGAATACGACCTGGAGAGTGGCCGTCACCTGGCGACCTGGCGAGTGCCGGGGTCACCACAGGTGACCTGCCCACTGCTGTGGGACTCGCCGGAGGGGACGCGACTGGTGGTGACCACGGCTGCCGAGAACATGTCGGCCGAGAAATTGGCGGAGTATCCACTGGCCGGTGCGATGTTCGTTTCCGAGCCCCTGGACCAGTTGGAGAGCTAGGCGATGTCAAACGAGCTGTGTTTCAAGACCGCTGTGGAACTGGCCGGACTGATCCGGGCCGGAGAACTTTCGGCCCGGGAACTCCTCGAAGTTCACCTGGACCAGATCGAGCGGATCAATCCGCAGGTCAATGCGATCGTGACGTTGACTGACGATTTGGCCAGGAGCCAGGCGTCGGCGGCCGACGAGTCGCAGGCCCGTGGGGAGCCGTTGGGTCCGTTGCACGGCCTGCCGGTGGCTCACAAGGACCTGGTTGCGACCGCCGGCATCCGCACGACGTGGGGGTCGCCAATCTACGCCGACTTCGTGCCATCCGAGGACGCGTTGATCATCGAGCGGCTGAAGGCCGCCGGAGCGGTGCAGGTGGGCAAGACCAACGTCCCCGAATTTGGCGCGGGGTCCCAGACGTTCAACCCGGTGTTCGGCGCCTGTCTGAATCCCTACGACACATCGCGGACCTGTGGCGGCAGCAGCGGGGGAGCGGCG
>DLVV01000261.1:1754-3515 GCA_003445035.1 Planctomycetaceae bacterium | reverse complement strand
TTCTACGTTGAACGCCACTCGGCCTCGACGGCGGCCAACAAGGCTTTCATCGTCAACCGCGTCGGTGACTTCGGCTTCATCATCGGGCTGATGATCCTGATCACCTCCTTCGGCACGTTCAACTTCACCAGCTACAACGACCGCGGCGCGTCGGACCAGCCGGGCCTGTTCGAGATGGTTCGCGACCACCATGGAACGGTACACGTCGACGAGACCGACCAGGGGCGGGTTGTCAAGTTCCAGACTTCTGACGAGGCCCACGGTTCTGACGAGTCCCACGGTTCGATCCCCTACTGGCTGCTGGTCGCTGCCGGGCTGGGCATCTTCGCCGGGTGCGTGGGCAAGAGTGCCCAGTTCCCGCTGCAGACCTGGCTGCCCGATGCGATGGAGGGTCCGACCCCGGTCTCGGCCCTGGTCCACTCGGCCACGATGGTCGCTGCGGGGGTCTACCTCGCCGGGAGATTCTTCCCGGTCTTTCTGCCGGAGGTGCTGCTGACGATCGCCTACACGGGAGCCATCACGCTGTTCGTGGCGGCCACGATCGCGGTGGTGGCCACCGACATCAAGCGGGTGCTCGCCTACTCGACCATCAGCCAACTGGGATACATGATGCTGGCGATCGGGCTGGGAGGCTGGGCCGCCGGGCTGTTCCACCTGATCACTCACGCCTTCTTCAAGTCGCTGATGTTCCTGGCCTCCGGCAGCGTGATCGTCGGCTGCCACCACGAACAGGAAATGACCCGGATGGGCGGCCTGCGGAAGAAGATGCCCATCACCGCCTACACGATGCTGGTCGGCGTGATCGCCATCTGCGGGCTGGCCATCCCCTGGACCTGGGCCGTCCCCAGCATCGCCTCCGGCTGGGACATCGCCTTCTCGGGGTACCACTCCAAGGACGCGATCGTCGCCACCGCACTGACCTACGCCAACCTCAATCCGATTCACTCGCTGTTGTTCTTCGCCCCCCTGATCACCGCCGGCATCACCGCCTTCTACATGTTCCGGCTGTGGTTCTACACGTTTGCCGGTGAACCCCGGGACCAGGAACTTTACGACCACTGCCACGAATCGCCGTGGGTGATGACCGGGCCACTGCTGGTCCTGGCTTTCTTCGCTGTGGCCTGTGCGATCGGTGGTGAACAGGGCACGCTGTTCCAGTTGCTCAGCCAGTCCGAAACACACGTTCAGGATGTCGCCGGTTCGGCGATCAACCTGCCAACCCACACGGATATCGCCGGGTTCCACGGCCAGGCCGGCGTCTTGGCGCTGCTGGTGGCGGGTCTGGGAACCCTGCTGGCCTACCTGATGTACTGCCGACGCACCCCGGACCCGTCGCTGATCAAGCGACAGTTCGCCGCAACGCACGAGTTCCTGGTCGAGAAGTGGCGGTTCGATGAACTCTACGACGCGATGTTCGTCCGGCCCGTTCACGTGGTGGCAAGCTGGTTCACCGGTTTCGACCACCGGGTTCTCGATGGCATCCTGCACTGGTTTGCCCGGACCGGCGTGACGGTTTCCGGCTGGGACCGCCGTTTCGACGAAAGTGTCGTCGACGGAATCGTCAACTGGGTGGCCAAAAAGACCCAGGAAGTCGGTCGGTCGCTGCAAACCGTTCAGACCGGGCGTCTGCGTCAATATGTCATGTTCATCGCACTGGGCGTCGTCACCCTGTTTGTCCTGATTTTCGCATTGTTTCCCGAGACCTGACCAACGGCCTCTCCCGAGACGGGCATCCCCCGACCAGGAAGCTGACAAGCCATG
>DLVV01000261.1:1141-1422 GCA_003445035.1 Planctomycetaceae bacterium | reverse complement strand
AACACCTGCCGACCCTGATCATCTTCGCACCGACCATCGGCGCGGTCCTGCTGATGTTGATGCCGAAGGACAACGAGGACGGACTGAGGTACACGGCGCTGACCGTGACCATCGTCACCTTCGTCCTGACCCTCGTGCTGCTGCCCGGCTTCGACATGTCCGACGGCAAAATGCAATTCACCTACAGTGCCGAGTGGATTCCCAACTGGAACATCAATTACCAGCTGGGAATCGACGGCATCAGCCTGCCGCTGATCCTGCTGACCAGTTTCATCTCGCTG
>DLVV01000261.1:0-846 GCA_003445035.1 Planctomycetaceae bacterium | reverse complement strand
CTGCTGACCAGTTTCATCTCGCTGTGGGCCATGGTCGCTTCGTGGAGCATCACCAAGCAGATCAAGGGCTACCTGATCCTGTTCCTGCTGCTGGAGACGGGAATGCTCGGTGTCTTCATGGCCACCGACTTCTTCCTGTTCTACGTCTTCTGGGAAGTCATGCTGCTGCCGATGTATTTCCTGATCGGCATCTGGGGTGGCCCGCGAAAGGAATACGCGGCGATCAAGTTCTTCCTCTACACGCTCTTCGGCAGCGTGCTGATGCTGGTCGCCCTGTTGATGATCTACTTCAACAGCCCGCAGGACAGCGACGGCAAGCACATCTTCGACCTGTTGCTGCTGGCCGATGCCGCCCAGGGCAAAGAGGGGCTGCTGAATCCGGTCATGCAGCAATGGGCCTTCTGGCTGCTGTTCATCGGCTTCGCCATCAAGATCCCCAGTGTTCCATTCCACACCTGGTTGCCCGACGCGCACGTTGAAGCTCCCACGCCGATCAGCATGATCCTGGCCGGGGTGCTGCTGAAAATGGGCGGCTACGGCATCCTGAGAATCGCGTTTCCACTGTGCCCGGTCGCCGTTTTTGACGGCAGCACCGTACTGGTGGCCATCGGGGTGATCAGCATCATCTACGGCGCATTTGCCGCGATGGCTCAGACCGACTTCAAGCGACTGGTCGCCTACAGTTCGGTCAGCCACATGGGATATGTCGTGCTGGGCATCGGGGTGGTCGGTGTCGTGGAGGCTGACACCGCCTCGGACTACTGGAAGATGGGCATCAACGGAGCCATGTTCCAGATGCTCGGACACGGCGTCTCCTCGGCTGGCATGTTCTTCATGGTCGGCGTG
>DLVV01000108.1:563-8599 GCA_003445035.1 Planctomycetaceae bacterium | reverse complement strand
GTGATCACCAGCGATTCCTGAGCGGGATCCGTGGCAGGCAGGCCAAGACCAGCCACCGGCTGCGTGACGTCTCGCGGTTGCGGCGGCGGAGGCGGAGCCAGTTCAGCCGCCGGAGAACGCACCGGCACACCCGGTGAACTCCATCGCGTCGCCGTGACCACCCAGCTCTCGTGATCCTCCAGTGACCGGGTCACACCGCTGTCGAGATCGGTGACGTAGATCCGACGGCTGCGACCTCCGGCAAAACACCAGCGGCCGGTCGGATCAACCACGCACGACATCAGTGGAGTTTCGTGGGGAAACTCGCGGAGCCGCCTGGTGGCGGCCGGATCCAGCTTCGGTTCGGCAACTACCATCAGGCCAACACCTCCTGGATCACCGACGAGGCGGGATCGCCGATGGGATTGTCTCGTCCACCGACCTGGTGATTCCCTTTTGCATCGAGTCCCATTGCGGCCAGGATCGTGTGGAACAGGTCTCCCGCATCAACAGCCCCGTCGATCACCTCGGTCCCCAGTTCGTTGGTCTTCCCCAGCACCACTCCGGGCTTGATCCCGCATCCGGCAAATGCCATTGACCAGGCGTCCCCCCAGTGGTCACGGCCACCGTAGTAGTTGATCCGGGGCGTACGGCCCATCTCGCCCATGATCACCACCAGGGTCTCTTCCAGCAGCCCGCGATCACGAAAATCGTCCATCAGGGTCACGAACGTCCTGTCAAACTCCAGGCAGCGCTGCCGCTGCCAGTGAAAGTTCTCGAAATGTGCGTCCCAGTCATGGTGAGCCACCTTCACACAGTGGACACCCGCCTCCAGCAATCTCCGGGCCAGCAGGCAGTTGCGGCCGAAATGGTGATCTCCGTATCTCGCACGATCCGCAGCCGATTCCTGTTCGAGATCAAAGACCTCCCGTCGCTTCATCAGCGCATCGGCCTTCTGGTAACTCTCGGTGTAAGACTGGATTGATCGGGGCGACCGACGTTCGAGGAACCGCTGGTTGGTCAGACGACGGATCCGTTCCCGGGTCGTCACCGCGGCCACGTCAATCGAGTCGGGGCGCCGGATATTGGCCGGGGGCTTGCCATCGATGATCATGACTCCCTCGTAACGAGGCCCCAGGAACCCGGCATCACCGACATCGGTGTAAGCCTGAGGATTGTGTCGTCGCATCGTCACGTAACCGGGCAGTTCGTCTCCGGGACGCTCCATCAGCTGGGCCATCACCGAACCGAGCACCGGATATCCCGGCACCTTGCGTCCCGACTGCAACAGGTAGTGCCCGCGAAAATGACTGGTCTCACCGGTGTTGACACTGCGAATCACCGCCAGCCGATCAAGAATCCTGGCGGTGTGAGGCAGCAATTCCCCGACCTGGATCCCGGGAATCGATGTGGCAATCGGACGAAACGGGCCGCCGTATTTCGAGTCGGGCTTGGGATCGAAGGTCTCCAGCTGGCTGGCCCCGCCGGAGAGAAACAGCAGCAGCAGTTTTCGCGGAGGCTTCGGAGCATCAGCCGCCAAAACGGATTGCCCAGCGACGGCAGCACTCACCGCCCCGCCGAGCGTACTCCGCAACAGGCCACGGCGAGACATGTGCGCGAGCCGATCGTGACCGGCGGATTCACTTCGCACTGGTTGCTGCTGTTCCGGCAAGTCAAACTCCCCGCGATTAGTGATTCAGACGAAATTCCGCCGAGACCAGCAATCCCCAGGTGATCCGTCGAATCACCTGGCGACGCTGATCCCGATTCTCAGAACCTTCCAGCAAACGTGCCACCTCCCGACGCTCTTCGTCCGCCGGAGGACGGGAGAGGATCGCGAGATACAACCGGGATGCCAGCTCGTCGGGTTTGTCCGCGAGTTTTGTCAGCCGATCCAGAAGCTGGAAGTCCCTGGTGAACTTGACCATCTGTTCGCTGTTGAGCAGGAACAGCGCCTGGTCCACTGACGGCTGAAATCCGTTGTCGGGCTGACCGGGCAATCGTGAAAAGACGGTGAACAGGCCGGCGAGTTCACCGGCGAGTTCCCGGTAAGCCTGCCTGTGAGCCTGCCAGTTCCGATCATCCAGTCCGAGTTGGGCATCGCCGGTCTTCTTCGTGTTGGTCTCCTCGGCCTTTCCCGGTGTTTTCCCGGTCTTCTTGTCGGCCGCCTCGCGCAACTTCCTGTCGAACCGCTCAATTCGGGAAGGCAACCGCCCTGTGACCTGCAACACGCTCCACCCCAACTGCTCCGGCGTCAACGGACGCAACGCCGCCACCGCGAACTCCGAAGGCCCGGGGGAACGTTTCTGGTCAGCCCCGACCGGCAACCGGCTGGAACGCTGGTAAGCCCGCGTCAGGGCGATTTCCCGCAACAGACCGCGAATGTCGTAACCGGTCTGTTCGAACCTCTGGGCCAATCGCTTGAGCAACTCGGGATGTGACGGGGGATTGTCGGGATGATGCATGTCCAGGGGATGGACCAGGCCACGACCGAGCATCAGGGCCCAGAGCCGATTGGCGATGTTCCTGGAAAAACCGGTTGTCTGCTTGCGAGGCAGTCGCTGTGCCAACTGCAGGCGGCGGCTGTAAATCGGAATCCCCATCTGGTCCTTCTCCGGCTTGACCGAGTACTCCTTCCCCTTGTCCAGGGGCGGATCGGCGATCATCTCGCCACCGGGCAACCGGGGATTGGTCTCGCCCATCTCTCCACTGAATGCCGATGTGAACGACACGTCACCGGCCGCCTTTTCGGTGACGAAGTTGAGCTTCTTCTTGTCGTCACGGAAGTGCTTCAAACGGCTGACGAACGCGTACAGGCCGTAGTAATCCGCCTGGCGGTAGGTCTTGATCCGCGGGTCATCATGGCACTGAGCGCACTGCAGATCCTTGCCCAGGAACAGGCGACCGATGTCGCGAGCGAGCAGGTGAGGCTCGACGTCTCGTACAAGGTAGAATCTCGCGGCAGCGGCCTCCGTGTCACTCGTCCCGTCGCTCCGCAGCATGGCCGCTGACAGGCGATCCCACGACATGTTTCCGCGAAACGCGGTGGCCAGCCAGTCCTGCCATTCGGCAGGCTTGAAGTCGTAGGACTTGATCGTGGCCACTCGTCGTTCGACCAGCATCGCGTCAAACACCCGAGACATCTGCAACGAAAATGTCGGAGCCGCCAGCAGCCGATCGATCAGCCGCTCGCGTTTTCCTTCGGCAGAATCACCGAAAAATTCGTCGGCCCGTGCGGCAGTGGGCACCACGCCCGCCAGGTCCAGGCACACGCGTCTCAGGAACTCCGCATCATCGGCCACCCCGGCCGGCTGCACACCGTCGCGGCGGTGAGCCGCATCAATGATCCGATCGATCTGTTCAGGAAACGGCATCCCGGCCTGGCCGACATGCGGAACCACGCCGACCAGCAACAGGACGACCACCAGCCCACGGCACTTTTGTGATGTCGATGGCACCAAGCTCGAAACCTCCAGGACCTGCCGCTCCCCCCATCGTACGTCCGGAGCGTGGTCGGGTCGACGGGAGTGCCAGTCATGGAACCGGCCCGCAGCGATTGGTCGCCGACGAATTCGACCGATACAATCGACTGGCCGACGCCGAATTCCGGAATGAGTCCCCGATGTTCACTCGCCTCGTTCTCTTCTCAATCTGCCTGCTTGGAATGAGTCCCAGGCTATCGGCCCAGGAGAAACAACCGCCGCCCGCATCCAACCCTCTGCGGGTCACTGACGCCGATCTCCGGCAGGCAAGGTCTCTGCAGGCCAACCGGGACATCCTGCCAATCCTGCGACGGTACTGCACCGGGTGCCATGGCCCGGAAACCAGCGAGGGCGGCCTGCAGTTGGAAACCGCACTGCGCCGCAAACCCCTGGTTCGGGACCGGGGCACCTGGAAAAACATCGCGTTCCTGGTGGGGCACCGTTTCATGCCGCCCGAGGACGAAGAACAACCCGACGAAAACACGCGACGTCGCCTGGTCGCCTGGATCCGTGTCCAGATTGACGAATTCGACTACTCGACGATCAACAATCCCGGTGACGTGCCGATCCGCAGGCTGACCCACCACGAGTACGACAACACGGTGCGGGACCTGTTCGGTGTCGACGTCCGGCCGGCCACGCGGTTCCCTTCGGAACTCAGCGGCACCAGTGGGTTCGACAACAGCGCCAACACGTTGTTCCTGCAGCCGATCCTGATGGAGCGTTACCTGGGTGCCGCCGAGAAGGTCATCCACGGGGCCCTGCCGCTCAAACCACGGACCGAGGCTCAACGAAAGGCCGTGGCGAAAATCCTGTTCGTCCGTCCCCGAGGAGACGTCAGTGACCACCAGGCCGCCTCCCGCGTTCTCGACCGGTTCCTGCCCCGGGCCTTCCGTCGTCCGGTGCCCGAGTCGACCCGCGAGCGTTACGTCGCCGCCGTCCTGGCACGACGACGGTCCGGATCCGGCTTCGACCGGGCGATCCGCGAGATCCTGCAGGCGGCCCTGGTCTCACCATCATTCCTGATGAAGGCCGAGACACCGCTGACCGGCGACGGCCCGACCGCCATCAGCGATCACGACCTCGCCTCACGGCTCTCGTACTTCCTCTGGGCCACGATGCCCGACGAACGTCTCACGCGGCTCGCCGACCAGGATACGCTCGACCAACCCGATATCCTCGATGCCGAAATCACCCGCATGCTGGCCGACCCCCGCGCCGAAACACTCGGAACCCGGTTCGCCGGCCAATGGCTGGGATCGGTGCACCTGGGCACTCGCATCCGCGCCGACCCGATCGACAATCCCTGGTGCACCGAAACCCTGATGGCGGCGATGCGAGCCGAGACGGCGATGTTCTTCGTGTCGCTGGTCCGGGACAACCAGCCCATCTCACGACTGATCGACGCTCGCTACACGTTCCTCAACCAGGAACTGGCAAAGTTCTACCGTATCGGGAACGTGAAGGGCTCGAAGATGCGTCGGGTCGAGTTGAAGACCGAACAACGGGGTGGACTGATCGGACAGGCCAGCCTGTTGACGGTGACATCGTTTCCCGGCCGGACCAGCCCGATCAATCGTGGCCGCTGGATCCTGGCCGATCTGCTCGGAACGCCCCCGCCACCGCCACCACCGGGGGCCAGCGAACTGTCCGAAGAGTTGGCCGAGAGATCCCGACTCTCCAGACGACAGAAACTGGAGCTGCACCGAAAAGACCGTCGCTGTGCCGCGTGTCACGACGCCATCGACCCGCTGGGCCTCAGCCTCGAGAATTACGACTGGTTCGGTCGCTGGCGAACCCGACGACGCCGACGCACCGTCGACGCATCGGCCTCGCTGCCGGAAGGCCACAAGTTCAGCGGCCCGGCCGGACTCCGCAAGATCCTGCTGGCCAGGCGGCACGACCAACTGGTCAACCAGGTCATCGGCAAGATGCTCACCTACGCCCTGGGACGACAACTGGAGTACTATGACGAAACAGCGGTGCAGGCGATCCGAAAGACCGTGGCAGCCGATGGGTTCCGTTTTGGAACATTGATCCGGGCCATCACCCGCAGTTACCCTTTCCGCAACCGGCAGCGGCAACCAGACCGGCCCTCCCCATGACACACCGTTTTGCCATCTCCCGCCGCAGCATGCTCCGGGGTTCCGGTGCCGCCATCGCCCTGCCGTTGCTGGACGTGATGAGCCCTCACACCGAAGCGGCCGAGACGGCCGACACCGAATCGGGCTCACCACGACGTCTGGCCTACCTGTATTTCCCCAACGGGGTGGCCAACGGGGCCTGGGATCCGCAGGAAGTTGCTCCCGGCGGAACGATCGGTTCGCTCAACCGCTGGATGGAGCCACTGAAGCCCTTCCAGCAGCAACTGGTCGTGATCCGCAACATGTGGACACCCGAAGGCAACGGCCACGGGGCCGGAACCGCGACCTGGTTGACCGCCGGAGACTACAACGGACGCCGGATCGATGCCGGAGGAGTCTCGGCCGACCAACTGGCCGCGAGAACCATCGGACAGAAGACGCTGCTGCCGTCGCTGGAACTGTCGCTGAGAGGGGAAGGCTTCTTCAGCAACAGCCTGGTCCGCAACACGCTCTCGTGGACCTCTCCGAAAACGCCGGCCCCTCGCGACATCGAACCCCGGGTGATCTTCGACCGCATGTTCCGTCGCGGCCCGGCATCAACGTCCGAGCGATCGGTGCTCGACCTGGTCCGCGAGGACGCCCGTTCTCTGAAACGCCGGGGCAGCTTTGCCGACAGACGCAAACTGGACGAGTATCTCGAGTCGATCCGCAGCATCGAGCGAAAGCTGGCGTTTGCCGATCGCCAGGCCGACCGCTCACAGGCCCTCAAGCGGCAACTTGTCCGGCCCGGACCGGGAATCCCCGATTCGCACCGCGAGTACGTCCGGGTGATGTTCGAGATGATCGTGCTGGCCTTCTGGGCCGACGCCACCCGCGTTTCGACGTTCATGCTCGATCACGGCCAGAGCAACCGCTACTTCAACTTCCTGGACGGGGTCAAAGGCACATGGCATGCCCTGTCACACTGGAAGGACTACGACGGCAAAACCGAGGACGACGACGGAACGACGTCGTGGAAATCGGCCGACGAAAAGAAGCGGATGTACAACCTGGTCACCCGCTGGCATCACGAACAACTGGCCTGGTTCCTCGGGCGACTGAAATCGATCACCGAGGGCGAGCGGACCCTGCTGGACAATTCGATGATCGTCTACGGTTCGAGCATCGCCGACGGTCACGCGCATGCCGAAGAGAACCTGCCGCTGCTGGTGGCCGGTGGTGGCGGGGGAACGATCCGCGGCGGGCGACTGTTGAAACCTCGACGCGAGATGTCGATGTCACGGCTGCACCTGGCGTTGCTGCAGCGAGCCGGTGTCCCGATCAAGCGGTTCGGAGAAGCCGAACGGCCGGCCGAACTCACCTGAGCCGACTCCGACCCCGCCATCGCGTCACTGGGCCAGCAGGTACGCCAGCAGGTCCCGGAGTTCCCTGGGCGTCTTGACCAGCCCGGCAGGCATCGCCGAGACGTTCTGCGTCTTCCGTTCCTCGATCTCCCCCCTGGAGATCTCGACCCGCTTCGCTTCCGGAGTCAGCACGGTGACCACCTGGCCGGTCTCACCCACGACCAGCCCGGTCACGACCTTCCCCTTGCTGGTGACAATGACCGTCGAGCGAAAGACCGGAGAGATCCGGCGATTGGGCAGCAGGACGCTCTCGACCAGGTACGGCACGGTGAACCTCTTGCCGGCTCCGGTCAGGCTGGGAGCTCCGGGAACGGCGGCCAGCCCCTTCGCGGCATGACACTTGGCACATCCGATCCCCGAAGTGGCGAACAGTTTCTTTCCCCGCACCTTGTCCCCGCGGGCCACCTCAGTCGCCCAGTCGACATCCAGAAAGGCCGCGGCGACCTTCTGCTTGCCTCCCTTGGCCGCCTCCTTCAATCTCGCCGCCAATCCACCGGCATCCAGCGGCTCGGGCAAAGTCACCTGCACCGACCCGCCCAGTGACCGGTAGTGCAGGTACAGGCAGTGTTCCCCCACGACATTGCGGACCCGGAACAGCACATCGTTGCTGCCGGGCTCCAGTTCGGCAAAGACCACGTCCTGCAACGGAAGACCACCGCGGGCAATGTCGTTTTCGTGCACCTTCCGACCATTGACCCAGACCTTCAAACCGTCGTCAGAGCCGGGCGTGAGCAACACCTGCTGGCGACGTGGACTGATCAAACGCAGGTAGGCGTAGCACGACGTACCGTCAGTATCGCCGTATTTCATGTGGAAGTTGAACATCCGGATCGGCTTCAATTTCTCCCACCTGATCGTCTTCTTTCCGACAGCGAAACGTCCGGCCACGTCAACCGCCCTGGTTTCCGGAGGGTGCACCGTTTGAAATCCGGCGCCGCGATCGTCAAAGGGGCCACTGACCCACAACTCGGCCACACCGCGAATTGGTGCCCGCTTCAGCCGTTGTCGTTCGCTCTGGCGACGCACTGCGTCCACGCGTGATTCGGAACGGGGATCCCGCGTCAGCGAAAGGTAATGAGCCGCCTGCA
>DLVV01000108.1:0-233 GCA_003445035.1 Planctomycetaceae bacterium | reverse complement strand
ACCGCTTCGGAGTTGTCGCTCAATCGAGCCAGTAGCAGAGAAAAAAGCGTTTCCTGTTCCGGCGTGTGCTTGCCCGCTCTCCAGTGATCTGCCGTGGAAAACACGCCAACCGGCCCCAGCGTGCGCACATCCACCGTCTGGCCGACATAGGTCACCCTGTAAACCTTGTCGTTGGGCCATTTTCCCAACGGCAGTCCTGGCCGGAGAGATCCCACGGCCGGGGGAATCGTCAG
>DLVV01000096.1:19141-21022 GCA_003445035.1 Planctomycetaceae bacterium | reverse complement strand
GCCTTGATCATGAACGTCACCAGCGTGTAACCAACGGCACCGACCTGCTGGGGCGAGAAGGTTCCGTCGGCAAACAGGTCCTCGGGTTTCGAGAGCCCCTGCAGTGCGTCGACTGCGGCGCCCTTCAGTCCCGCGATATGTTCGTTCTTGGCATCGGCCTTGGCGGCCAGCGTCAGGCCCACGCCCCGGACGATCCACTGAGGCAGTTGGCTGCCCTTACGTTTTAGAAACGCGCCGGTCACGTGATCGATCAACTGGATCCGCATGCCGGACGAATCGGGCGACACCACGTCCCCGACATCCTGCAACACGATGTAGGCATCTTCGAACGACTGCGAAACGACCGAGTGCCCGGTCATCGCCCGTGGAGTCTGGCGGTTGTGGACCACCTGGTTCCATTCGGTGTAACCGAACCGCTCCTTGAAGACGACCACCGCCAAACGTCCCTTGAACAACTGGCCGCTCTTCTCACCAAACATCGTCCGCAGCTGTTTGCCGTGATCGTCGGCCCACTCGGCCACCTGCTGCAGCCGTGTCGCCGGGACGTCGCCGTAGACGAAGAAATCGGCCGTCTTGACGAACCGGGGCCGGTCGTCGTTGGAAACCCGCTCCCAGAGCTGATCAATCCGCTGTTCCCGGAAGTCGTTGAATTCCTCGGGCGACAGCTTGGCCAGCATCGCGGCCTTCTTGTCGTCATCGGTCGGAACCAGCGACCGCATGGCAACTGTCGCCGATTCGCCGTCGAACTTGGCCCCTTCCTGGATCCACGTCCGCAGGCTGTTGAAGAACTCGCGAGTGATCCGGCGGTTGCCCGGCGGCATCTTCTGCTTGTCCTTGTCCAGGGCCGCCACCCGTCGCCAGATGATACTGCCGTCCAGATTCCCCGGCAGGACAACCCGGCCGCTGTCGCTGCCTCGCATCAGCGATTCGAAGGTCGCCAGGGAAAAGCCCCCTCGCCCATTTCGGCCGCCATGGCAGGTGGCGCACAGCGTGGTCAGTGTCGGGGCCACGTCCTTGACGAACGAGACCTTCTCCTTGCCGGTCGCCTTGACGATCTTGACCGTCCCCGGCTTGGGCTTGTTCTTGGGTGCTCCCGCAGCAGCCGACTTCAGATTCTTCAGTGGTGTGTTCATTCCGTTGCCGTCAAACTTCGCTCCCTGGCTGACCCAGGCGGCGATCGTGGTGATCTGCTCACGGGTCAGGGCGGCACCGTTCTTGGGCATTCTCTGTGCGGCATTGGGTGCCGCGATCCTCAGCAACAACGGGCTGGCCTTGAGGTTGCCCGCCTTGACCGCCGGTCCACTGCGACCTCCACGGGCCAGGCCGGCAAACGTATCCAGTCGCAGTCGACCCGAAGCGCGATTGCCATGGCAGGTTCCACAACGCGACGCCAGGATCGGGGCAACGTCCTTGACGAAACTCACCGCCTTGGCTGAAGCCGGCTTCGGCTTGTCACCACGTTTCAGTGCCAACTGCCGTTTCTGCAGTTCGAGGAATTTCAGCAGGCCGGCGACCGAACGGTCGTTCGGCTTCAACTCGGCCGCTTCGATCACCTTCTTGATCGCCGCCTCCGCCTCGCCCAGCAACTTCTCCGCATCCTTGAACTTCTTGCGACGGATCAGGCCGCTGGCCCGGGTGATCGAGCGACGAGCGGCAATCAACTGCCGCCGTTGTGTGGCGGTCGGTGCAGCAGTCGCGTGGTCGATCACGCCCAACACCAACAGCGTGGTCGCCACCAACGACACCCGAAATCCGGTCGCTCGTCCTGCCTTCATGGCACCGTAGCCCCGTATGCCCCGTTGACCAGCAACGGCAACCGTCTCAACGGATGCCGTCCATTCAAACGCCCCCGACTATCCCTGTCGGTGACTTCAGTATAGG
>DLVV01000096.1:7102-18823 GCA_003445035.1 Planctomycetaceae bacterium | reverse complement strand
GATCACCGAGGCCGGTAAAGACCGGCCCATCGTCGGCCGCGGAATCGGACTCAGTGACCGGAAGTCGTTGAGCCAACCCTCGGAGCTGTGCTAGCATCGAGGCAGATCCGATCGCAACTCCTACCAGGATGATTTCTCCACCGATGACTGAGGCTCTCCTCCCCGCCCTGCAAGAGAAGCTCGAGACGTTGCTGGCCACGTTGGCCGGCTACGGCCGGGTCGCGGTGGCTTTTTCGGCCGGCGTCGACAGCACCGTGGTGGCCCGGGCCGCCCAGGAGGCCTGTGGTGACGACGCGGTAGCGGTTACGGCCGTCAGCCCCAGCCTGGCCAGTGGCGAACGGGAGCAGGCCGAGACGCTGGCCCGGCAGATCGGAATTCGCCACGTCGTGATCGAAACCGACGAGTTCGACAATCCCGACTACCTGAAGAACGAACCCAACCGCTGCTACTTCTGCAAGACCGAGCTTTACACGCAGTTGGAGCACATCCTTCCGCAACTCGACGTCGATGTCATCGCCAACGGAGCCAACGTCGACGACCAGGGAGACCACCGGCCCGGGATGGTTGCCGCCGGTGAACACGCCGTTCGCAGCCCACTGCTGGATGTCGGCCTGAACAAACAGGACGTCCGCGACCTGGCCCGTCACTGGGACCTGCCGGTCTGGGACAAGCCGGCGATGCCCTGCCTGTCGAGCCGCATCGCCTACGGGGTCGGAGTGACAACCGAACGGGTCCGACGCGTGGACGAAGCCGAAAAGTACCTCCGCGAGGAGTTCGGGCTGGTCGAGTTCCGTGTCCGGCACGAAGCCAACGAGTTGGCTCGCATCGAGGTTCCCGTCGACGAATTGCCCCGGATGCTGGACACATCCAATCGCCAGGCCATCACCGCGAAGCTCCGCGAACTGGGCTTCGCCTTCGTGACCATCGACCTCGAGGGATTCCGCTCGGGCAGCCTCAACTCGGTCATCGCCATCGACGACCTGCAGGTGCTGGGAAGCGACTGATTCGGCCGTCTAGGAAATCCCCGGAACCGGGAAATCGCTGCAGAAGGTCGCGATTTCACTCCGCACCTTTTCGCCGACCGATTCGTCGTCCGCCGCCCCGAGCACTTCCAGAATCCAGCCGCCGACCCGCTTCATCTCGTCGGTGCCCATTCCGCGGGTGGTCAACGCCGCGGTGCCGATCCGTACCCCGCTGGGATCCAGCGGCTTCCGCTGGTCGAAGGGAATCATGTTCTTGTTGACCGTGATACCAGCTCGGTCGAGCGACTCCTCGGCAATCTTCCCGGTCAGCCCAACCGGCGTGACGTCGGCCAGCATCAGGTGGTTGTCGGTTCCCCCACTGGCCAGTTGCAATCCGCCGGCCACCAGCGTTTCGGCCAGCACCTGGGCATTGTCGATGACCGACTGGGCGTATTCACGGAAGGACGGCTCCAGTGCTTCACCAAAACAGACGGCCTTGCCGGCCACGATGTGGCACAACGGCCCACCCTGCATGCCGGGAAAGATCGAGCGATCCAGGTTCCGGGCATTCGCCTCGCGGGTCAACACGAATCCCGCCCGCGGGCCGCGGAGAGTCTTGTGAGAGGTTGACGTCACGTAGTCGGCCACCTCGACGGGATTGTTGTGCAGACCGGCAGCCACCAAGCCCGCGTAGTGCGCCATGTCGACCATCAACAGGGCTCCCACTTCGCGAGCGATTTCGGCGAACTTCGGGTGGTCGATCTCTCGGGGATACGCACTGGCGCCGGCGACGATCATCTTGGGCTTCAACTCGCGGGCCATCGAGGCAACCTGGTCATAATCGATCCGATGGTCATCCTCGCGAACACCGTAATGAGCCACGTTGTACAGCTGGCCCGAAAAATTCAGGTGCATTCCGTGAGTCAGGTGTCCGCCGTGGGCCAGGTCCATCGCCAGGTAGGAGTCGCCAGGTTCCAGTTCGGTCAGGTAGACCGACATGTTGGCCTGGCTGCCCGAGTGCGGTTGGACGTTGGCGTGCTCGGCACCGAACAACTCGCAGGCCCGGTCCCTCGCCAGTCTCTCGACGTCGTCGACGTGCTGGCAGCCGCCATAGTACCGCCGCCCGGGATACCCCTCGGCGTACTTGTTGGTCAGCACGCTGCCGGCCGCCTCGATCACCGCGGCACTGGTGTAGTTCTCCGAAGCGATCAACTCGAGCCCGTCGGTCTGCCGGACGCGTTCAGCCTGTATCGCATCCCAGACCGCCGAATCCATCTGCTGAAGATCACTCATCGCTCGCCGGACTCCCTTCCCCGGCCGTCCTCAACTGGGTCGGCCCGATCAACTTGAATTGCCGCACCGGATCTGCGAGCCTCGTCTCGCGCGAACGACTTTCAGCTCCCCGCGGATCCATCCTTTCACTCGGGACCGACTGTTTATAGACCTCGCCGCAGCGTTTTGCCACTATCGTCTCTCTCAACCCCTTTGCCGTCGCCCAGGCAGTGACCGAAAACAGACCAGAGTCCGCCCCCACGCCCTCCCCTGCCCCGCTGGCCGGCTCACCCTGCCTGCAAGCCGAGCAAGTGGCCTTCACCGGGGTCCTGGCGTCGATGACACACGCCGAAGCGATGGAATTGGTCGCCGACCACGGCGGCACCTCGACGCAACACGTCAACCGCCAGACCACGATGCTGGTCGTCGGCGAAGAAGGCTGGCCACTGGAAGCCAACGGTCAACCGTCGGTCAAGTGGCAGAACGCCAACGAACTGGCCCGCCAGGGGCTGCCACTGAGAACCATCACCGAGTCCGAGTGGCTGCATCTGCTGGGGCTGGACGAGACGCGAACCGAGATCCACAAGGCCTACACGCCCGCGATGCTCAGCAACCTGCTGGGAGTGTCTGTTCACCTGATCCGTCGCTGGGATCGTGCCGGACTGATCACACCGCTCCGCCGCGTCCACCGCCTTCCGTATTTCTCGTTTCAGGACGTCGCCAGCGCCAGGCGGCTCAGTGAACTGCTGGCCCAGGGCGTGCCACGGAGAGAGATCGAAAAAAGCCTCGGACAACTTGCCCCGCTTTTCCGCAACGGCCAACGTTCGATCGACCAGCTCGAGATGCTCGCCCACGATTCACGAATCGTCTTCCGGGACCAACACGGGTTGATCGAACCGGCCAGCGGCCAACGACTGCTGGGATTCGATGACGACCCGCAACCGACAGCCAAACATGCGAGCGAGGCCCGCAGTCGGCTGCCGATGACCGACTGGACTCCCAGTCGGCCGCACGAGCACTGGGGGTTCCGTGACTGGTTCGACCAGGGCCGGGAACTGCTCGAGCAGGATGAGGCCGAGGAGTCGATCGAGGCATTCCGAATGTGCCTGATGGACCGTCCCGACGAAGCGGAAGCCCATTTCCACCTTGCCGAAGCCCTCTATCGCTGCGGTCGGTCACGGGCGGCACTGGAACGCTACCACGCGGCCGTCGAACACGACCACGGTTACATCGAGGCCTGGACCCAACTGGGCTGCCTGCATGCTGAACTGGGCGAACACGAGTCTGCACTCGACGCGTTTGAAGTGGCCCTGGAGGTGCACCCGGACTTCCCCGACGCGCACTGGCACAAGGGCGAGATCCTGCACGGACTCGGTCGTACCGACGAGGCGACCTCTCATTGGGAACGCTATCTCACGTTCGACAATCGCGGCCCGTGGGCCGAGACAGCAAGACAGAGACTTTCCGGAGCGGAATCCGCCAACAACACGGTCGCCATCGACGGCGGCTAGTCGTGCTTGTGCGCCGAATCGGGGTGCCGGTCGCCATCCACCGTGGCCGCCGCGTCGTCCGTCTCGCCCTCAACCACCGACGTCGTGGTGCCGACCCCCAGCCAGAAACTGAGCATCAGGGGAACGAACAGGCTGAACAGGGCGGCCAGCATCAGTCCGATCGCTTTCCCCACACTCTTGTCGGACTCTTCAAACGCCTGGACCTCGGCCGCGCTGAAGATCGGGTCGGCGGCAGTGGCGTCGTCGGTCATCGGTGTCGTGCTCCATCCCCATCGGTCGTCCAGCCGACCAGCCGGCTTCTGACTTCGGCCCGATTCTGACCCATCACGTGGCCGATGTCGAGGTCACTCGGCCGGCGTCGACAGCAGTTGTCCCAATCGGTCGTCACCGGGATAAGGGTGCCCACAGTGCTGCCGGAACGCCTCGCCGTAGGCCACGCCAATCTCGGTCCCCCTCTCGCCTCCCCACCTCCGGCAACTCTCCAGGTACTCGTCCATGCCGTGCTGTTTCAGCAGCCAGCCCCGTTGTGACTCATGACACGCCAGCATCTCGAGCTTCCGTTCAAACACGCCGCTGATATCGACAATGAATCCCGCTGGCTGCGGCTCACCGTACCAGTCCACCCCTTCTACCGCATCGACGTAGTACAGGTGAGGGATCGCGTCGATCGGATCGGCGGGATCATCCGCACCGGTCGAGTAGTTGGGGATCGGGGCATTGAAACAGGCGTCACGGACCAGCAGGCTGGTCACCTCGTGATCGGGCATGTAATCCACCGGCGGAGCCGTCAGCACGATGTCGGGCCGGACAAGACGCAGGCACTCGGTCACCCGTCTCCGCGAGGGGTTGTCGAAGCAGATCGAGAGATCCCGGAACTCCAGGCAATGGTATTCGGCACCCAGCAGAGAGGCCGCCCGAGCCGCCTCGGACCGCCGCACATCGGCGATCTCGTCGGCCGACAACTCAGCGCTTCCGCAGTCCCCGGGTGTCATCGTGGCCACATGGACCTCGACGCCCCCCTCGGCCAGCCTCAACAGCGTGCCGGCGCACTGGAACTCGATGTCATCCGGATGAGCGTGGATCGCCAGGACGGTGGTCATCGTCGAGCACCCATGTGATCCGCGGCGTCAATCGGTCGAGACAATTTCCGGCGACTCGTCGACGGCGCTGGCGTTGTACTGGTTCAACTTGTTGTACATCGTCTTCAAGGCGATGCCGAGCTCTTCGGCGGCCACTCGCTTGTCACCGCTGTGTTTTTCGAGCACGCCGAGCACGATCTGGCGTTCGACCTCGCGCAGAGTCATCGCCCCACTTGGCATGACAAACGTCGAGACGATCCCGGGCTGGCTGGTGGCCAGTTGCTGAGGCAGATGTTCGACGGCGACCGGGCGGTCACCGGCCATGATCACTGCGTGTTCAATCGCGTTGGCCAGTTCGCGAACATTACCCGGCCAGTCATGGTCCGCCAGCCCGGCCAGCACCTCTGCCGACAACTCTTCGTCGTCGTCATCGACCGGGCGTTTCCTGGCCCTCGCCAACAGCGCGGCGGCCAGCAGGGGCAGGTCCGGCTTGCGGTCCCGCAACGGCGGCAGAGGAATCTCGAACGTGTTGACCCGGAAATAAAGATCCTCGCGGAATCCGCCGGCGGCAACCATTTCGGCCAGGTCGCCGTTGGTCGCACAGACGATTCGCACATCAACGTGAATCGGCTCGTTCTCACCCACGCGGCGGATTTCGCCCGACTCGAGAAATCTCAGCAGCTTGACCTGCATCGGCTTGTCGAGTTCCCCGAGTTCATCGAGGAACAACGTGCCACCGTGGGCGACCTCGAACAAACCCGTCCGCGATCGGTCGGCTCCGGTGAAGGCTCCCTTGCGGTGCCCGAAGAACTCACTCTCCACCAGGTGTTCGGGCAACGCGCCACAGTTGACCGGAACAAACGGCATCTCGCTACGGGCACTCAATTCGTGGACCCGACGAGCGACCAGTTCCTTTCCGGTCCCGGTCTCGCCCAGCACCAGAACACTCGAAGCAGTCGGTGCCACGCGTTCGATCAGCGTCGCCACCTGTTCCATCGCCGGCGTGCGGCCCACGAGTTCGGTCGAGCCCTCGATCGCCTTCAGCCGGGTCTCCAGCGCCTGGGTCTTGCGACTCTGCTGCCGCCACTGGGCAGCCCGGGCCAGTGCCCGCTGGATATCGACCAACTTGCAGGGCTTGTTGAGGAAATCGTTGGCGCGGTGGCGAACGGCTTCGATCGCCTGGTGCATGTCACCATGACCGGTGTGGATGATCACGAACGTCTCGGGGGACACCTGCTTGATGTGGTCGGTGACTTCCCAGCCGGAAATGCCCGGCATCTTCAGGTCGACGATCGCCGCATCAAAATGATGATCGACCAGCGCCTCAAGAGCCGTCTCGCCATCCTCGCAAACGGTCACCTCGTGACCCATTCGCGGCAACTCGATCCACATCACCTCCCGGATCGGTGCCTCGTCGTCGACAAACAGCACCCGCAACGGGTTCACCACTGCTTGTTCGCCAGCGTCCTTGCTGTCCACGCCGTTGCCCACTCCCTGGTTTCTCGTGGAGACCGATGCTCGAGGTCCACCGTGACCGCGTCAAGGCGTCCCTCTTACCAGAATTCTCCACCGGTCTCAATTGTTCTTGTCGACGCTTTTTGATCGACCTCGTCCGCCTCTCTCGACGGAGCTCCCACCCAGTCCGATTCGGCCCCCTCGGGTCGACGCGGCAACTGCAGGCGAAACTGGCTGCCCAGGTCCGGTCCGTCACTGGTCGCCTCGATCGTCCCGCCGTGGTCGCTGATGATCCGATGGCTGATGGAAAGGCCCAGGCCGGTCCCCTGCCCCGTGGACTTTGTCGTGAAGAACGGTTCGAACAGGTTCTCGATCGTCTCGGTCGTCATCCCGCATCCGTCATCAGAGAAGTTCAGAACGACGTGATCGGTCTGGTTGACCAGGTCGATGTCCAACCGCCCGGTCTCGCCGGTCGATTCCAGCGCGTTGGCGACCAGGTTGAGGACCACCTGCTTGATCTGCGGCCCGTTGATCTCCAGCGGGCACGGTCCCCGGACGTTGAACGTGATCGTGCGATTGCGGAACCGACTCATGTGCCCCACCAGGGCCAGCACCTCGTTGACCAGTTTGCCCAGGTCGTGGGGCGCCCGAGAGGTGTCCTGACCTCTCGAAAAATCCAACAGCCGGGCGGTGATCTCCTGGCACCGGAACGCCTCGCGACCGATCATCTCGGCGTACTGCCGGATCACCGACTGCTCGTCCGGCGCCGCCTGCCCCAGCAGTGCCTCGAGTCGTTCCTGCAGGCTCTCGCCGGCCATCGCAATTGCTGCCAGTGGGTTGTTGATCTCGTGAGCCACACCGGCCGCCAGGAAACCCACGCCGGCGAGCCGTTCCGAGCGGACAAGTTGACGCGAACGATCACGAACCTGTCCATCCAGATCGTCCCGGATATCGCGAAACCGGTCGGTCATCTGGTTGAACGACTCGGCCAGCTCGGCCATCTCGTCCCGCGTCGACAACTCGACACGGTAATCCAGGTCCCCCTGTGCCACCCGCCGTGCCCCTTCGTGCAGCGCCCGGATCGGCTGGAAGACCCAGCGATATCCGGCATGCACAAAAGTGACAAACAACAGCGCCGCAGCAATGGTCGACCCGACCAGCCAGCGAGTCCGCGACGCCAGTTCCCGGTCGGCCGCCCGCAATCGACCGGTCAAGCCCGTCCGCGGATCCGGCAGCGACCTGGCCGTCCTCAGGCTCCCAGCCACTTGAACCCGAAGGTCGCGTCTCACCGCCGCCTCCAGCCTCCCGGTTCCCGCCAGTGTCCGGCCCGTCTTCTCCAACTGACGCTGAAGCTGCGCGAGCAACTGCTGCGACACCGACCGGTTGGCCCGCGTCGCCGGCGACGGGGCCAACCGGCCCCACCGCGTCCGGTACACGGACAACGCCTCGACCGCCTCCCGATGACGCTCAACGAGATCCTGACGCGAGACGGCCAGGCCGTCATCGAGCAACGGGGTCGCCAGCGCCGCGAGTTCGGCTTCGAGCCGCTCACGGTCGGGAGCCTCGAAGACACTGAAGTTCAGTTCGCGAACCGCTTGCCGGTAGGACCACAGTCCTCCCAGCCCACTGATCGACAGCGTGGCCATCATCACCAGCACCAGGGCGAGCCCCACGATCAGCTTGCGCCGAATCGATCGGGCCAGGACCATCGTGACCTCCTTGTTCACGGGCGGCGGGGCGGAATTGCCGGGCGAGTCTATCATCCGGTTAAAGGTGGCGGCAAGAGGGCAGCCGTGCCCGCCGAACGGTCTTGCCGCTTCAAGGGGTCCCGCACTATCATCCCGCCCCGCCCAGACACGCTGGAGCCCGGCCCGTGACGCCGTTCTGCCGAAATATCCTGCTGCTTGCCTCGCTGGCAATCGTCGCCTCATCCGGATGCGTTCACCGCCGGTTGACGATCCGCAGCCAGCCGACCGGCGCCCAGGTGTTTGTTGACGGCAAGGAAGCCGGGTTCACCCCGACGGCGGTCGACTTCACCTACTACGCCACCCGTGAGGTCCGGCTGGTCAAGCCGGGTTTCGAGACGCAGACGTTCAAGGTCCCCCTGGCACCGCCGTGGTACCAACTGCCTCCTCTCGACTTCTTCTCCGACAATCTTTCGCCCGGCAGCGTCTCGGATCGTCGCGAGATGAGATTCACGCTGCAGCCGCAGGTGGTCGTTCCTCAGAACGAGCTCATCGACCGCGCCAACTCGCTGCGGAACGAGGCAAGGATCGGGAACTGACTCACCGCTTCGGTCGCGTCGGCGACTGTGCTGAGCGGGGCACTTCCTTCACCCCGGCACTGCCCTTCAACACCCCCCCTACGCCAAGCAACTCGGGGTGACGCGCCACCTTGTCACTGAAGATCCTCAGGTCGCGGATGACCGGCTCGAGGTTCTTCAGCAACACCGACAGCGAACTGGCCGACCCGTTGAGGTTGCGATACAGGGCAGGGTCACGGGCCAGGCGAGTCAACGACCCGTCGGGAGTGTTGATCGTCCGGGAGAACCGTGCCAGGTCGGTGGTGAGCAATTCAAGATTGCCGAGAGTCTTGTCAAGCCGTCCGACAATCGATCCGCCTCGCCTCGCGAGTGGATCGGTCACCCCCTGGAGGTTCTCGAGATTCGTGTTCACCGTCAGCACGGTCTTGCGGACCGTACGCAAGGTCAATTCGGTTTCGCCGACCAATCGTGGCAACGCATCGAGCGACCGACGAAGATTCTGCTGCTGCTTCGGATCGCCAAGAACCTGGTTGGCGTTGGAGAACAGGTCATTGGCCGTGGACATCGTCCGCGAGAACTGCTGGAGCGCTTCGGCCGACTGACTGACGGCCCGCTCCAACTCGCCCCGCCGTCCCCCAACCAGGCCGTTGATGTTCTTGGCCACCTCCGACCACTGGCCGCTGGTCTCCTCGAACGAGGCCATCGTGTGGCGGAGTTGTTCGTCGAGCTTCGCCACCATCTGCAGGGGATCGACCGGGAGGTCGCCGTCAAGCCGGTCACCGGTGCGGACCGGCCTCCCCCGCCCGCCGGCGGTGAACTCCACCGTCGTGTCTCCAAACAGCGACTGAACCAGGCGTGGCCGCGCATCGGTGCGGATGTCGAATTTCGGTTCGAGGTCCACGATCACCCGTGCCCCACCCCGCTTGCGATCGATCGACACGTTTCGGACCGAACCAATCGTCACTCCGTTCATCTCGACAGGCCCACCCGGCTGCACGCCCGCAGCCGAACTGAAATGCACCGCCACGGTGACCGGTTTCCGCCAGAACGCTCCGAATTCGCCGAACTGGAAGATCATCACCGCGGCACAGACGCCGGCGATGATCACCACCAGTCCAACCCGAAACTGCAGCTGTCGCTCGGTCATCCCGCTTCCCTTTCCCACGACGCGTCACCGCCTTGCATGAAGGCCGCCACCCGCAAGTCATTCGACGCAAAGGCCTCGGCAACGGTCCCCGAGAAGATGGCCTGTGGTTCGTCGGGAGCCAGTCGAGAGACCGGCTCGAGCATCACCACCCGGTCGGCCACGGCCCGCACCGTCGAGAGATCATGTGTCACGACGACACTGGTCACCGAACGACGCCGGCGAACCTGGCAGATCAGGCGGTTGATCACGCCGGTCATCACCGGGTCGAGTCCGGTGGTCGGTTCGTCGTAGAGCATCACCGCCGGCTCCAGTGCCAGTGCACGGGCCAACGCCACCCGCTTCCGCATTCCGCCCGAGAGTTCGGCCGGCTTCTTCGAACAAATCTCGGCCTCCAGGCCCACTTCTTCCAGACGCTCGACCACCACCGCCCGGATGTCCGCCTCGCTCCGGCCTCCGGACTCCCGCAAACCGTAAGCGACGTTCTCGAACACATCAAAACTGTCGAACAGGGCCGAGTTCTGGAACAGGTATCCGAACCGCAGGCGATGACGATCCCGTTCGGCCCGGGACAGCCCGGCCACGTGGTGCCCCTCCCAGTGCACTTCACCGGAAGTCGCATCCAGCAGCGAGATCATCAACTTCAACGTGACGCTTTTCCCGCAACCACTCTCGCCAATCACCACCAGCGTCTCTCCACTGCGGACGCTCAGCGTCAGGTTCCGCAACACTTGCTGGCTCCCAAATCGACGTCCGACATCGCGCAACGACACCGGTTCGATGACCGTCGGTGAGCCTGGATCTGGGTTCAAGTCGGGAGTCGACACCAGGTGATTCTTATGGAAAACGGTCGGGGTGGCCGGCGTTTACAGCAACGACGGCAACTGCGGATAGGCAAGTCGGTAGCTGGTGTTGAGCAACAGGCCGAGAAAGAAATCCAGGGCCAGGATCGCGACAAACGAGACGACAAACGACACGGTCGCCGCCCTCCCGACGCCCTTGGCACCGGCCCGGCAGTGAAACCCGTGGTAACAGGCGACCAGGGCGATCGCCCCGCCGAAGAAGACGCTCTTGATCAATCCGGTGGCCACATCGAAAGCGGTCACGAAGGCGCGGCTGTGAGCCCAGTAGAAGTGGCTGTTGACGTCCAGGGCCTGGGTCGAAAACAGCCAGCCACCGACAATCCCGACGGTGTCGGCCACGATCGTCAACACGGGAATCAGCAGGAAGCAGGCCAGAAAACGCGGGACGACAAGTTGGCCAACCGGGTTGGCTCCCAGGGCACGGATCGCATCGATCTGTTCGGTCACCCGCATCGTGCCCAGTTCGGCAGCCATCGCACTGCCCACTCGGCCGGCCAGCATCGTCGCGGCCAACACCGGACCGAGTTCCTTGACCAGCGAGACATTGATCACCGAACCGATCCGGGTTTCCATGCCCAGGTGGTGGAACGAATCGTAGCCCTGGACCGCCAGGACCATTCCGATGAACACACCGGTCACAACCACGACCGGAATACTGCCCACCCCAACGACGTACATCGTTTCCAGCAGCACACGGCGACGCGGCCGCCCTGACACCAGCTGGCCCAGAACACCGATGGCAAACAGCGAAAAGTCGCCAACCGATTCGATCCGAGCCAGGACCAGGGCGCCCAGCCGGTGAATCGGCGAGAAAGTTGGTCGAGAAACGGAAACCGTCGACATCGGGCGAACTCGAAACGGCTGCGGGCGGCGGAAAGGTAGTCCATTGAACCAACCGGGGCGAGACCAGATCCGGATCGCTGGCGATGGCCGCTTGCTTTCCGTACCGACCATCGTGGTGGTACAATCCAACGCGTCGTCGCGAGCCATGGCCGCTCGTGTACGAACTATGGAAATACCACAAACATCTTCGGGATGATCGCGAAGGAGACTGGCATGCGGAGCTTGATCGCACTCTTGACACTGGCACTTTTGGCTGGCGGACCGCTGGCTGCCGTGGCCCAGGACGCCAAGAAGGACGCCAAGAAGGCTGACAAGAAAGCCGAAAAGAA